>JAOZUQ010000010.1 GCA_029938635.1 Candidatus Aminicenantota bacterium
AAAAATAAAAAATCAGTCTGTACTCTTGACTATTATATTCTAATGGGCGTCCCCCGTTTTTAAAATATTTTGTTCCCCTTTTCTGTTTTTTCGGAGTGATATATAATCTGGACAATGGATAAACGTAGCAAGAGGGCAGATAGTTCCTACTTCCCGGAGTGGGTTACAGATGAAAATGAGGATACATTTGCGACAATAGTTAAAAGGGGCGTTGTGGATTCAGGGAAAGGCCCGTTTAAAAAAAGGCCGGGAAAAAAGGGAGAACCTTCTATTGAAGAATTTACCGCAGGAATAAAGGAAAATAATAAAACCCTTCTGGCAAAGGCGATAACACTCGTTGAAAGCAATTCAGCTTCTCATTATTCAAAGGGGAGAGAAATATTAAAAAAGATCGACCCTGATCCGGGGAGATCTTTGAGGATAGGGATTACCGGGCCGCCTGGTGCAGGGAAGAGTACAATAATTGAAGAGATCGGGCTTGAATTATTATCAAGAGGGAATAGAGTTGCAATTCTTGCAGTCGATCCCAGCAGTACTCTTACCGGAGGCAGTATCCTGGGTGATAAGACCCGGATGAAAAGATTAGCCAGAGAGGATAATTGTTTTATCCGGCCTTCTCCATCAGGCGGAACTCTCGGAGGGGTTACAAGGAAGAGTAGAGAAATAATTTTTTTGTGTGAAGCAGCCGGTTATAATGTGATTCTTCTTGAGACGGTTGGTGTCGGGCAGAGTGAAATCACGGTCAGGTCGATGGTTGATTTTTTTGCTCTGATACTGAATCCGGGCAGTGGAGATGAATTGCAGGGGATCAAAAGGGGCGTAATGGAACTTGCAGATCTGATAGTTGTGAATAAAGCTGATGGTAATAATTTGAAAAGAGCGAATATGACAATGAGCGAATATTCAAGGGCAATACACTATCTTCAACCATCAACAGAGGGCTGGGAAAGGGAAGTTATTACTGCTTCGGCAATTGAAGGGAAAGGTATAAAAAAGATAGTTGAGATCGCGGAAAGTTTTAAAAATAATACAAAAAAAAGCGGTTTATTCGACAGGAGGAGGAAAGATCAGGCATTCAATTGGACAATTTCTCTTGTTGAAGACTTTTTGAAGGATAATTTTTATTCAAGTAAAGTTGTCCGGACCAGGCTCGGGGAAATAAGAGAAAAAATTATTAACGGGAAAATGCTTCCGACTGATGGAGCTGAAGAGCTTATAAAAGCATATTTTAAAAGCTGATTAATTAGAATTTGTTGACATACAGAGAGTGTTAATATACTATTTTAATAAGGGAAAAAATGGACTCAGTGACAATAGTAATCATATTTATAGTTGCTCTAATATTTTCAGTAGGATTCTTGTTGGTTGTAATAAGCCTGGTTCCGGCTTTAAATCAATTGAAGTCTCTTCTGGCAGATCTTGAGAAGACTTCCTACGAAGCAAGGAAACTTACCATAAAACTGCAAGATGTGAGTGAGAAAGTTGATGATGACCTGGCAAAGATCAATTCAATAATTGAGACTACAAAAGAGTCTGTTGGTTCTGTTTCAAATTCACTTAAATTTCTTAACAAGAATCTGTTAAAGCAGTCGGCAGGATTTCTTGCTTTTATTCCTGCATTGAAACTTGGATGGAAGTTTGTGAAAAAAAGGAAAGGAGGAAAGAATGAGTAGTGATAATGGTGGAAGTTTTGTAAGTACATTGCTTGGATTTTTAACAGGAGCTGCATTGGGGGCAGGATTTGCACTACTTTATGCTCCGCAGACAGGTGAAGAAACAAGGAAGCAGATCAAGGAAGCGGCTGATAAGGCAACAGAAGAAGTAAAAGATAATTACAAAAAGATCGAAAAGACAGCATTGAAAAATTATGATAATGCGAAAGTGGCTGTTGACAAAGGTCTCGTTCAGATGAAAGAGATGGTGGATGATCTTAAAAAGAGCATTAAAACTGAAGTTAAGGCCGAAGTAAAGAAAGAAACAGCTAAAAAAGCTGCCAAATAACAGATTCTTTATTAGATCTAATATGCATATTTTAGAAATAAAGGGTAGAGAAATACTCGATTCCCGGGGGAATCCGACCATAGAAGTGGACCTTCAATTGGAGTCCGGGATCATTGCCCGGGCTGCTGTCCCTTCCGGTGCATCAACAGGTACTCATGAAGCTGTAGAACTACGTGATGGTGACAAGAACAGGTACAAAGGGAAGGGAGTCCTTCAGGCTGTAAAGAATGTGAATGATATCATCTATCCGGCTCTTGAGGGTATTAACGTTCTGGAACAAAAGAAAATCGATGACATACGGCTCGAACTGGACGGAACAGAAAACAAATCCAAGCTGGGTGCGAATGCGATGCTTGCGGTATCGATGGCTGCGGCTAAAGCAGGAGCAATTTTCTCAGAACTCCCGCTTTACAGGTATCTTGGAGGAGCAGGGTCTTACGAACTGCCGGTTCCGATGCTTAATATTTTAAATGGCGGTTCTCATGCTGATAATAGTGTGGATCTTCAGGAGTTCATGGTAATGCCCACAGGTGCAGTTTCCTTCAAAGAAGGGCTTCGTATAAGTGCGGAGATCTTCCATACACTTAAAAGTGTTCTGAAAAGTAAAAATTATAATACATCAGTAGGTGATGAAGGTGGATTTGCTCCTAACCTGGGTTCAAATGAGGAAGCTCTCACATTGATAGTAGAAGCAGTGGAGAAAGCAGGCTACAAACCCGGGGAAGATGTTCATATCGCTCTGGATCCTGCAGCATCTGAATTTTTTGAGAACGGAAAATATGTATTTAAAAAATCGACAGGTGAGGTCCTGAGTTCTTCTGATATGATAGGTTTTTACTCTGACCTGGTTGATAAATATCCGATCATATCTATTGAAGACGGACTTGCAGAAGATGACTGGGACGGTTGGAAATTGATGACAGAGAAACTTGGGCAAAAGATTCAGATCGTCGGTGACGACCTTTTTGTCACAAATCCTGAAAGGTTAAAGAGAGGGATAAAAGAGGGGATCACTAACTCTATTCTCATAAAGCTCAATCAGATCGGAACTGTAAGCGAAACTATAGAAACTATAAAAATGGCACAGAAGAGCGGATTTACGGCTGTTGTTTCCCACAGGTCAGGTGAGACCGAGGATACATTCATAGCAGATCTGGCAGTCGGTTTGTCCACAGGGCAGATAAAAACAGGCTCAACCTCAAGAAGTGAGAGGATCGCAAAATATAACCAGTTGCTCAGGATCGAAGAAGAACTGGGGAAATCCGCACTCTATAGAGGAATAAGCACTTTCTATAATCTGAAGTAATACTATTTTCTGAAGTTTTTCTTGGTACCTGCTGGCGACTTCATAATTCTGAATTTTTTACTATAATTCCACTCTATTGATGATAGCGGACCAATACGGATAATATATTCACCGGAATCAATATGATTCGGCACTTTCCAGTTATATTGGTTTCGCCGAAGAAGGTTCGATTTATTTGTATTAGAGAGTATTGGGGCTATCAGGCGCTTATCTCTTGCTCTGCAGAGATGAAGCTTCAGCGATTCGTTGATCTTTGTTTCCCATTTTATCACATAAGACCTGTTGTTGAACAATACAGCGTCCCTGGCAGGTGATGTTACCCTGATAAATCTCGGACTGGTTTTTCTGATATCTTTTTTTTGGGTTAAAACCCTCCTTCCGACTCTCTTTTTCGGTATACTTCTTGGCTTAATAATGAATTGTCTGCTGCTTGAAATCTGATTCTCATTCATATCAACTATCTTAATGTAATATTTGTCACCGGGGATTGCAGGGGGGATTTCCCATGAAAATTTGTTGGGTGTCGGCAGTGTTTTTGTATCCAGCTCATTTGCGATATAAAGTTTAAGTGTTCCAATTCTTTGGACCAGGTATATATTTATGTTCTCATTTATTAGCGGTTCCCAACTGATAATTAAACTGGATTCAGTTAACCATTCCTGCTTCCATTCAGGATGAATAGTGGTTTCTATGTTTGTTCCGGCATGGAGCTGAAATATCAAAGTGAAAAATAATATAGGTAGTAAGATCTGTTTATTCATTTTTCCTCCTCTGTTCCATATTCTATATAAAGTTTTTTAAAAAATATCTCAAAAAATAATCGAATTATAATTTGAAATAAGCGACCCTTTTTTGTTCATTTTAGAGAGAATTTTTTTTGAATCATATTTTATTCTTATATTTTATTGAAAAATACTTGACAAACAGGAAATATCATCTTAAATATTATATTAATTTTTAAAAGTAAGTAAGGAGTTATTATATGGAACAACTCGAGATCATTTCGTGGAAGATTCTCGATGCTATTAGAAATTCTGCTTCGAAAACTAATGAAGTTATCGGAGATATTGATACAAATGAGCATATGGCGGTTTTTTGCCAGATTGATGACGATTATATTGAACTTTATTATAGCGAAGTGGACTCGAGTTACATCAGGCATTTTGACGATGAAGATGAGTTCTTTTCCGCAATAGAAGAGAGAAAGGATGATTTTGGAGAAGAGGAATTCGGTTCACCTGAGTACTTCACCGATGAAGATGAGTACGGAGATGAGAACTCATCTGAAAATTTTGATGGATATAATATCAAAGAAGAGGGTGATGAGGACGAGTTTTAGTCTGCAGCCATCACTTCTGAAACTCCCGGGTTCTTAGATGAGAATTTTCAAGAAGAGGGGTCCGGTTCCTGAAATTGAGGTTAGCGATCCTGATCATAAAAAAAAATTAGCTGCCTATTCAACCCTGGGGATAATGTTTCCTGCATCAATTGCGATCGGACTTTTTATCGGAGTTGTGCTGGATGATCTGTTGGGGACAAATCCGGTATTGACGATCATCTTTACACTTTATGGACTGGCAGCCGGATTTTATAATTTTTTCAAAGTAATAAATAAATATGAAAAAAGAAAGTAGTGACAAGTTGATAAAAAGAGTTTTTAAAAGGGCGGTATTCTTTGCATTAATATTTATTCTAACAATATTTGTTTTTACAAAGAGCGTCCTTTATTGTATAATATTTTTCGTCGGAAGTAGTGTCAGTTTACTTGGATTTTACCTGATGATCCTTGTAGTGGACAGGGTCATCCAAAAAAGGAAGGGAAAAGGATTGTTCATCCTGGCTGGTTTTGGAAAAATGATCCTGATCTCCGTAATCTTTATTATTATATCAAGGTATTCTGAACCGGCGGTATTATTTTATCTGTTCGGGCTTTCTGTGATCATATTTTCGATCATCGGAGAAGGTGGCCGGCAGATATACAGGAGTTTTAAAGATGGAGCATAGGTTAGTTATTGTTGAATTTGTGAATGGGATCCTGAGGAAGATTCTGGGTCTGTTCGGAAAACACATTGATCCCGGGATAGATGTAATTCCTTCCCACATCATACTTGCACTCATTGCTACGCTGATTATAATAATTTTCTTTAAGCTTACTGTAAAAAACCTGTCCATTTTTCCGGGGAAGATGCAGAATTTTCTGGAGATGCTTTATACTGCTTTTCGGGGTATGATCGATGATGCAATGGGAAAAGAGGGGAGGAAATTCCTTCCGGTCATTGCTACAATGGGAATATTCATAGCTGTTTCAAATCTAATGGGCCTTCTTCCCGAGTTGGGTTCTCCGACTGCAAATCTTAATGTTACAGTAGGTTGTGCATTTTTTGTATTTGTTTACTACCATTACCAGGGGATCAGAAAACACGGACTGCTCGGCTATCTGAAAACGTTCACAGGCCCGATCTGGTGGTTGGCGATTTTATTTGTTCCAATAGAGATAATTTCCCATTTTTCGAGGCCATTGTCACTTTCTATAAGGCTTTATGGAAATATTTTCGGAGAGGATATGGTAATTATTATCATTGCTTCTCTTGTACCGTTTATTGCCCCCCTTCCTATAATGGGGCTCGCTGTAATAACTTCACTCCTTCAAGCATTTATCTTTGTCATGCTGACGACAATTTACCTTGCGGGAGCCATGGAATCAGAACATTAATCATAAGGAGAAATATAAAATGACAAAAAAATTAATGTTATCAATTTTTATCTTACTGGCATTGTCAGTAACAGTTTCAGCAGAAGAAGGTGTTGTAAATAATGTAACGGATGCAACTCCTCTCTTTTTATGGTCGATCATCATAGGTGTTATTGGTTTAACCCTTGCTTCTATCGGTGGTGCTTTTGCACAGTCAAAGGCTCTCAGTACATCAGTTGAGAATATTGGAAGAAATCCAGCTGCTGCTGATTCTATCAGAGGAGTACTTATTCTCGGCCTGGTTCTTATTGAATCACTGGTCATCTATGTGCTTCTTATCGATCTGATTATCTTCTTTGTAAAGTGGGGCAAGTACACTTTTTAGAGGATAATTATGAATAACATTAATGGGAGGGTTATGCCCTCCCATTTTTTTTTATTATGAAAAAGATTTCATTCAAAGAACTTCGTATCACGAAGGGCCTTCTTACTGCTCTTAAAGAACTTTACCGGGAGAATGTTTTTGATAAAGCAAGTGTTCTTGCTTACTACTCGATCATTTCCACATTGTTCCTTTTAACATTTTTTTCCTTCATTTTCACAAAGGTTTTAGGCAGTACTGATATTTCCATAAAAGGCGTTTATCCGTTTTCACCGGAATTTTTCAATTCAATTTCTCCTGATTTTCTGGAAAAAGCAAATGAGATATCTTCAAATCTGAAAAATATCGGTATAGTAGGAATATTGTTTTCGTTTTTTCTGGCTGTTCTTATCTTTAAAAAGGTGGTCCAGTATGTAAATGAGATGTTCCATATCAACCTCTCCGAGGAGAACAGGAATAAGGCTTTCTGGGTGAGGCGGGTCAGTGAAATAGCATTATTATTTATTGTCGGGATGCTGGCAGTGGCCTCTTTTATTTTAACAGGCTTCATAACTACTGTAACATCGCTTTTTAAGAGTACTCTCCTTGCAAAACATATTAATCCGGATTCGATTGAAGCTTTGAATAAATTCGGAGTTAAATTCATCGCGCCGTTCATGATTACATTTCTGATATTCTTATTTCTCTTTAAATGGATACCGGAGAAGAAGGTATGCATCAAAGGTGCTTTCATCTCAGCACTGATCTCAGCTTTATTATGGGAATTTACCAAGAGAGTATATACTTATTACCTGGTAAAAGTATCTATAGTAGGGAAAATGGGGGGGCCGATAATTGCCATCATTTTATTTGGTTTCTGGATGGAATTTTCAATGGGTGTAATGCTCTTCGGGGCTAAATTAACCTCAATTTTTGACAGGGAAAGAGATGAACAACTTAAAAAAGCTAAGCGAAATTCTTAACGGGAAACTTGAAGGTGATCCCGGGTTCGAAATAGACGTAGTTAACTCCCTGGATAATGCAGGTCCTGCTGAGATAGCAATAGCAGTAAAACCTGAGATGGTTACCGGAAAGATCAATGCAGGAGCACTGGTAGTCAAAGAGAACAGCGGTATCCGTTATAAAAATCTTATATATGTAGAAGATCCCTTTATCGCACTTTCCATCTTAATCTCTCATTTTCTCCCTGTTGAACGATTCAGCACCGGGATAGGGAAATATGTCACTATCGCTGACTCTGCCAGTGTCGAAAAAGACTCATCAATCGGAGACCACTCCTATGTCGGGGAAAATGTTGAGATCGGGAAAAATTGTGAGATACATTCCGGTGTCATTATATATAACAATGTAAAGATAGGAGAAAATGCACTGATTTATTCAAACGTTGTGATCCGTGAAGATGTTGTCATCGGTAATAGTGTTGTAATACAGCCCGGTGCAGTTATAGGGTCAGACGGGTTCGGATTTGCGAGGGATAAAAGCGGAAAACCTTTGAAGATCCCTCAGAGAGGAAATGTTGTTATAGGTGATAATTGTGAGATAGGGGCCAATGTTTGTATTGACAGGTCTACACTTGATACCACCTGGATTTCCAACTCGGTTAAAATTGACAACCTTGTTCAGATAGGACATAATGTGAAAGTTGGAGAAAGTACTTCGATCTCGGCTCAGAGCGGGATTTCCGGCTCAACCGAGGTGGGAAAAAATGTAATTATGGCAGGACAGGTCGGACTTGCAGATCATATTAAAATAGGTGATGGAGTTATGATAGCAGCAAAGGCGGGAATTTCCGGAAATGTTAAGGAAAAAAGCATAGTTGCTGGAATTCCTCAGCAGGACCTGATGTCCTGGAAGAGGAGTCAGGTGATCCTTAGAAATATTGAAAAATACATTGAGAGGATAAAGACTCTTGAGAGGAAAATGGAGAAAAAATGAAAAGAACAATTATTTTATTAGTAATCATGATAATGGCAGTTGTGATTCACGCAGGCCCTGAGATCACTTTTGAGAAGAAAAAAGTTGAGTTCGGTGAGATCACAAGTGGTAAGGTTATGGATCTTGTATACAATTTCGAGAACACAGGTGATGAAATCCTTATCATAAAGAATATTAATACTTCCTGTGGCTGTACTTATACAAGATTAGAGAAAAAGGAATATGAACCCGGGGAAAAGGGAACTATCCCGGTAAAATTCTTTTCGAAAGGTTATAGAGGGAAGGTGGTTAAGACAGTTACTGTAGCATCTAATGATAAATCTGATCCATATATCCGTTTAGTACTCTCAGGACTGATAAAGTTAAAGGATTTTTCTGTAGTGGAAGTTGATAATGATGTATTAGATTTTGGGAAGATCGGTATAAATGAGAATACTTCAAAAGAAGTTATGATTAAAAATACCGGAAATATAGATCTCAGAATACTTGAAGTTACCCACAGCCCTGAAGTTTCAACAGTGTTTACAAAAAAGGTCATCAAACCTGGTAAGGAATGTATGCTCACTGTTACATTCAACCCTCTGCAGATCGGACAATTCTCAACTTTTTTGAGAGTAAGGACTAATGCTTATAAAAGCCCTCTCCTCATAATCAGGTTGAAAACAGATATCACGGAAGGGGAAAAAGAGAAAGAAGAATAAGCTTTATTACTTTAGGAGGAACCTGAAATGGCTAAAGACAGGAAGGAACGGGACGAGCGTTACGAACGGAAATCGAACCGTTTATTCGCATGGAGTGATCTTTTGGGATCTGTTTCCAGGGTTTTGTGGATACTTGTCGTTTTGATTCTTGTGGCTGGATTAGGGAAAATGTTTTTGTTTAAATCATCTAAAGATATTACCCCTCCACCTCCTATTGAAAAACCTGTTGTAGTTGAAATTAACTGGGCCGGAGTCAACAATGAAGTTCGTGATATTCTGAAGGCAAGTCGTGAGAGATCGGAAAAACTTGCAGAAAATAAGCTTAGTAATTGGACCGGTGAACTCATGATACGGGTAGATACTGACTTTCTTGAATGGTACTTCAGTTACTGGACTCAACAGAGTATCGGAATAAAGGGATTGCTTGCCCAGATATGGCATTGGGTGGATAGTGACAGCCCTTCCGCAGTTGAAAAGATAACAGAAGATGTTCAGCAAGAATTTTCAAACAGGGTCCTCCGCCCTAAAATAGCCCAGATGGAACTGGAGAGGATGATAAATGAGATCATGAATGACTATTCTACATTTTTATCCTCGAAGCTGGAAAGTATTCCGGGTAAATATAAGATAAAAAGTGTTGACTGGGACAGGTTCCTGAGAGATATTGCTGTTATTACCAGTAATGTCTCCGGAGACAGGGAAATTTCCCTTACCCTTAAAACCCTGGTTGGTGCAGGTGCAGGCGGAGCTCTGGTATTATTCAGGTCCCTGAAGCCTGTATTTACAAAGATAGGTTCCAAAATATCAGCAAAATTATCTACTAAAGCTGCTGCCGGGCTGGCAACAAAAACAGGTGGTAAAGTTGCAATGAGGGCCGGTGGAAAATTTGTAGGAACTCTTATAGCCGTTGGAATCATCATCTGGGATGTATGGGATCATCACAATACAAAAAAGAAAGCTATGCCTGTTTTGAGAAAAAATATTGAGGACTATTTCAGTGAATTGAAAATGTCTATATTGTTCGATCCCGAGTATGGAATAATGACAATTATCTACGGGATGGAGAAGAATATAGTTGATTCAATAAGTAAGTAAAAATTCATTACTTATAAATGAGGAAAGAGCAAACAGAGATAATTGAAAGCACTCTTTCCAACATCCTCAGGATAAAGCCGGGTAATATCAATGAATATTCATTCAGGGAAAGGAACGGATTTATTAAGCGAGAAAGTGGAAAAGAACTTTATATTGAATCCGGGGAATTCAACAGCCGGAACGAGCTGATCAAAACTCTTTCTGAAAATTTAAGAAGGAAGTTTTTTGTTCCCGCAGATAAAAGATCGGAGTTTGATACCGGAGCTGTTGCAAAGTGGGGTGATCAAATATCCTCTTTCCTTAATAGAATCCCGGGGCTGGAATGGGAAATAATATTTAAGACATTAAAAAAGAGGAAATTTATAAAGAAAGGTGGGAAACCGGACGGTTCTCCTGATTTCACCCATTTTTCAGTACTGATCAGATTTAAAAAGGGTAATTGGAGTAATTTTATTGAGATCGGAGAGGGAAATACCGATGGCTCCGGTTTTAATATATCCGGCCTTGTCTCAAGGCTGGATGAGATCATAAGATGCAATTCTGAAGCACGAAAGAGAAAGATTCCTGAAAATCTTCCATTGATCTTAAGTCCCGGAGAAGGTGGAATAGTTTTTCATGAAATACTTGGACACTCATTAGAAGCTGATCACATTAAGAGAGGTTTGTCCCCTTTCAGTGCATCTGATATAGGCAGAAAGGTTGTATCTGAAAATATAACACTTTCCACATTCAGGAAGGGAGACCCCTTCTTTGAGAAAGTGAGCCATGATGATGAAGGTGTACTTCGATCTAAGTCGACCCTGATCGAGAGGGGTGTATTGAGACACCTGATCTCAAATTATTCATACTCCCTGGGTCTGGGTATATCCGATCATGGAAGTTCAAGAATGGAGGATTTCACAAAGAGGCCACTGCCGAGAATGTTTGCAATTTATCTGGAGAATGGAAAATATTCACAAAATGAATTAATGGGATCAACGGGCAAAGGGATCTTTGCAAGAGAGTTCGGGGACGGAAAAGTTTTGTTCCATAAAAACCAATTTTATTTTAATATTCCCTCTGCTTATATGATAAAGAACGGAAGGCTGAGTGAGCCGTTAGGCAGTATTATTGTAAGTGGAAAAATTGATAAAGTGTTTAATTCTGTGGAAATGATTGCAGATGATTTCAGTCTCGACAGAGGAATAAGTTATTGCTTTAAAGACGGGCAGACCCTGAATGTGAGAGTTGGTCAGCCATCCGTCAAGATAAATAATTTGAATTTTTCGAGAGGGCTAAATGATATCTGATATTGTTGCGGAAGGGATCAACAGGGGATTCTCCTCGGTAGAGGTTTCCAGAGAGAGGAGTTTCATTAGTGAATATCTCCGGAACGGGGGAAATATAACAGGGCATCTTTCGAAATTACAAAAAGTTCATTGCCGGGCAATGTATGATTATGGTGACCCGGTAACTTTCATGTTATCGGGCTCGGATAAAAGATCAGTTAATAATGCATTCAGATTGATCTCAGGATCATTCCCTTCATCAGGGGGAAAAAACTTCAGAAAACTGATACCGCGAAAAGCGGATAAAGTAAAAATTGAGATATATGATCCCTCTTTTGATGATATTGGGACTGAGGATTTTACAGAGTTATCGGAGAAATTAGATGAGACAATATTGAATTTTCCGGGATTGAAGATCCGAAATGCAGTATTCACAAAAATGAACAGGAAATTCCATCTCATTAATTCCAGGGGATTCAATGCAAAGTATCGAAAAACAATTTTCACTGTTTCTCTGAATTTATCGCTGAATAAAGGGTCGATCGATCTTAGTGATAACAGAATATTTTTTAAAGATCTCGAACCGTTCAAACTTGTATCAAGGGGATATACTCTTCTTGATTCTCTCACCGATATTCCACCGGTGCTAAGCCGTTTTAATGATCTTGTTTTTTCACCTGAATCTTCATCTGTAATGTTGAAGGTTTTCTCTAAGTTTTTCCTGCCTGCGAGTAGAGAAATAGCAGGAAAATTTAATTACCCGTCAGTATTGAATATTTCAGATGATCCGCTTATGGATTTCGGGGCAGGGTCTGTCCCTTTTGATGATGAGGGTGTTCAAAAAGGGGTAAGCAATATAATTAAAAAAGGGGTTTTTGAGTCATCTCTGACCGATCTCAGGACTTCGCTTGAATATGGGATGAAATCAACCGGAAACGGTTTCCGACGGGGTGGTGATCAGGTTTCACCTGGTTTTACAAATTTGTATATAAAACCTTCTGTTGTCAGTGTGAACGGAATCCTCAGGGATATATCCGAAGCAATACTCATTTCACTGATAAAACTGATCTCAACCGAGAATGGGAACTATTTATTCTCTGCATACGGATACAGATATCAGAACGGTGAGAGGGGAGAGGCTGTCCATTTTTTTATAAGTACAACTTTTCAGGATTTTCTTCTCAACATTGAAATGATCTCAAAAGAGATCAAATTCTTCTATTCCGGATTTAATACGGGATCACCTTATCTTCTGCTAAAAAGTAAGAAGACCGGTGATAAAATGGTCAGGATCTGATTGTTATTCGAATAGCTTTCCGGTCATTGAAAATTCAAGCTCTGCATCGTCAACAAGATCGGAGATTATATCTTTAACACTTTTTACTTCATCCACCAGCCCGACGCTCTGGCCGGCCATAAGTGATCCTGCAACGATATCACCATCAAGAACCGCTTTGCGTAATGCACCCATCCAATATCCCTCAACTTCATACTGAGCGTCAATTCGGGATATTTTATTCTGTTTTAGTTTTTCGAGGAGTTCAAGCTGGAGTTTGCCGAAGTTATCCATTCCCTGATTTTTCAAAGCTCTAACAGCAACAACAGGCAGGGCTGAATCATATTGTGGGGTCGACATTGCTTCACGGGATCTTGCCTTCATATATTTTTCTTTAAAGATCGGGTGAGCCGGGCTCTCTTCGGACATTGCAAAAATAGTTCCCATTTGAACACCTGAGGCTCCCATCATAAAAAGGTGGCTCATCATTTTTCCTGTAGCAATTCCTCCTGCAACAAAAATGGGAATATCCGGGAATTTGAAAAGGACCTGCTGTATAAGTACTATGGTTGAGACATGCCCGATATGACCTCCGGCCTCTGAACCTTCGAGTATCAGGGCATCGGTGCCGTAATCTATCATCCTCTGGGCAATTGATTCGGTAGAGGCAAAACATGTGACCTTTGATCCTGAATCTTTTGCCATCTTTATTTCACTTTTCCGGGGGAAACTTCCGGCAAAAACAATATGGTCTACACCCAGATCTGAACAGGTTTTAAGGTGATCCATATAGTTGGGAGCGATGGTTATCAGGTTGGCTGCAAAGTTGGCTTTTTTATCCTTCAATTTTTTTAACTCATCCTGGAAAAGGTCTGTCGGCATATTCCCGGCTGCGACAACTCCGAAACCGCCTGCATCACTGACAGCTTTGACAAGTTTATAGTCACTGATCCATGTCATTGCGCCTGATATAACAGGGTATTTTACGCCGAGGAATTCCTGCCCCTGCTTCCAGTATTTAGTCGAGGATAATGTTTTCATCCCCTAATTTTAACAAATCAGGTCACATTAAGCAAAGTGTTGCAGTTTGATTATTGTAGAAGTGTGTGATAAAAATTCTTATGGCAAAAAAATCGATCCTCCCGTTATTGTTAATAATTACAATTATATTTCCTCTGTTATCTTTCTCCTCAGATGTGGAATTTCCATTGGTTCAGTCTTTTTCATACTTTCCTTATGTTAAAAATAATATGCTTGTCAATGGCGACAGTGACTTTGTTATTGATGTGGGATATTCCAATGTTTATATGTTCAACTATGATAAAGATGTTGTTAATGATTTCGAATTGGCATCTGCTACTATTGTTTACCGGAAATCTATTTTGAGGAATCTGAATGTGGAATTCTATCTAAGGACAGGGGTGATCTATGGCGGTGTCATGGATAAACTTATCGTTGATTTTCATAAACTGATTGGGAATGGTGAAGATGGACGGGATGAATATCCCAGGAACACAGTGAATTATCAGAACAAAGATATTTTTACATACAACAAATCAATGGTTTTCACCGGCCCATTCATTGCCGGTATTCTGACAAATCTTTATGACGGGAAAGATGTAGATATAAATTTCCGTGCTTCATTGGGAATCCCTCTTCAGGAGAAGGCCGGGATCAGCACCGGGAAACCTTTTCTGTCTACCGGGTTCATCTTCTTGTACAGAAAGAATAAACTTGCAATTAACATGTCCATATACGGATCATTCTTCAAGATTCCTGATTGGTATGATCCCGGAGAGGTCAGGAGCAGAATGTTCTTTTTTAATCTTCACGGTGCATATAAAAAAATATTCGGTGGTTTTCTTTTCCGGTCAACTCCATTCCGGAATGGAGATCTTTCAAACCCTGCCTATCAGGTCTATTTTGGTTACAGGATAACCGATTCTATCAGCATATCAATGTATGAAGAGATTCCGCCAATGGATACTGTCACCGATGTTACTTTCAGATTGATGTTTGAATTCTGAGTGGAGTGAACTTCTGATCCCCCTCACCCCCAACCCCTCTCCCATAGAGAGAGGGGAGAAAGCAATAGAGGATCTGGAATCTGTGTCTCTCTCCCTTTGGGAGAGACGGAAGTGAGGGAATATCTTTCAGGAAAATTTCTTAATCCCGATTCACCTGATAAAGTTATACTGGGTCCCTGATAGTTCTAAAATGAGTTGAACCATAGAATTGTAGCTTTGATCCAGGGTACTATTGCCGTTTCATGATCTTTCCTTTTTAGGGGATAATATTCAACACTGCCTGATCCTGCCTGCTGAAATGAGGAATATGCTGATTCGGAATTGAAAGATGGAACGACTTCATCCCATGTGCCGTGATAGAGCCTTGTAGGTATCTGAGGGGCCCAGTTTTTGTAAAGGTCATTCTCTGAAAAAGCAGCTTTAAGCTGGTCCTCATTCTGGCCTCTGAAGTTTGTCAGGAATTGCTCGGTGAACAAACTCAAAGTTTTTGAAGTAAGCATATCATTGATCTGCCCCTGGGTAAGGTCACCATTAAGTATACCACCGGAAATATGGCCGTTATAAGGTTCCCGGAATATTGCAGACATGTCTCTTCCCCATCCGTAATATTCATTATATGCTGTGATAAGAAATGCAATATATGCGGGCGATATAATATTATTATTGTCAACCATTCTTTTTATTGTCTCTGAGAGATGATAAGCTCCTGCCCCAAGCGAAGATGCAACCATAGAAAATTCGCCGGAATGGTTTTGCCGGATCTCCCGCTGAACTGCCATTGCAGAATATCCTCCCTCTGAGTATCCCGTGATGAAATATCGGCCGTCCAGTTCTTTACCAAGCTTTGCAGCTAATTCTTTAACTGCTCGAAGCATATCAATAGAAGCTGCTGCAGTGGGATAATAGAGGTGATAGGGATGGAGTTTATCTGTGGAATCGCCATAACCTATAAGGTCAGGAGCAGTACATATAAAGCCTGTAGATCCGAATGCGATATTTAATGCTGTCTCTGCTTCCATAACGAGGGTGCCTTTATAATTAGAAGGGGCACGACTGTCCCTGAAAATGGTTCCGTGGTGATAACTGAGGACGGGCATCGCTTCATTTGTTTCAGGGATAGTTACAGCTCCGGAGGCAATGATCTCTTCTCCTTTATATTTAGTTCTATATGTGATCTCATAAACTTTGACCGGGTGGACAAGAAGCTGCTGGATATTATTATCATTAAAATCAGCATAGTTCAGATCATTTATGATCTGGTTTATCAGATCAACAGTTACAGTTACAGGTGTCAGAGTTCTGTAGGATTTAAGAACTGACTGTTCTTCTGTTTCATCGACTGCACAACCTGTTAATAGAAATAGTAAAACTAAAATAATCATCTTTGTTATTTTAATATGCATTTAATTCCATACTCCCGGTATTTCTTCAGAACAATTTTCACATTTTCCATGGGCGAGGCCAATTTCTTTAATATGATATCCTCTCCGGTTTATAAGTGTTTCTCCGCATTCATGACACCTTGTGTCTCCCCACTTTCCTGAATCAAAATTTCCACCATACACATATTTTATCCCGTTCTCCTCAGCATTGTTAAGTACATTTTCGATTAATCCCGTATCAGTCGGTTCTTTGTCACCGACTTGATAATGAGGGAAGAATCTTGACACATGCCAGGGAATCTCATAATTGGTTTCAGCTATAAATGATACCAGCATTTCTATCTCTTTCTCTGAAGTGTTAAGTTCCGGGATCAGAAGAGTGGTTAACTCCAGCCAGCAATCTGAATAGTTCAGTTTTTTGATAGTTTCAATTACCGGTGCCAGCCTTCCTCCACATTGTTCGGAATAAAATTTTTCAGAAAAAGATTTCAGATCAATATTGGCTCCATCCATAAGGGGAATGATTTTATCAAGAGCCTGTTCAGATATGAATCCGTTGCTGACCATTACATTCTTCAGCCCTGCGTTTTTAGCTGCTATTGCTGTTTCGTACATTAGCTCAAAATAAACAGTTGGTTCAGTATAAGTATATGAGACCGAAGAAGCTCCTGCCCTGATAGCTGCCTGGACGATTTCCTCCGGATCAATATTCTCTCCCGACAATTCTGATTCTTTTTTGACAATTGAGAGTGTATGGTTCTGGCAGAACCGGCATTTAAAGTTACATCCCATTGCTGCAATTGAAAGGGATTCAGATCCGGGAAGAAAATGATAAAGCGGTTTTTTCTCGATAGGATCTGAATGGATTGCTGCTAATTTATCCGAATTAAGAGAAAAGAGCTTTCCGCCTGAGTTTTTTCTTACACCGCATTTGCCGGTTTGTTCTTTTTTAAGAACACAGAAATGGGGACATAGTGTACACTTTACTATTCCCTCTCCAAATGGTTCACTGAACATCCCAGGGATCATAATTGTTCAGATTACCTCTTTGAGTTTCTCCTCAATAAGTGCCGGAGGTACGGAACCTGTTATCTGTGTTCTTACACTCCCGTTTTTGATAAACAGGAGAGTTGGCAATCCTCTCACAAAGTATTTAGAAGATATCATTGGACTCTCATCAACGTTGACTTTCAAAATTTTCACGGACTCACTATATTCCGCAGCAATTTTTTCCAGGCCCGGTTCGATCTGTTTGCAGGGCATACAGGTCGGCGACCAGAAATCGACGATATATGTGCCCGGTTCATCGATAAATTCACTAAAATTAAGGTCATTTACTGGAACTAATTGACTCATTCATTTCTCCTTTATTAATTGTCTGTAAATTTTCAAATATTCTTTTCCCGGTTTACTCCAGGAAAAATCCTTCCCCATGCCCCTTCTGGCAATCCTTTCCCAGTCGGATGGTAGTTTGTAAAGTTCTGCTGCCTCCAGCAGTGATGTGGAGAGCGCTGAACTCGTCTTCTCTTTGAACTTGAATCCCGTCCCTGCTCTGCCGTTAATATCACTTATGGTATCGTCAAGTCCCCCTGTCGAACTCACAACAGGGATGGTTCCGTATCGGAGAGCATACATTTGTGACAACCCGCAGGGTTCATACAACGATGGCATTACAAAGATATCACCTGCAGCATACAGCCTGTGAGATAATTCCTCATCAAACTTTTTGAAAAATTTAAGTCTCGGATTTTTTTTCTCTAATTTACCAAGGTTTATCTCAAGCTCTTTTTCACCTGTCCCCAGAACAATGAAATCAATGTTTCTTTCCCGCAGATCATTTATAGAATTTATGAGGAGTTCTATCCCTTTTTGTGAGGCAAGCCTGGTTACTGAAACCACAAGTGGTGTTTCCCTTTTGAAAGGGAGCTTATACTCCCTGAAAAGCGATATTTTATTCTCCCTTTTCTTATCAAAATTTTCTGCAGAATAGTTGTGGAAGATGAAAGGATCAGTCTCCGGATCCCAGATATTGTAGTCTGCTCCGTTGAGTATCCCTGAAAATTTCTTTGAATAATGGCTCAATACACCTTCAAGCCCGGCACCGAATCCGGATGTTAATATTTCATTTGCATAATTCGGGCTTACCGTTACCACCCTGTCGCTGTGGACGATACCACCTTTGAGCGAGTTAAGCTTCCCGTAAAATTCTAAAGATTCAGGAGTAAAATAATAACCCGGAAGATTTGTATCTTTGAAATGATAATGCTCGAAAATCCCCTGATAACCAAGATTATGGATGGTCAGTATAGTTGATGATTTGCTGAGTACAGGTGAATTGTTCTCTTTTATTAATGCAGGAAGCAGTGAGGTTTGCCAGTCATTAAGGTGGATAATGTCATATCCATCATCTTCTTTAATGATAAATTGAATGATACTGTTCTGAAAGAAAAGGTATCTGAAAAAATTGTCGTGGTATTCCCGCTCATTACTACCATAGATAAATTCACGTGCGAAGAAAAGGTCGTTTGAAATGAGAAGCACCCTGAAATTCCCCCTTTTTTCAGCTTCATAAACAATACAATTCAGTTCATCTTCCGCGATTTTCACCTTGAACTCATATAACTTTTTTATTCCGGAAGGAGTTTTTGTTGAATTTTTATAAAGGGGTGTTATCAGAGTGACATCTGCTGATTCTGAGATTTTTTCAGGGAGTGCCCCGGCCACATCGCCAAGCCCGCCGCTTTTTGAATATGGAACGGCTTCTGATGAAACGAACAGAACTCTCATTAATTCTCCCTTTAACTTATCTCATAAGTATTCTATTTTTTCACTATAGAAATGTCAAGAAATTTCATGAGATTTTTAAAAAAAAACACAATATGTAGTGTGTCAAGAAATGTCATATCCTATCTATAGTGATGGCACGAAATTTGTGATCTAGAAGGATTTAACACCAAAGGGAAATAAACTCAGTATTCTTCCTATGGAAAAAATTATAAAACTTAAAGAAATTTTTTGATTTTATTTAAAAATTTTTCTTTAAATACTATTATATAAACAAGGTGTAAAATGGAAACAAGAAAAGAAGAGAGAATTTACGGTGTTAAAGACCTGATAATCAAAGATGAAGGGAAGGAATTCAATGCAATTCTTACCAGTATTTCCACTACAGGGATATCTGTTATTGCCGATAGCACTTTCCCCACCTATAAAGAGATTGAAGTTAAGTTTAAGATCGATGAAAACCCGATAACGATTAAAGGATCTATACGGTGGGTGAATGACCACAAAGGCGAAGCCGGAGCAAACCTTAAAGAGATTGGTATCCTGTTCATAGATACTCCTCCGGAATATAAAAAATATCTCGATAGTATCCTGGAAAAATAGGGTTATCAGAGCGTTTTTTAATAATCATTCAATTTTTCTCCATGACTTGAATATGTCGGAGTTTGTAATATAATATCCACCTTTGAGGTAAAAAAATGTTGATGCGAAATGAATGTGCTGTATGTATCCTGAACCAGATACTGAGAGCAACTGATTATATGGACCTTGACGTGGAGAGGTCTGCCCTTGTTTTTAAGGAAGCGTTGAAAAAAACACTGGAAACAGATTATGCCTGTTTAACCCCCCCTCTTTTTTCAGGAGAGATATATGATGCGATAACAGATTTGACCGGGGACGGGGATCCATACAAAAAATTGAGAAAAGAGCAGAACGATCTGGTTCTGGATAATATTGAACTGTTCAGGGAAAGAATAATCGAATCCAAAGACCCTCTGTTCACATCCCTTTTCTATTCTCTTCTCGGGAACATCATAGATTATGGAGGAGTTGAAATATTTGATACTGCTCAGATATTCGGGGAAATTAAAAATATAGATCTGACTATAAACGATTATAAAGAGTTGAGTGAGTCTCTTGAAAATTCCGGATCGATCCTGATCATTTCAGATAATGCGGGTGAAGCGGTATTTGATATGCTTCTTATGGAACAGATAAAGCTGAAATATCCTGAGATAAAGATCATCTATGGTGTAAGGTCGGGCCCGGCGATCAATGATATTATAAAGGAAGATGCAGAGTATATCGGAATAGGGGAGATCGCTGAGATCATAGAGACGGGATCAACTTATGCAGGGACAATGATAAACCAGTCGGATCCGGGTTTTGTGGATATTTATAATAATTCTGACATTGTTATCTCAAAGGGGCAGGGGAATTTTGAAACTCTGGAAATGGAGACCGGGAAAGATATCTTTTTCATCTTTAAGGTGAAATGTGATATCGTCGCAGATTACTCTGGATTGGAAAGGGGATCCCTGGTCCTCGGTTACAGAGATTCTATCTCAAAATTTTCCGGATAGTTACTTCTTCAGAATATTTACTATCTTCCCGTCCATAATAATTTTGTAGATCTTAACTTTCAACATATTTTTTTTATCTTTCTCAATTATTTTCTCAAGATCTGCATCAAATATTGTGAGGTCAGCCAGTTTGCCTGATTCAATTGAGCCGATCCTTTTTTCGTTGAATGAGGCATATGCTGCTCCAAGTGTGTAATACCTTATTGCGTCTGTTATGCTTATCTGTTCCCCGGGGAACCATCCGTTCTCGGGAAATCCATTCTCAATGTTCCTCCTCTCAATTGAGGAGTACAATCCTCTCCTCGGGTCAAGAGGTTCCACAGGCCAGTCAGTTCCGAATGCAAGCATAACTCCCTCTTTTTTAAAGGAGTTCCACCTGTATCCCTGTTTTGCACGTTCAGTCCCGATCCTCTCTTCAACGACCAGAAGATCGGTAGTGCAATGTGTAGGCTGCATTGACGGGATCATTTTAAGTTTGTTGAACCGCAAAAGGTCCTCATCCGTTATGAATTGTGTATGCTCTATTCTGTGCCGCAGTCCCCTCATTCCGAATTTATGCTGGGCTTTTTCAACGGCATTGAGGACCAGATGAACCCCCCTGTTGCCGATTGCATGCACTCCGGTCTGAAAACCATTCTCGTGAGCATCGCTTATCAGTTTGTCCAATTCCTCTACCGGATGGATAAGGATGCCGCTTGTTTTCGGATTGTTAGTGTAGGGTTTGAAAAATGCGGCTGAAACCGATCCGAGAGATCCATCGGCAAATATCTTAACAAACGATATCCTCACTTTATCTGAACCGCTTCTGAATTTGATCCCTTTTTCAACACAGCGTTTCATCTCGGCCGGAGATATCCAGAGGTTGAACCTGAGTGTAAGTTCTCCCACTTTATCAATTTCATTCAATTGTTTCATGAGTTTCAAACTACCCTGGGTGGTGACCGATGTCAGCCCCAATTTATTAGCATAACGGATAGCATTTAAAAGCTTGTTTTCTCCCGATGAACCCGGGATAACCATTTCCGGTCCAGTGACATCTTTGACCATCATTTCAGCGTTTTCTTTCAGTATACCTGTTGGAGTATTATCTTTGTATCTGATCAGCTCTCCTCCCTGTGGGTCAGGTGTCTCTTTTGAAATGCCTGCCATTTTAAGGGTCATGGAATTCACCCAGATCGAATGGCCGTCCACTCTGGTAATGATGACAGGATTTTTGGGAGCAACTTTGTCCAGGTCATATTTATCCGGGAACTTTTTGTCTTTAAAGTAGGCATGATTATAGCTGTATGCTTTTATCAGGGCTCCTTCAGGAGATGCCTGGACAGCATCCTCTATCTTCTTCAATATCTGTTTTTTGTTAAGAAATCTCAGGCTCAGCCTGTCCGATATCAGATCTGAACCACTTTCGAAATGGAGATGTGCATCATGAAGCCCGGGTATTATAGTCTTCCCCTGAAGATCTATAACTTTGGAATTTTTATCACGGAATTTTAATGAGCCTGCATCATCACCGGTAAATTGTATTTTATTTCCTACAATTACAATCGAGGATGTTACTGGATTCCTGCTGTCCATTGTCAGGATCTTACCGTTCATTAGAATAAGATCTGCAGCAGGAAATGACTTCGGGGATCCCTGAAATGAAATTGCAAGGATCAATAGAACAAAAATTATATTTTTCAAATTTGACTCCTGATCCATTATTATCTCTATATTTAAAAATCTTGTCAAAAAATATTTTTTTTTAAGAGAATAGTTGAATATTTCTTAAATAGGAATTATTATTATTTAGAATGATGATGACACCTGAGTTGATAAGAAAAAAATTAAAGGAACTTAATCTTAAAGTTACTCCCCAGAGAGTAGTGATCCTGAAAACTCTTGCTGACAATAAAAGTCATCCTACAGCTGAAGAGATATACAGAGAAGTAATTAAGAAGCAGCCGAATATAGCAGTCGGAACAGTTTATAATATTCTTGAGACCTATGTGAACAGGGGAATTGTCGAGAAGATAAGTTCGATCGGAGACAAAATGAGGTATGATGTTGTTTCTGAAGATCATCATCACCTTTTCAGCAAAAATTCGGATGAAATCGAGGATTATTTTAATGTGGAACTTGCCGGGATCATTGGCAGGTACCTTGAAGTTAATGAGATCCCCGGTTTTAAAGTAGAAGGATTCAAGTTGAATATATCAGGGGAATTTACTAAAAGAGGTAAAAACTAATTTAAGGAGATAAATATGAAGAGTTTAAAAGGAACTAAAACAGAGCAAAACCTGTTAAAATCATTTGCCGGTGAATCTCAGGCGCGTATGCGTTATGACTATTTTGCCAAACAGGCGAAAAAAGAGGGACTGGAACAGATATCAGCTCTTTTTGCTGAGACTGCTCTTAACGAAAAGGAGCATGCAAAAAGGTTTTTCAAATTCCTTGAAGGTGGAGTTGTAGAGATCACTGCTGCATATCCTGCAGGCGTTATCGGTACAACACTTGAGAATCTTAAGGCTGCTGCCGATGGTGAAAATGAAGAGTGGACAGATCTCTATCCAGCTTTTGCAAAGACTGCTGAAGAGGAAGGATTTCCTGAAATTGCTGCTGCTTATAAACTGATCGCAAAAGTAGAGAAAGCTCATGAGGAGAGGTATTTGAAGCTGTATAGTAACCTTGACTCAGGAAAGGTTTTTGAAAAAGATGGTGTTGTTGTCTGGAAGTGCATTAATTGTGGATACCTCCATGAAGGAGCGAAAGCACCTGATATGTGTCCTGCATGTCTCCATCCTCAGGCATATTTTGAGATTCAAGGTACAAATTATTAAAAATTACTGAAAAATTGAAGAAAATAATTTTCTTCACATTAATTTTCGGAAATATTTTACTTTTTGGATTAAGACAGGGTGAGCCGGAGGGGTTCAGCAGGAGGTTTTCCGATGCCGCTCTGGCCAGAACTGAATCTAATGTAAGATATGACGGAAGTTATATGAAAATCGGTTACCCCGGAGGGGATGTCCCCTCCGGGACCGGTGTATGCACAGATGTCCTAATCAGGGCATATAGAATTATTGGTGTTGATCTCCAGAAAGATGTCCACACAGACCTGAAAGAAAACTTCACTAAATATCCTGATATTTGGGGACTGAAAAAACCGGATACAAACATAGACCACAGGAGAGTGCCGAACCTTCGTGTCTTCTTTTCCAGAAGGGGTGTTAAACTGCCGCTGACCATGAATTCTGATGACTATCTCCCCGGGGATATTGTGAGCTGGCAGCTCCTGTCGGGGTTGCCCCATATCGGTATTGTAGTTGATAGAAGGTCAGAAGACGGAAAAAGATACCTTGTTGTTCACAATATAAGCGCAGGCCCTGAACTGGAAGATGTATTGTTCAGTTATAAGATAACAGGACACTATAGATATTATGGCAAATATCCCGAAACGGCTGTTATCTTAAATTGAAAATTCCCGTTTGTTAGGTTATAATCACCCACAGGAGGATGATTCCCATGATAAAAAGAATTCTGCTAATAGGTTTTATGTTGATTTTTGCTCTGACAGGATTAGCTCAGGATAAAGGAGCTGACACGACAGAAATAGAAAGTGATGTTCCGGAAAAGGTTCAACTAAGCCTGGACGGCCTTTTAAAGACCAGAACTTCGAATAATGTTTACAGCCTGAAGCTGCTTGACACTTACTATTATGTCCTGCAGAAATCTGTTTTTGTAAACATCCTTTTCACTGCAGACCTGGATGTAAAAATAGAGGAACTTGAAAAAGTTCTTAAAGACAAATTTGATGTAGTTAAAGATAAATATGATAAATATGTCACTGAGATGGAAAAGAGGACGGCCGAGGAAAATGTACAGATCGAAGAAAAGAATAAAAAAATTAAGGATGATACTAAAAAGGTTGCATTAAAAACCTTTAATAAACCTCAGGCTCCGGTTTATAATAAGAGGAAATCCTACCATAATCTGTATCTGAAAGTTATCAAGGATGGTGCTGAGTATCAAAAATTTAAATCACTGGTACCTTATGAAGGATCAGGTGATCTGGAATATCTTTCATTCGGGCTGATACTGGAGCCGGGGAAATATGACCTTCTTATTGTAGTGGATGCATTCGATAATTCAGAGGATGGGACATTGCTTGCAGAGATAGAGGTCCCGAAACTAACACTTGCCGATATCGCTGCGCCGAAAAAGAACCTGGATAATTCACGTCCTGTATTCTACAAAAAGGTAAGTACTCTTCTTGAAGTGGAAAAGAGGTTTACCGTAGTGAAGGATAATTATCAGATAGGTATCGTGAAACAGAAATTCTCACCATATACCGGAAATGCATATAGATTCAAATCAGGGGATTCTCCGATCCTTACTTTCTTTTTGAAAGGGGCAAAAATGGTTCAGATGAATCCGCCATGGGACCTTATAGCAAACATTTCAATTTTGAAAGGGAAGAAAAAGGTATCAGTTTTTAAACCTGTAAAGCTTCAGAACCCCTATTTTTTTCAGCCGGTTAAGATCATCGGGAAAAAGAATAAAGAGCTTGAAGAAGGGGAATATTCACTTCTTATAGAGATCATTGACAACAATCTAAAAGGTACGAAAGGGAAGATTGTGCTCCCGTTCGAAGTAATTAAATAACAACCGGTTACTTTTTATGGAAAGAAAAGAAATAGCAATTACGAAAGAAACCAGACAGGGAAAGTTTGTAAAAAAAATACTTGATGCTATAGGTCCAAAACTTTCTATCAGGTCATCAGATAAGGTAGCTATTAAAATAAATCTTTCCGGGTCAAGAGAAATATATGCGAACACACATTATGAGACCGTAGAAAGCCTGATCATATATCTGAGAGATAATTTCGGAATTAATGATATAACTGTTATTGAAGGGTCTGATGGAGCTTTTTATACTAAAAAGAGTACCTGGGATATTTTTTATAAATTCAGGTATAAAGAAGTTGAACTTATGGGAGTAAAACTTCAGGACCTGGATGCTCTTCCTCATGATAAAATTTTTGAAGTAGAAACTCTGCTGGGAAAAAAGGAGGTCAGTTATACTGAATTTGAAGCGGATTATACAATTGCTGTAGTTCCTCCAAAGACCCACCACTTATTTCCCTGCATCCTGTCGATCCCCGGGCAGGCCGGCTATGTAAAGGCAGAAGAGAGAGGATTATTGTTCGGAGGTATTTTAAACGATATTAAGAAACTTAAGATTCCTGATGAAGAAAGATATGCCAAGCAGCTTGATATAGCAGGAAGGAATTTTGCACAATTATTGAAACGTGTAACTCCCTCGCTGGTCATTGTAGATGGCCTCTATGGAATGGAGGGGAAAGGCCCTATAAAAGGGAGCCCTGTATTTCATGGTTTTGCAATTGCCTCAGAAGACCCTGTTCTTGCAGATTCTCTGGCAGCATATGTAATGGGATTTGAAGCTGATGATATTCCCTACATTTATCACTCTTACAAAGAGGGTCTGGGAAATAACAGATGGCAGAATATAATTGGCGTTGATCCGGTCAAAGTGAAGTTCCCTTATCGCCCGCATCCGAACTTTCAGAAACAGAAGTTGTGGAGGACAAAAACTCTGGGGCATACTAATGAAAGGGCCCCGGATAAAAAAAAATACAGAACAGATGGAAGAAATTTTGAAAGAAAAAATAAAACTTCTTAAGGAAGGAAAGCTTTCTGAAGAAGAGTTCTATAAAATAATTGAACATTTCCCTTATAAAGATATCGGTGACATCAAACTTGATTTCCATAGAAAGTTCAGAAGAGGACTGCCGGAAGTGATCTACGGAAGTGGAAAAACTACGGAGCAACTCAGAAAAATAATAAATAAATTTGAAGAGCTGAGTGAGAATGTACTAATTACAAGGATAAATCAGGAGAAAGCTGAAGAACTTACAGGTGAATTCAAATCCCTAAAATATTATCCGAAAGGTAATATCCTCACTTTTGACAGAGATATTAAGTCCTCGCTGGAAGGAAAGATCCTTGTCCTCACTGCCGGAGCATCGGATGAAAATGTTGCTGAAGAAGCTTTCCTCTCTGCGAAATATTTTGGAAATATCGTTGAGAAAGAATATGATGTCGGGGTTGCATGTATAAATCGTATTCTTGATCTAAGGGAAAAGCTGAATGATTATTCTGTCCTGATAGTTGTTGCGGGAATGGAGGGGGCATTACCATCGGTAGTTGCCGGACTGACATCAACTCCCGTGATAGCAGTTCCCACTTCTGTTGGATATGGAGCCAATCTTGGGGGGATAGCCGCCCTTTTATCGATGCTTAATTCATGTGCCGGAGGAATGAGTGTTGTTAATATTGATAATGGTTTCGGTGCTGCATTTCAGGCAACACTGATAAACCGGAAGATCTGCGGAAAGGGATAGATCCTATTTTTTAGAGTACTTTTCTTTAAGTTTTTTATCAACAATATCTGGAACCATAGATTTGATCTCACCACCGAACTTATAAATTTCCTTGACCAGTTTTGAACTGAGGAATGAATATGAGATCGAAGGGACCAGGAAAATCGTTTCAATATTATCTTTAATACTTCTGTTCATGAGTGCCATTTGAAACTCGATCTCAAAATCAGAGATCGCCCTCAAGCCCCTGACGACTGTGAAGGTATTCTTTCTCTCCAGGTAATCGGCGAGAAGACCTTCGAAATAATCTATTTCAATGTTTTCCCGGCCTTTGAATGTCTCCTCCATTATTGCCATCCTCTCTTCCAGGGAGAAAAGGTATGTTTTTGATGGATTTTTCAATGCTGTAACTATTATCTTGTCAAACAGATTCAGGCCCCTTTCGATTATGTCAATGTGGCCGTTTGTGAGGGGATCATATGATCCCGGATATACCGCTGTTCTCTTAACCATTTTTATCCTCCATCAGCTTTAAGGTTTTTAAAACTTTTTTTTTAAGCTCTTCAAGGCTTTGGTTATTATCAATAAAATAATCTGAAATTTCAACACACTTTCCCACCTGTTGTCCGCCTTCAGGTTCATTTATACCCCATTCTCTGTCAAGTCTCATATTGAGCTGGTTATTATCTGCAATGTCAGTATCCCTGAGCCTTTCTTTCAACCTTTCCAGGATCAGCTCTCTGTCAGATATTACAGCTATTAAAGAAAAGGGATTCAGGTTCCTTAGTTCCGTCACCTCATGGGGGTTTCTTATCCCGTCAATGATCCACTTACCTGCAGGTGATCCAGATAGTTTTTCATAGATCCTCTTCCCAAGGATGCCGGGGCCGCCCTCACTTCTTAATCTGTTCCCTATATCCTGCATTTCACTTCGTGAGACCGGTTTTCCGGCCAAAGCAACTTCCTCTCTGACAATATCAGAGAGAGATATATATTTATATCCCAATTCCTCAAGGATCTTCACAACTTCACCTTTTCCTGAAGCCATCATTCCTGTAAGGCCAATATGGTCAATTTTCATTTTTCTGCTGTTACCCTTTATACTTATATTTATCTTCAATAATATCTGATTGTTGCCACTCTTTTATCCACTCATCAATTGTAAAAATTTTATAATTTTCTTTCTCATCGCTCAGTGAACAAATAACTCTGTTTATTCCGCTGTTTATTATCATTTTTTTGCAAATGAAACAGGGGAAGGCATCCAGTTTCTCTCCTGTCGATCTTGATTTGCCATAAATATACATATCGCCGCCTATTGTACTTACTCCTGCTCTCGCGGCATTTATTATTGCATTCTGCTCTGCATGGACTGACCTGCACATCTCATACTGAGTGCCGGAAGGGATATTAAGTTTTTGCCTGAGGCAGAAATTGTGCTCCAATGAGCTTTTTGTTTTTCGGGGAGCTCCGACATAACCTGTTGCTATGATCTGATCTTCGTTTACAATAATTGAACCGATCAGCACTTTGAGACAGGTAGAACGGCTTGAGACAACTTTTGCAATATCCAGATAATATTCAATTTTTTCCGGCCTTTCGATCATATGATAATCTCCTCCAGTCAGATCCGGTGTGCCACCGGGGATTCGCAGATGATTATACCATAAGGGTAAAAAACATGAAGCACGACAAGGTGAATTCGCCGTGGCGGAGAGAAAGCAACCTGGGATGAACTCGAAGTCCAAAACTCGAAACAACACCAAATTTTCAAAGCACAAATGCTCCAAACAAGAACATTGAGAAATATCCATTCTTTCTTTTTTATAATGCAACCTTACTGGTTGCATTGGAAAGGTTTTTACTCTACAATTGTCTGAGTATTAATAACAGAATAATGGGCAAATTTATACAAAAATTTTTTAATGAGACGATCTTTCTTTTTCTTGAGATTAGTCCGTACCTTATTGTCGGGTTTTTCTTTGCCGGGGTTGTTCATGCTCTTCTGGGCGAGTCTTATATTAAGAAACATTTTTCAAAAAGCGGAATAGCTTCGACAGTGAAGGCCACAATTCTGGGTATACCTCTGCCGATATGCTCCTGTGGTGTAATTCCCATAGCTGAATCGTTAAGAAAAGACGGAGCCTCAAAAAGTTCTGTTATGTCATTCCTTGTTTCTACTCCTTCAAGCGGAGTTGATTCCATCTTTGCAACATATGCGTTAATGGGGCCTGTTTTTGCCATATTCAGGCCGATTGCATCTCTTATTTCAGGGATCATTGTCGGTATAGCCACACATTTTAATGAAAAAGAGAGTGAGGCTTATACTGAAACCGGTAAAGAAGCTGAGAAAGAAAAGAACTTTAAAGATGTATTGGCCTATGGTTTCAAAGTTCTGCCGTCAGAGATAGCTCAATGGCTTCTGGCCGGGGTAGTTATCGGTGGATTGATCTCTGCTCTGATTCCTCACGATTTTGCCGCCACCTATCTTTCAACCCCATTCCTGCACTATTTTGTAATTCTGCTTATATCTGTTCCACTTTATGTCTGTGCTACCGGATCTATTCCTATTGCAGCTTCCCTCCTGATGAAGGGAATATTGCCCGGAGCAGTTCTTGCTTTTCTTATTGCCGGGCCGGCGACGAATACTGTTACACTCTCTTTTGTCTGGAAAAGGCTCGGAAAAAAAATTGCAGTGATCTATCTGATATCAATAGTACTTACTTCTATTGCTCTCGGGGTTATTTTTGATCTTCTTATGGGGGAATTTAGCATTACTCAGGTTTCAGCTCACACTCATGCTGAAAGCGGGCCGGGTTTAATTACAGTGATCTCAGGAATAGTATTAGCAATCCTTTTAATAAACAGCAGGTATAATCTGTTCAGATTGTTCAAAAAAAACATAGAGGAGAATATGGAAAAGATAAAAGTGAGCGATATGACTTGTAATCATTGCAAAATGACTATTACAAATACATTAAAATCGGTTCAGGGTATCGGTAACCTCGAAGTTCTTGTCGATAAGAAAGAGGTTAGATATGACGGCGAAGCCGGATTGGAATTTGTAAAAAATAAGATCAGAGAAGCAGGCTTTAAGCCCGAGTAATTATGTTGTTAATCTACGAGGTCCTTTGGTACTTTTAAGAAAGGGTTAGTATCATCTTTCTTCTTTTTTTTCTCTTCAGTTTTCTCTTCTCCATTCTGCTTTGCATCCTCTTGAATTATTACTTTGATATCTTCCTGAAACATCAGTGATTCTCTTTTTAATCTCTGTAGTTTTTTCGGATCGTCAGTCTCTATATCTATCAATATTTTCTTTCTTACCGAATCACATTCATCTCTTATATCCTTGCCAAGCTTTTTGTTCTTACTGGAAACCTCAAGGTAATAAGCGACCAGCTTGATATCCTCTTTAAGTACTTTAATGTCAGCCATTTCCTCTTCGAATGACTCTGCTTCCGAATATTTTTCTTTCAGATCTTCAATCTCTGTATTTTCCAGAAGGCCCGAATGGAGGACCCGGATCTCCTTACTGTTTTGTGTAGAGAGGTCAATAGCAGAGACAAGAAGGATTCCGTTAATATCTATGTTGAATGAAACTTCGATCCTTGGTTCTCCGGCAGGAGAGGGTTTTATTCCGCTGAGAATAAATTTCCCGAGGAGTTTATTGTTTTCTATCTTGTTTGATTCACCCTGGAAAACATATATCTCGACCTCTGACTGGTCATTTTCTGCTGTGGAGAAAACCATACTCTTTGAGACAGGGATGGTGGTATTCGCCTTAACAAGCTTAGTAAACATCCCTCCATGAGTTTTTACTCCCAGGGACATCGCTATTACATCTATGAGAAGAATATCTCTGCTCTCTCCTGTCGTGATAGCACCCTGTATGGCAGCACCCATTGCGACTATCTCATCAGGATTTGCTTTTTTCCCCGGATCTTTTTTAAAAAATTTTTTTAATCTCTCCTGGATGAATGGTATTCTGGTAGTCCCGCCTACAAGAAGAATGTCATTAAGATCTTCAGGAGTGATACCTGCAGCTTTAAGAGCTTTTTCACAGATATTTATAGTGTCTTCCACTTTCTTTGTTATGAGTTTTTCAAACTCCTCTCTGGTGAGATCTTTCTGGAAATTTATGGGGCCTTCATCCGACTCGGCAAGAAACGGGAGGCTGATCTCGTATGATAATTCAGATGAAACAGCCTTTTTGCTTTTTTCCGCTTCATCCCTGAGTCTCTGGATCGCCACTCTATCATCACTGAGGTCAACACCTGTATTGTCTATTATTTCCTTAATAAATTCCTGGGTCAGCATTATGTCAAAATCGTCTCCCCCTATATTTATATCACCTGCAGTCGCAAGGACCTTGATCACTTCATTCTGAATGTCGAGGATAGAAACATCAATTGTCCCTCCTCCGAAATCATAAACCAGGATCTTTCTTTCTCCTTTGAGTTTGGTGGAGAAGGAGAGGGAGGCTGCTGTGGGTTCATTTATAATTCTTTTTACCTTCAGGCCTGCTATTTCACCTGCATCCCGTGTAGACTGACGTTGAGAATCATTAAAATATGCCGGAACTGTTAGTATTGCACCATCGATAGTATCCTTGATATGATTTTCTGCTGCTCTTTTGAGTTCCATAATTATCATTGCGGAGATCTCTTCAGCAGAATAGAGTACATCATCGATCTTTATTTTTAACCTGTCATCTTCTTCTTCGACAATCTCATAATTGAATTGATATAGGTAAGGTTTTACTTCTGAATATCTCTTTCCCATAAGCCGTTTTACAGAATGAACAGTGTTTGTGTTCATTACCATCTGGCTCTTTGCCGGATTCCCGACAAGGATCTTATTATCCTTTGTAAAAGCTACTAAAGAATGCATAATCCTCTCACCCTGAGAACTCAGAGCTATCTCCGCACCATTTTCACCCATGTACGAAACAACTGAATTTGTAGTTCCTAAATCAATACCGATAATCTTACCCATTTATTCCTCTCTCCTATTTATTTTTAACATACGACAAAATTAATGTCAAAGTAAATGGCATCCGGATATCCTCTATATAACTGAATTTTGAATTTTTATAAGATGTTCTTTTGTGCTATAATCAATTCGAAGGATGAGGAAGAGATGAAAGATATGAAAAACTTAAAAAATATAAACCAGAAAAGGCCGAAAGGCTTCATGTTCTGGATTTTTTCAGGAATAATTATGGTTCTCCTCTACGGAATGTTGTCGGATGTTTCGAGAGGGCGGATAACGAAGATCGATTTCTCTGATTTTATGAACAGAGTGGAAAAGAAAGAAGTAATATCTGCTTTTATAAAATCAAATGAAATAACCGGAAAACTTGATTCCCCTGACGGTGGCGGGATTCTCGATTATGAAACGGCAATGCCGCATGAATACCCAGAGTTTATCAGTAAACTCAGAGAGAATGGGGTAAAGATCAAAGTTGAAAAAATTAACAAAGGGGAATGGATATCTTACTTATTGAGTTTTGCCCCTTTCCTTATACTTATTGCATTCTGGGTAATGATGATGAAGCAGCAGGGTGGCGGTAAAGCATTCTCCTTCGGAAAAAGTAAAGCAAAGATGTTCACGGGGGAGAAGAATAAGATAACCTTCAAAGATGTAGCCGGAGTTGTTGAGGCTAAGGATGAGCTCCAGGAAATAATTGAATTCCTGAAGGAGCCGAAGAAGTTCCAGAGACTCGGAGGAAAGATTCCGAAAGGTGTTCTCCTTGTCGGCGCTCCGGGGACAGGGAAAACTCTCCTCGCAAAAGCAGTGGCTGGTGAGGCTAATGTCCCATTTTTCTCAATTTCCGGTTCAGATTTTGTTGAACTTTTTGTCGGTGTCGGGGCTTCAAGAGTAAGGGACCTTTTTGAAGAAGGAAAAAAACACTCTCCATGTCTGATATTTATTGATGAGATAGATGCAGTCGGAAGACAGAGAGGGGCAGGCCTCGGCGGCGGCCATGATGAGAGAGAACAAACTCTCAACCAGCTTCTGGTGGAGATGGACGGTTTTGATGCAAATGTAGGTGTTATTATAATTGCGGCTACGAACAGGCCCGATATACTTGACAGTGCTCTTCTTAGACCCGGAAGATTTGACAGAAGGATATTGGTTTCATCACCCGATGTAAAAGGGAGGGAAGCAATATTTAAGGTACATACAAAAAACACTCCAATAGCGAAGGATGTGAACATCAAAGTCCTGGCAAGATCGACACCTGGATTTACCGGTGCTGATATAGCTAATATGGTTAATGAAGCCGCTCTTTATGCATCCAGGGTCGGGAAGAAAAAGATCGAAATGTCAGATTTCGAATATGCAAAAGATAAAGTCCTCATGGGAGCTGAGAGGAAGAGTATGATAATTTCCGAAAAGGAAAAAAAGATCACAGCCTACCATGAAGCCGGGCATGCATTGATGGCTTCATTGGAGAAAGAGGCAGATCCTCTTCACAAGGTTTCCATAATACCGAGAGGGATGGCGCTCGGAGTCACTCAGCAGCTTCCGATAGATGACAAGTATACTTATTCCAAAGAGTATCTTATGGCACAGCTTTCAGTTCTTATGGCAGGGAGGATAAGCGAGGAGATTTTCCTCAACCTTCAGACCTCAGGTGCAGGTAATGATTTTGAGAGGGCTTCCTCGATAGCAAGAAAGATGGTCTGTGAATGGGGGATGTCATCCCTCGGGCCTGTAAGTTACACCAGCCAGAATGATATGATCTTCCTGGGACGGGATATGATGTCTCATGCAGAATATTCAGAGGATACTTCAAGAAAGATAGATATGGAGATCAAGAAAATACTGGACGCAGCTTATAAAAATACAGAGAAAACGATGCTTGCAAACAAGGATAAACTGGAAAAGATAGCAATACTCCTTCTGGAAAAAGAGGCACTTTCTGCAGATGAGATAAGTGAGATCCTCGGTAACGGAAAGGCAAAAAAAAAGACTATAAAAAAGACAACTAAAAAAAAAAAGAAAAAAACAACTGATCAATGATTTTTGAGAAAATTGTAAATGCATTTTCACAATTCGGGATCTCTGATATTATTGATATAGTTTTTCTTTTCATTATTTTCTACTATATTCTTCTTCTTATAAAAGGGACAAAATCTTATCAGATGGCGATAGGGCTTGCGCTTATCGGTGTTTTCGCCATAATTGCAAGCCTGCTGAAACTGACGGCTTTCTCCTTTATCATAGACAATTTCCTGACATACCTGATCATTGCAATTATTGTTCTCTTCCAGGATGAGTTGAGGAAGGTTCTGGCGGAAATAGGAAGCAGGATGAGGACCAAGTATAACCTTGATCAGAAATCAGAGGTTTCGGATGAGATAGTGAATACGGTTGTTGCATTGTCATTATCAAAGATAGGGGCCCTGATAGCTATTGAAAGAGAGAACAAGATCATTAATTATGTAAATAAGCCGGTGCCGATAAATACAGAGGTGAATAAGGATATTTTATTGACGATATTTACTCCGGGCTCACCATTGCATGACGGCGCTGTTGTAATAAGCAGGGATAAGATCACAATGGCAAAGTGTTTTTTTCAACTTCCTCCGCTGCTTGAACTTTCTCCGGGAGGTACCAGACATCTGGCTGCAATGGGGATAACTCAACAGACAGATTGTGTAGCAATAATAGTATCAGAGGAGACCGGTAAAATCTCCATGGCAGTGAATGGAGAATTGATCAGAGGGCTGGACAGAGAAGGGCTCAGAAGCAGGCTTAAAACTTATGAATTGTAGGTAAATATGAATTTTAGAGATATTGTAATGAATAATAAGGGCCTTAAGTTGACGGCTTTTCTCCTTGCAGTTTCCGTATGGATATTCATATCCGGAAGAGAACGGACATATCTTGAGAAGAGTTTTGTTATTAATATTGAAAATTCTAATGTTTCAGAAATGATCGATGTACAGGACAGGCCTGATACGGTCAGGATCATGGTAAGAGGTACTGCCGAAGAGATAGGAAAAATAAGTGAGAAGGATTTTAATATCAGTATTGATCTGAATGATGTAAAAAATAGTACGAAACTGACAATATTTACTGAAGATCACCTTACTTTCCCGGAGGATGTTGAAATAATTTCGATCAACCCGAAGATATTTGAAGTTATAGTCAGAGAGTTCTATTATAAAGAGGTTCCGGTACGGATATTATATACAGGAAGGCTCCCCAAGGGTGTTGCACTTATCGAAAGGAAGATCAACCCGGATAAGGTGAAAATATTCGGATACAAGTCAGAGATCAAAAATATCAATACTGTTTATGGTACAGGGAAGATAAATCTCTCTGAAATTACAGAGAATTCAGTAATAAGTATATCACTTGAAAAGAGAGAGGAAATTCTCAGATTTGAGGAATATGATAGTATTGAAGTGACCCTGAAAGTAAAAAATATTAATGAAAAAAAGAAGTAATGAGGCTTTGTTCGGTACTGACGGGATAAGGTCTGAATTCGGAAAGTTTCCTCTTGATCACTCTTCAATAGTAAGGATCGGATCTTCCATTGAAGCATGCATGGGCCCTTTCCGGATTCTTATAGGGATGGATACAAGGATTTCGGGGCCGGAAATTGAGGGACTGATCTGTGACGGGATCGATAGCAGATCAGAGATTTTCAGCACAGGAGTCGTTCCGACTCCCGCATTATCCTATAATGTTGCAACAGGCCCTTTCGATCTGGGGATAATGATCACAGCGTCACACAATGTCTGGTCAGATAACGGAATAAAATTGTTCGGCCCGGATGGGGAAAAATTACCTGATGAAACTCAGAACAGGATAGAAGAGGTCTTCTACTCAAATGATGATTTTGATACCTCAGGCAGCAGAAACAGGATTACTACTTTTAATGGATCGATAAATTATATAAACTTCGTAACTTCAGGATTCTCAGGAATAAAACCTGATGTATCGGGAGTTCTGCTTGATTGTGCGAATGGGGCGGTTTCAGAAGCTGCAACTGCAATATATTCAGAACTCGGTATCAGCCATACTCTTTTCAACACTACTCCCGACGGGAAGAATATAAATTCCGGATGCGGTTCGATGGAACCCGATTTCCTCAGAGGACATATTATGTCAGGCAAAGGCCAATTAGGCGTAGCATTTGATGGTGACGGGGACAGAGTACTTATGATAGATAGTTCAGGTAAAGATCTGGATGGTGATTTTATTCTATATATAATTTCAAAATATCTGATGGAGAGCGATCCTGATTATCATCCTGTAATTGTGGGAACAATAATGTCAAATCTGGCACTGGAGAGATTGCTTGAAGGATCCGGGATCAGGTTTTCCAGAAGTGATGTCGGTGACAGGCATGTTTATGAAGAGATGAAAAAAAGGTCCGCTGTGCTCGGGGGAGAACAGTCCGGACATATCATTTACAGAACAATGCAGAAAACAGGAGACGGGATAATTACATCACTCCTTTTTCTTAAGGCATTGGAATTTCTCAAACTTTCCGTTTCTGAAGCTTCGGAACTTTACAAACCCTTTCCACAAATTATAAAAAGTATTAAAATAAGAGAGAAACGGCCTCTGGACAGCTGGGAGGAACTGAAAATAAAGATCGGGAAATTTAATAAAATATATGGTGATAATTCCCGCATTCTCATCAGGTATTCGGGGACAGAAAAAAAAATAAGACTTATGATCGAATCCGAAGATGAGAATGTAATAAATAAAAACCTGGAGATCTTTGAAGATTTTCTGATCTCTGAAATAGGAGAAGACAAATGAGATTAGGAGTAAATATTGATCACATTGCAACCCTGAGACAGGCGAGGATGACAGACGAACCAGACCCGGTCTATGCAGTTGTTCTGGCTGAGTTGGCGGGAGCGGATGGAATTACGATACATATGCGTCAGGACAGGCGTCATATCCAGGAGAAGGATCTGGAACTTCTGAGAAAGATAGTGAAAACAAAGCTTAATCTTGAGATGGCGGTTTCTATGGATATGGTTAAGATCGCGCTGAAGTATAAGCCAGACACCTGTACACTCGTGCCGGAAAGTGCAGAGGAAGTAACTACGACAGGCGGTCTGGATATGCTTATGTTCGGAGATAAAGTTGAAGAGATAGCCGGGAACCTGAAGGCAGCCGGACTGGAAGTTTCGGTTTTTATTGATCCCGATATTGATCAGATCAAAGTTTGTCACAGGATGGGTATCAAAATGATAGAACTGAATACGGGAGAATATGCTAAGAATTCAAAGACCAGTTTCGGGACGATCGAGATCGAGAAGATAAAGAAAGCAGTTCAATATGCAAAAAGGCTAAATTTTAAAATATATGGAGGGCATGGCCTGACCTACCGGAATATCGGCCCGATCGCTGAAATTGAAGAGATAGAGGAGTTAAACATCGGTCACTCCATCATAGCTAATGCTGCTTTCATCGGACTGGAAAATGCTGTAACAAAGATGAAGGAACTTATATCTTAGAAGGGGAAAGTAATGTACGATATCTTATTTTTAGGTGGTGGCCCGGCAGGTTATGAAGGGGCTATATCAGCAGGGAAAAGGGGGCTGAAGGCCGCTGTAATAGAAAAAGCATTGCCCGGAGGGACATGTCTCCACTCGGGATGTATTCCTACAAAGAGCCTGCTGAATTCTGTCAAGATCATTAAAGGGATAAAGAGTGCCAAAAAGCTCGGTGTTAAAATAGAAGGGTATGAAGTAGATGTTCAGGGAATGTTGAAGCAGAAAGAGAGGGTTGTCTCCAAACTTACCAAAGGGATAATTTACCTGCTGGGTGAAAATAATGTTGATCTCATAGAAGGGACCGGGAAGATAGTATCACCCGGTATTGTCGAAGTTGATAATGGAGAAACGTATAGATCGAAGAACATAGTTATCTCGACCGGTTCTTCTCCTGCCCAATTACCCCATTTGAAATTCGATAATGAGTTTATTGTCAATTCTGATGAAGCGCTGCTTATTAAAGATGTACCTGAAAAGCTTCTTGTGATCGGGGCGGGAGCTATCGGAGTTGAGATAGGAGTTGTATATAGTTATCTGGGCTCAGATGTCACAATTGTTGAGATCATGGACCAGATCATCCCGGGCAGTGATAAAGAACTTTCCGACATGCTTGCCGGAGAATTGAGGAAGAGCAGGATCAAAGTCCTGACTTCCACTTCTGTATCCGATCCGTCGATCGACAGGACGAATTCGAAGATCTCTTTCAAGGTAAAAGAAAATAAAGGAGAGAGGGAAGAGAGTTTCTCAAAAGTGCTCCTTTCGGTCGGAAGAGTCCCGAATACTGAAGGTATATACTCTTCTGAGATCGGAATTGAACTGGATAAAAAAGGATTTATAAAAACCGGTAAAAACCTCACAACCGGAGTTGAAGGTATATATGCCTGCGGAGATGTTATAGGACATCCGTTGCTGGCCCACAAAGCATCCCATCAGGCAATCGCAATTGTAGATCATATTCTTAATGGAAAAGAGATTCATGAGATGACAATTCCAGGTGCAGTTTTTACATTCCCCGAACTTGCTTCTGTCGGTATTACCGAAGAAGAGGCAAAAGAGAAGGGAATTGAATACAAAGCAGGAAGATTTCCTTATTCTGCCGGGTCAAGGTCAAATGCTGTCGAAGAGAAGACAGGGATGGTGAAGGTCATCACAGGTATGGACAATGTCCTTCTCGGGGCCCATATTCTCGGGGCCGAAGCCGGGGAACTCCTTCCTCTTCTTACTTATGCTGTTTCAAAGGGGTTGAAGACAGATGAGTTCAGGGACCTGGTATTTATTCATCCTACTCTAAGTGAAAATGTCTGGGAAGCTCTTGGTGAGGCCGGAGGATTCTCGATCCATATCTGATCAGCTGATCAATTAATATCAAATAGTTTTTCTCCTGTTTTTACATGCTTACCTTCGACTCCTTCTACAGGAGATCCGAGTTTTTCAGGAGTTACCAGAATTATCGTTGAACCAAGTTCAAACCTTCCCATTTCATCCATCTGGGAGGTAGTGAGTGAGATATCCTTCCATTTGTTATCTCTTTTGTATCTTTCGATGAATTCCATTTTAATACTTCCGACAAAAGTTGCTCCCACTGCTGCAATATAAACAGTAGAATCTTTGTGTTTCAGTTCAAGGACTATTCTTTCATTTTTTATGAATAGTTTTTTTATATTTTTTAAGCCGAGGTTGTTAACAGGATAGAGATGGCCCTTCATATGACAATACCCTTTAACGACCCCTCCGAGCGGGAAATGGTACCTGTGGTAGTCCATGGGTGAGAGATAGATTGTTGTGACATACCATTGTTTATTAAAATCCAATTCTGCGTTCAGGAATTCCTGAAGATCATAATCGATCCCTTTTGCCTGGATCACTTTTTTAGAATTTACAAGCTCAATAGATAATACAACTCCGTCAGCAGGTGAAAGGAGGGATTTGCTATCTTCTTTTAAAGGCCTCTTTAATGGATCAAGTTTTCTGATAAAAAATTCAGCAAGGGAATCATAATCAGAAGCTTCTCCTTCATAATCATCCATGGAGATCTTATAAGTATCAGCGAAAAAGTCGATTATGAACCTGACCAGAAATTTCGGATTTTTGATCCTGGTGATCCTTCCGTAGATCCTGCTGAAAACAGGCATGGACAATACATTTAAAAGACTTTTAATTAAAGAATTCATCAATGTTAATTATATCCCCTTTTCCCCAAAAAATATATATCATTCATTTGTTCTACTCGGCGCAGGCTTTATCCGTAATTGCTTTTAATAGTTGGGAATTTACAAATATCATTCATTTATTCGTTCACCACGACGTGTCTGACCGGGAATTATTCAGCGGCATTAAAAAGCCAACTCGCATGCTTCTAAAGAAGCATACTCAGACAGTAGCTTTTTTCCTTCGGAACATCACCGCTTCGGTAAAACCGGTTCCCAGCCACTCTGTTTCGTTCTCTCACAAAAAGAATGATATTTGTCATTCAGAAAGTATCAGCCGTAGCCGTGTTTTGCTTTTGCGGCAAGGTGAATTCGCATAAGCGAAGTGGATGATGGCGAGAGCCAAAAAAAGTTCATATGGATGATATTTGTTTGAAATGACATAATCATGACAATGTAAATATGACCATCGTTGACACATTTGGGGATCAAATATATAATTTTCAGATGAAAATAGTGAAGTGGATATTCAATAAATCAAAATTTATACATAAATATATCGGATTATTTATAATCCTTTTCCTTATATGGTCTGCTTCCTCGGGGATCATATTGAATCACCCTGATCTGGTCTCGGGAGTTTCCATTCCGAGCTGGATGGTACCTTCCCAGTATGAAACGGAGAATTGGAACAGAAGTTCTCTGATCGAGATGCTTTACCTGGACGGTGACAAAAAGAAAGCTTTCATTGGCGGGAAGAAGGGTGTCTGGAAAACAACTGACGGTGGTAAAACATTTAAAAAAATGTCGGATGGATTCACCGATTCGATCTATTACGGGAAGGTTAATGATCTGTTATTACTTGAAGATGAAGATCAGGTACCAAAACTTTTCGCCGCCGCCTTCGGTGGATTGTGGGTCTGCGATACTATCAATGAAAAATGGAAAAAGATCTTTCCTGAAAGTGGAAATGTGGAAGTAAAAAAGATCCTTAGAATTAATAACAGACTTATTATTTTTACTCCATCGGAAGTTTGGGAAACATCTATCGGTTCCACATCTTTTAAATTTATGAAAATTGACCTGAAGAGGGAGGGTGAGGAGAAGGCTGAAAAGGTTTCTCTTGTCCGTCTTTTCTTCGATCTTCATGGTGGACATGCATGGGGGATAGCCGGAAGGATCATCTTTGATATATTCGGGTTGTTGATAATTTTCCTGAGCATCTCTGCTTTCTATATGTGGTATTTTCCGAAAAAATGGAAAAAAAAGAAAAAAATATCTGTAAATAGTAAATCTTCACTTAACTTTTTTTATAAATATCACCTTAAACTCGGTATCTGGCTGGCTTTTGTGTTCCTCCTGATCGGTGTGACCGCGTTTTTTATGAGGCCACCTTTCCTGGCAGTTATTGCGCGCGGTGATATTGATGTTCAGTTATATCCGGGCCCTTTCCCTGATAATCCATGGGATAAGAAGATCCATAGTGCTCTTTTCCTGAAAGATAAAGCAAAAGTCCTGATCGAGGCTGAAGACGGGATCTGGGAAGGGGATGAAACAATGACGGGTGAATTCAGGAAAACAAGGATCCCCATTCTTGTTTTTGTCATGGGTGCAACCGTATTTGAAGAATATCCTGCGGGTGGATTTATTGTAGGATCATTCAACGGTCTTTTTCATATCCCGGGGGATGGACGGGCGATCGATATAGTTTCCGGGAAAATGGTGAGATTTGTTTCACCGGTCCGGCCGGCTGAAAAAATGATCTCCGGATATTTCAGAACACCGGAAGGTGAGGAGTTCATTACTGCTTTTAAGCAGGGAATAGTACCGGTCAAAGGTTCGGAGATGAATGGCAGGTTCGAATTACCGGAGGAGATCAGGAATGATAACAGGTTGCCATTGTGGAACTATATGTTCGAGATTCATAACGGCAGATTATTCAGGGATCTGATAGGAGAATGGTATATTTTGATAATCCCACTCGGTTCTTTCCTCTTTATCCTTATAACCCTGACAGGGATATTTGACTGGATCTACACACGCTTTCGGAAATAAAAACAAAAACCAGAAGTCAGAAGCAAGAAGCCAGAAGAAAAAACAAATTCGAAATCCGAATTTCGAAATCCGAAACAAATTCAAAATAGGAATGCTCAAAATTCAAAACAAAAGATCTCTTCATGTTCTTGTTTGGGACATTTGTGTTTCGGTCATTCGGGTTTGTTTCGAGCTTCGTGCTTCTCATTTTGGATTTATGTTTATCTCTGTCTCCTGACTTCTGTCCTATTGACAATAACCCCCTCTAATATAATAATTGTTAACTATGTTCAGAGATATCTCATTTAAAAAAACATTTACTCCGTTTGTTATAGTAATCAATATATTAGTTCTGGCGATCATTATAATGTTTTTCAGGATAAATCATGTAAATAACGAGAAAAATATTCAAACGGAACTGACTCAGGATATTGCTTCCGGTATTAATGATTATTATAAAAAGAAATTGGAAGTAATAAGATCTATCTCAACTATCAAGCAGATAGTTCAGATAAGTGCCGGAAAAGTCGTCCCCACCCAGGAATTGCTGACTGCTAATCTTAACAGTATAAAAATAATCCTCGGAGCCGCACTATTATTTCAAATGAATTCTTCCGGAGATGTTATTGGTAGTTCGACATATGAAGGTTCTGAAACCCTGACAGGAAATAATTATAAGTTCCGGCCCTATTTCAAGGATGCAATGAAGGGGCGTAATTCATTCTATACTGCTGTGGGGGTAACAACAGGTGAGCGGGGGATGTATTTTGGTTTTCCGGTCAGGAGCAATAAAAAAGTTTCCGGAGTAGTAGTTGTTAAATTCAATCTCAGCAGTATTGATGAAATTATCAAACGATCAGGTCTTACAGGAGGGATGATATCACCGGACAGGATCGTATTTTCATCCCCTGTTAAAAAATGGCTTTTCAGTGCTACCGGGAAGATCTCTTCTGAAAGACGTATTGAAATAAAAAAATCAAGGCAATTGGGAAAGTTTAATATCGGGAGATTCCCCTATGATATAAATAGTGACAAAGTTGTATTCAGAGGAGAGAGCCATTTCACAAGTGAAATTGACCTGGAAATTAAGGGATGGAAATTATTTACTTTCTATCTTCCGAATTTGAAACTCAACTATCTATATCCTTCAATAATATTTCTATTCCTTCTAATTATTGAGTTGCTTGTGATAAACACAATAAGAGAATTCCGCAAAAGAAGAGTGTCAGAAATTACGACAAGGGAGAGCAGGGAGCGATTCCGGCATCTTTTTGAATCAGCGATGGATTCGATACTGATCCTTGATCACAAAAAAAATATTATAGCTGCAAATCCTGTCACGGAGAAGATCTTCGGATATCCAGATAAAGAATTAGAGGGACTTAAATTCAGGATCCTTTTCCATGGGGATGCTCAGCGTACAAGTGAAAAGCAGGTTAGAACAGTAGAGATGGAATTGAAAGGGCGATTTGAATTTCACGGAAGGAAGAGAGATGGAAGCAGTATGTATGTCGATTGTTCAATGGTTTATCTTTGCGGGGAAAAAAAGGAGGAGTCAGTCTTTTTTATAACATGCAGTGATATAACGGAAAGAAAAGAAGCTAATATCCTTCTTCATAATGCTAAAGAGGAAGCTGAAAAAGCCAATCAGTCAAAAAGTGAATTTCTGGCCAATATGTCACATGAGATCAGAACACCAATGACAGCTATCCTGGGGTTCTCCGAATTGCTTGAAGTATCTGAGTTAGACGAGAAGCAGAAAGAATATGTTGATATTATTAAAAACTCAGGCGAGTCATTACTCTACCTGATCGATGAGATTCTTGATTTTTCAAAAATTGAAGCGGGTAAAGTGGTCATAGAAAAAAAGAATTTTGAGCTGAAGAAGCTTCTCGCCAAAACAGAAAAAACTACAAAGATATGGATAAAGGGGAAAAAGGTAATATTAAATATAAAAGTTGATAAAAAAGTGCCCCGATTCCTATGTGGTGATCCTGAAAGGCTCAGGCAGATCCTCAGAAATCTTCTTAACAATGCTGTTAAGTTCACAGATGAGGGGGAAATTAACCTTGATATAAAATTAAGAAAGGAACTTGATCCATGGGTATCTCTCGAATTTATAGTAAGTGATACAGGGATCGGGATATCAAAAGATAATACGGATAAGTTGTTTAAATCATTCTCACAAATAGATTCAGCATTATCCCGGAATTATGAGGGGACCGGTCTTGGATTAGCCATTACTGCAAAACTTGTTGAAATGATGGGCGGATCCCTTGAAGTGGATAGTGATCTGGGCAAAGGGTCACGATTCAGTTTCTCAGTTAATATTGGCAGGGCAGATTCCGGAGGAGTTGAGAAAGAGGATATAAATCACAATAAGGCCTGGTCCGGCAAAGATCTTTCAGAGTATTCAATCCTGGTTGTTGAAGATAATAGTGTTAACAGGATGCTCCTTGACTATACATTGAAAAAAGAGGGATTTGAAGTTGTAACAGCCGTAAACGGGAAAGAAGCGATGAGATCAATAGGGGAGAAGAAATTTGATGTTGTTTTAATGGACATTCAGATGCCGGGAAAGGATGGAGTGGAAGTGACAAAAGAGATCAGGAAAACTTTACAAAAGAATGTCCCTGTGATCGCGCTTACGGCGAATGCGATGAAAGGCGACAGGGAAAAATATATTGATCTGGGACTTGATGATTATCTCAGCAAACCGATAAAAAAGGGAGCCCTGATCAACACGGTCATCAAGTGGATCGTTGAATCAAAAGGATAACAACTCTCTGCATTCAAAAGTCAGAAGTCAGGGACAAGAGGTATTTCCGGGTATGATTTTTTCACCCCTTACCCCTGACCAGAATTAAGGGCAGTTTTTACTGCCCCTGTATTTACTTACATCCGGGATTGCATTTTTTTTTCTTTACATCTTTTGCGACGATTTTGAGTTTATTTATACTCTTCACTTTCCCGCCTTTGTAGAAGAACCAGTCACCCTCAACCAGGGGGTAATAAAATGGTGTTGATATTCCATCTTTCTTTGCTGTTTCTGCAAAGTCGATATAGCTTTTAGTGTTCGAACCGCCGTGCATCGGGAATACGGCTTTTGGTTTCATTTTTTTGATTGTGTAGTAAACACCCTGCTTAAGGCTCACCTTATCCCTGAAATTGCATCCGGAAACAGGTGCAAAATAGAGGTCGGGAGTTAGTCCAAGGCTGGCCAGATAATCTGTAGTTGGCTTGAACTTCCCTGACATATCTCTTTTCATATTAGCATGATCGCCGGAGTGATATATTACAAGTCCGTCAACTTTTACGAGAAATGCAACTCCTGTGTCTGTCGATTCTATTGTGGTAACTTCCATCCCGTCAAGTTTCCATGTTTTCTGAGGCTTCAGGAATTTATATCCGTTCTTATCTTTCGGAGTAAATCCTGTGTAATAATTGATCTTGGTAACCTTATCTTTCCAGTCAAAAACTGCGGGCATATAATGGTCGGCATGATCATGAGATATGAAGACTGAAACATTCAGGCCTTTTATCTCTTCTGGATCGATAGCACCGTTCATTAGTGATGGAGTATCCGAGATTGCATTCCTTTTCCAATAATCAAATATAAGCAGATTCTTCTCGGTTTTAATAGCCCATCCGCTATGGCCGGTGTACCATACAATAGCTGTTCCTTTCTCTAATTGTTTGTGAGCAGGATTCTTCTTTTTGAAGATGCTGAGAATATCCTCTTTTTCAGCTCCGGTTTTAAGGAGGGCCTTCGCCATCAATTTGTTCTTATACCTGCAGGCATAGAAGAGTGGAGTATTTCCTGAATCATCAAGAGCTTTAAAATCCGCTCCTGATTTGAGAAGCATTGCTCCGATCTTTCCATAACCTTTCGCTGCTGCGATATGGAGTGGTGAAGCTCCCATAAACTCCAGTTTCCCGTTCGGGTTTGCTTTGCTCTTTAACAACATGGCAACTGCCTTGATGTGCCCGGATGAGACGGCATTTGAGAGAGGCGAATTCCCTTTGTCATCAATTGCATTCGGATTGGCCCCATTTTTGAGAAAGGCCTCAATTGCTTCAAGATTTCCAGTTGAAGATGCGCCATGGAGTGGAGTAAATCCTGTTTTAGATTTGACATTAGGGGTGATTCCGGATTTGATAAGCAGTTCTATCATCTCTTTCTTCCCTCTCCAGGCGGAACTGTGAAGCATTGTCCATCCGTTTTCATCTTTACCGGTCACTTTTGCTCCCTTAGAGATAAGATATTTAACAATGTTTAAGTTTTCTCCTGACCCAACGGTTGCATAATAGACAGGGGGGAGATTTCTTTTACTCTTCATGTCATTGATCTTTAGCCCTTTTTTAACAAGATACTTAACAGTGTCCAGGCTATTGCTTGCAACGGCATATGACAAAGCAGTCTCATTATCTTTCTCCCTTGCGTGAAGATCGGCACCGTTATCCAGAAGGAATTTTACAACTTCAAAGTGACCGTAACGGGATGCGAAGTTAAGCGGTCTGAGACGGTGACTCTCCTCTTCAAGGTTTACATCGGCCCCTTTTTTAACCAGGAACTTTACGATGTCAAGATGTCCCTTTGATGATGCTATATGGATCAGGGATCTTCCCCTCCCATTCTTTGTTTCGAGTTGGGTTTTATCCTTTTTCACCATCTTCATCACAGTTTCAATATCTCCCTTTTCAACAAAGGCTACTATACTTCCAGCCGTAATGGTTCCAAAAACAAACAAAATACAGATAATTAAAAATAACAATTTTTTAGATCTGTTCATATTATTCTCCTTTAATTTATTATCGTGATCTGGTAACTCTTTTCCTGTCCGGAAGTGCTGCTATTTTCCGGCTCTTTGTAAAGCCATGAGAACAGGACGAAAAGTATTAACAAAATAAAATAGACTATCTTTTTCATCTTACACCTCCTTTTTTCCAGCTTTTTTACGCAAACCTCTACCGTTAAAATGTGCCATTTTTTTTCTCCGAAAAAAGATTTAGTTTAGTTTATATTTTTAAATAAGTATTTTTCATACTCCTTACCGTTTGACACTACTATCCCTTTTTCAAAGACCAGGACTCGTCTGTAACCTGTCATCCCTGTCTCCCACGATTCATGCCCGATAAGTTTCTCTCCCTCATATATATCTGCAGCAACACCTTCCGCTGTCAGATAAACGAGGTAGAATTTATTGTTGATAACCTTATAATAAATCAAGTTTCTGCTCACTTTCCTTTTGATTGTGCTGTTTTCTTTAAAACTGTATATGAATGAATCTCTGCCGTTCTTGAAAACAACCTTCCTTTGAACTTCAGAACCGAATCTTCTTAATGCTTTCCTGAATTTTCCTGATCTCTCAAATATTGTTGTTATTTCATCATTCAGTTCATATAGGGTCATATTCCCTTTATTAAATATCAAAAGTTTGTTCCCCCATGCTGAAACTGCATCAGCTTTTATCCTCTTCTCAATATTACCGTCCGGCTTATATATAACTACGCTCTTGTTACTCCTGAGGAGAAATCTGAGAGGTGATCCCGATACATGGAAAATATAAATCCTTTTTTTATCGATCTCTTCAGTATTAAGCGGGTATCTTTTCATCTTTTTTCCGAGAAGAGAAGTTATCCTGTAACTTCTTTCTTTTCTTTTCCGCTGGAGGAAGAACATTTCACCGGATAACACCGGAGCAGTATCAAGGGGCCTTGTAAATACCGTCCACCAGTTTTTTTCAGTCCGGTAAAACAGGTCCAGCTTTTTTGAATTCTTGTCATATATATATATGTTCTTGTTTCTGAATTTATCAGGGCGGTGGCTCTGAAGGTAGATACTGTCTCCCTGTTCGGTCAGCGGCCAGAAACACTTCCCTTTTTTGAAAAATTTACCTTCATCTATGAATTGGATCCCCCCTGGCGACATCCGGTAGATACTACCTTCGTTTGTCATCAGGTGATAACACCAGCTCCTCTCTATCTGGAAAAATCTGACAGATATCATAAGGAGTATTATCAGAGATGAATAACCAATGAAGCGGAGGTTGAATTTGAATAATGGTTTCAGGTCGAACCTGAAAAAGAATACGAAGAACAGGATAGGGAATGCGAGGAGGATCAGGTTCGATCTTAGAATTGTCTCTGAGCTGACAGTCCCCCTTGAGAATATGTTATCAAAGAAAGTTAATCCGCTTGACAGTATTGCTGTGAGAAAGAATGTTCCGATAAAACTTCTGAGGCTGATAGAAAATGATGCGGATACCAGAAAGAAAATGAAAAAGAATACAGCGAAGTCTGCGAGATTGAGAACGGTAGGGAGGCTGAAAATTTTGCTCAGACAGCAATAACATATGAAGACAAGGGTCAACAGGAATATCCTCGGTGTAAATTTTATAAGGAGTAGTCTCGGTTTCGATACCGGAAGTGTCAGCATATATTCCAGTGCGCCCTCTTCCCTTTCCCGGTTGAATATAGACCATCCGGAGAATGATGCGTATAGGAGAAGGAAAAGTTCGATAGCTGGGGCAATGTATGCATCTTTATCGGTATTCAGAATAGCAATGAATAGAGCGGCAATGATAAAAAATATTATCAACCCCTCTTTAAACACTTTTTTCAATTCAATTCTGATCATATTCACCCCCGATAAATGCTCTCAATATTTCAGAAAGCTGGAGATATTCGACATCAAAATTTTCTTCATTTGTTTTGTTATATGGATATATATATTGTTCTGTCATCCCTTCCCATTTTCTGGAGAAAATGACCGGCTGCCCCTTCAATTCTTTTTCAGAATAAACTCTCACACATTGGCTCCTTACTTTCTCGAAAGAGGAATCTTCGACTATAACCCCTTTGTTTAATATAACTATTCTGTCCACAAGTCCTTCAATATCGAGTGCATCCTGGGTGGCAATTATTATCCCGAGTTTCGAATTTTCGATCCTCTCTTGGATAGATATTCTGAAGAGGTCGCGGAGGTGGGGATCAAGGAAGTGAATGACATCATCAATAAGGAGAAATTGGGGATCAGTACCCAGGACAAGAGAGAGATAGAACAATGTTCTCTCTCCCCTTGATAGCGAACTGACCTTCTGCTTCATATCAAAGTTATAACCTGAAATATTGTTGAATTTGTACCTTTTGTAAAAAGATGAGTGGACTGTTATCGCTTCTGACAATTTCAGGTTCTCATATAGACTGAGTGAGGATGGGATATAGGCAACTCTTTTCCTGATATTGTGATAGGTCATATATTTGCCTAGGGATATATTCCCTTCCCCCGATCTGAGAATTCCGCAGATAGATCTCAAAAGTGTTGTCTTTCCGGCACCGTTAGGCCCGGCGAGGATGGTTGTTTCCCCTTTTTCAAAATATATGTTGAGGTTCTGCAGAATTGTTTTTTTGCCATATTTAAAGGAGTAATTCTTTACCTTTATCATTTCTCCTCCCTGAAGTATTTTGAGATCATCTCTTTCATAGATTCAGGAGAGATCCCCATATCTACCGCCTTTTCTATAAATTTGTTAAATTCGTCTTCGAGCATTTCGATCTTTTTTTTTCCTGATGGTTTTTTCGAAGAGGCCCAGAATCCTTTTCCCGGCCTTCCGTCTATAATTTTTTCCTGCTGGAGTTCCCGGAAAGCTCTTGCAACTGTATTGGGGTTGATCTTAAGAAATGATGAAAGTTCCCTTATAGATGGAAGAGGGTCGTTTGTTTTCAGTAGATCTTTGGCGATTATATGTTTTATATTCCTCTTGATCTGTTCATACACCGGTACCGGTGATGTGAAGTCGACTGAGATCTCTTTTAATATCATTTTATTTCACTGTATCAATATGTTAATACAGTAATACGGCTGTGTCAACAAAAAAGTTTATTTTGTAGGGGCGAATAATTATTCGCCCCTACGTTTTTTTTCTATCTCCTATCTTCTACCTCCTATCTCCTAATTCTTAAATTCAATATTGAGTTCTCCCCTGATAAGAGATAATATTAACTAATGCAAACTCTTTATAGTGATGATAAAAAACCGGTTGACAAAGGTGCCAGGAACAGATCGATAATTCTGCTTATTCTTCTTGCAGTTGCATTCATTGTCAGGATCCCGGGATTGAAGACCCACCCGACCCATTTCCATGCCACCCGCCAATACCACTCCGCCCTCCTTGCCCGCTCATTCTACCTCAACACCGGTGAACACAAAGATGATATTGCAAGGATCCCTTCTGTAATGTTCCAGAACTTCAGGGAAAAGATCGATCCCAGGATTAATGAGAAGCTGATCTATCAGATGTACAGGATGGCCGGAAAAGAGGATCTTGTTATCGCCAGGATGATGTCGCTTCTTTACTGGCTTATCGGTGCGATCATCCTCTACAAGATCGGACTTCTTTTGTTTGGAGGGATCGGAGCATTAATTTCTGTTATTTTCTATTTGTTCTTCCCGTTCGGGATAAATACCAGCCAGAGTATCCAGCCGGAATCATTACTTAATATGTTCTTTCTCTGGGGTGTTCTTCAGATCATTAAACATTTCAGGTCGGATAAGGGCGACTATTTTTACTCTGCTGCTTTCCTTTCGGGCTTTGCTGTTCTAATCAAGGCTATTATCATTTTCCCCCTGCTCGGTCTGCTTGTATTTCTGGGGATAAACAAATATGGATTAAAGAAGTATATATTTAATTGGAGAACTGCCTGGTTTTATACAATATTTTTCTCCCTCGGGACCTCATTCTATATTTATAATATTTTCTGGAACAAGACCATGCATGCATCACTTTCAACGATGATCTCTCCGGAACTACTTTTAACACCCTTTTTCTGGGTAGGATGGCTTACTCAGATAGCAAAGGTGACAGGGGTTATCCCATTTCTTATCGGTATCGTACTCTTCTTCACTATCAGCAAAAAAGAGGCTAAATTCGTATTAGCAGGCCTATTCCTCGGTTATATTGGTTATGCCCTCATTTTCAGTCGTCCAACGGCTACTCATGATTATTATCAGATCGCTTTGTTCCCGATAATCGCATTAATGCTGGGGCAGGCCGGGTATCTGATTGATAATATGAAGAAGAAGAAAAATATAAAACTGGCAATAGTATTTTCACTCCTCTTTGCCGGAGTGATCTTCTCTCTCTACCATCAATATAAATTTATGAAAGGAGATCATGAGATAAAGATGTATTCACCAGCATACTTTCTGGTAGGGGAGCAGGGTTCTTATTTTTACAACAATACTTCAGATCCCTCCATATGGGGGAATTCATTTGAAGCCGGAGAATTGACCGGACACGGGATCAACAATATCTTCCTTTCCAGATCCTACGGGAATGCCGCCATGTATTATGGAAAAATGTTTGGCAGGGCATGGCCTACTCAGGAAGATTTTGATTTTAAAATAATGAAGGGGAGATCAATTCCCTCTGCTGAAGAGTTGTACAATTCAAAATTTGCACCCCAGAAACCGAAGTTTTTTATTATTACAGATCTTGTCTCATGGAAAAAACAGCCCGGCCTCCAAAAATTCCTCAACAAAAATTTCAAACTATTTGCAGAACAGGAAGGGTTTATTATTTACGATCTTAGAAGTAAGAAGTAAAAAGTAAGAAGAAAAACGTAGGGGTAGGCCTCCTAACACTCTATATAGCACTGGTGATTATTCGTCTAACCGGCACTAAAAAATATTAGTGAGTATTGGGAACCGGACAATTACATCATTTTTTTTATTGAGATATTTCTATTAATACTTTTATATAGAGTATTAAGAAAATCTTAAGGAGAAGAAATGAAAAAATTTGCCAGAATTATTATTATATTGTCAGTTGTTTCTTTAGTGTTCTCATTAACGTCACTTCAGTTCGGGGATATAAAAAAAGAGTCCCTTGTAAACAAGCCAGTAATAATTAAGGATACTATTCCCAGGCTTATGTATGATATAAGAGGGAAGTGGAAATTAATGCTGACATGGACTTTGGAACCACCGACCTGGGAATGGGCATTCACTTTTGCAGGGACAAAAACGGCAGGCACAGTCAAGGGGATCCAAAAGGCTCACGGCCACGAATGGGTAGGGACCTATACTATAAAAGGTATGAATGTCACATTTAATCAGGATCCGTCAACAATAGACAATACCGGCCTCGGAACTACATATCCAATTAATTTCACGGGAAAATTTAAATCTAAATCTGAAATGAAGGGAACTTTTAAATGCGGCCCTGATAACGGGACATGGACAGCTAATAAAAAACTATTACTTTCAAAGCCCCCTGTAAAGAAAAGATTGATCCCTAAGCCAATCGTTAAACCGACCTCTGTAAGGAAAAAATAGATTTTCAGTTAAAGATCTTTTAGAGAAGGGGCGGGAAATTCATTTTGAGAAACAGAATGGATCTCTGCCCTCTTTTTTTCGAAGACGGAGATTGAAATTCTTCTTTTTTTCTATAAAATATATACTGATCTTTATTAATAGTTATATGGCTTGTTAATATGAGGTGTTTATGTTTGCTGAATTAGAAAAAATTAATATTCGCCCGAAACCATTTCAATATTATACAACTGAAGAATTGTGGACCGATGAACATACATCAAAGCAGATGCTCGAATTTCACCTAAATGAGTCGATTGATATCTCTTCAAGAAACAAAAAGTTTATCGATAAATCTGTAGAATGGATGGCATCTGAGTTCAACATCGGCAGGGACTCAAAAATAGCTGATTTTGGCTGTGGTCCTGGATTGTACACAGTACGTTTGTCGAAACACGGAGCGAATGTGACAGGCATTGATTTCTCAGGAAGGTCCATCGAGTACGCAAAGGAAGTCGCAGCCCGCGAGCAGTTGAACATCAGCTATGTGAAGCAGAACTACCTGGAGTTTGAAACAGAAGACCGGTTCGACCTCGTGCTGATGATATTTTGCGATTTCTGCGCCCTCAGCCCAATACAAAGAAAAGGGCTTCTGAGCAAATTCCACAAGATCATAAAACCGAAAGGTTCGGTCCTTCTTGATGTTTATTCCTTATCGGCATTTGAACAAAGGGAAGAGGCCGCGACATATGAAGTGAACCAGCTTAATGGATTTTGGTCACCAAACAGGTACTATAGCTTTCTAAATACCTTCAAATACGATGAAGAAAAGGTTGTACTGGACAAGTACACAATTATTGAGTTGGACCGCACCAGAAAGGTGTACAACTGGCTACAATATTTTTCACCCGGGGATCTTGAGAGGGAGTTTATAGAGGCTGGCTTTTCCGTTAAGGGGCTTTATTCCGATGTCGCAGGAACCCCATATGATCGAAAATCGAGCGAATTTGCAGTCATCGCTAATAGGGTATAGATCAGCACAGAACAAACCGATGAGCAGTTGCCAATTACAATTATTTATTCCTTCCAGGTAATTATATGTTGTTAATGATTTGAAACATTATCTTTCTTACCATCTCCCCTTTTTTTTTGAATATTTTAATAGAATCAGTGATACTTATGTTAAATCGGAGGAAATAAATGAAGTTGATCAAATGGACAATACTTTTTCTCCTCATTGTCGGAGTTACTACCGCTGCTCAAAAAACAGACATCTATCAAAGGCCGCCCCAGATTGAACGAAGCCATGATTTTGACGTCCTGCATTACCGTCTGAAGCTTACCTTTGATCTGGAACAGAAAAGTTTCCGGGGAGAAAACCGGGTTACCTTGAAACCATTAAGGGATGGATTCAGGGAATGTTTCCTGGATGCCCGGGAACTTCAGGTAACCGGGGTCTTAAATGATCAAAATATCCACCTTGTTTTCAAACAGACAGAAGACCGCCTTCAGATTAATTTCCTCAGGTCCTATCAATATGGTGAAAAGATCACATTTACCATAAAATACTCGGTCAATAATCCCGGGAAAGGATTCTTCTTCAGTGAGGAGACCGACAGGAATCCCAATATGGTCTCCACTGACTCCTGGCCGAATGAGGCCAGATACTGGTTCCCCTGCTATGATTACCCCAACGACAAGGCAACCATGGAACTGATCGCCACTGTAAAAAAACCCAATAAGGTTCTTTCAAATGGAAAACTGATCAGTATTAAAGAAGATAAACTCAACTCTTTGGTCACCTATCACTGGCATCAGCAGAAACCCCACTCCACATATCTTTCCATGGTGGCTATAGGTCCCTTTGCCGTGATCAAAGATTCCCTTGGCAACCTTCCGATCAATTATTGGGTATATCCAAAGGACCTGAAAGATGCCAAACGGATTTTTAGAAAAACCCCTGATATAATCGCTTTTTTTAATAAGATATACGGCTATCCATATCCCTGGTCTAAGTATGACCAGGTGGAAACCCCCACCCAGGGTGGAGGAGCTGAGGCCACTTCTGCAACCATTCTGGGTCAGAACGTGATCTGTGATGAAAAGGGGGATAAGGATTTCTCCTGGCAGACCATCATTGCCCATGAGATCGCCCACCAGTGGTGGGGGGACCTGATCACTCTGAGGACCTGGTCGGAAACCTGGATAAATGAGAGCTTTGCCACCTACTCAGATTATCTTTATACCCGTTATGACCGGGGAGAGGAAGAGGGTGCCCTGGCCCTTTTAAATAAAAAAAATGCCTACCTGCAGGAGGCCAGAAAAGAATACATTCGCCCCATCGTTTTTAACCGATATGAACACCCGGGACAGAATTTTGACAGTCATACCTATCCCAAAGGGGCCTGTGTCCTGCACATGCTTAGGTTCATCCTCGGGGATACCGGCTTCTTCAAGACCCTCTCCCACTTTTTACACAAGCATGCTTTCCAGGCCGTTGATACCCGTGATTTCATGACTGCCGTCAAAGATACCACCGGGCAGAATCTGGATTGGTTTTTTGATCAGTACATCTTTAAACCGGGACATCCGGTATTTGAGATAACCTATGAATGGAAAGATAAAAGAGTGTTTTTAAAAGTATCTCAGGTCCAGGATTTTTCCAAAAATATCCCGGTTTATAAAATACCGGTTCATATCGGGATCATAACCCGAAAAGATAAGACAACCCATAAAATTTGGATCTCCAAAAAAGAACAGATCTTTGATTTTGAAGTTAAGGATAAACCCATGCTGGTCCGTTTTGATGTGGGGAACCATCTGCTGAAAGAGTGGACCTTTAAAAAGGATCTTAATGAATTGATCTACCAGTTAAAGAATGATGATGTCATAGGCAGGATCTGGGCTGGTTCTGAACTGATCAGCCATAAAAAGGAGTCTCTGGCCGGGAAGGCTCTTCTTAACAGTGCTATAAATGATCCCTTCTGGGCGGTTCGGAGAAACTCAGTCCGGGCCCTTGCCAAAACCAATACCTCAATAAGCAACCGTATTCTCAGGAAAATTTGTCAAGATCAAAATTCCAGGGTCAGGGTAACAGCCTTTGGAATTCTGGGAGACAAAAAGGATCCGAAATTGATCGGTTTTTTTAATAAACAATTCAAACAGGATAACAGCTACCTGGTGCAGGCAGAGATCCTGAGGGCAATTGGGAAATGCGGCAGTAAGGAGGCTTCATCCTTCCTGGAAAAAGCCCTGAACATAACATCCCCCCGGAATGTCATCAAAAAAGCAGCTGACTGGAGTTTAAAGGAGTTGAGTAAATGAAAAGAAGAGCATTAATCCTCATCCCCATAATTATCCTATGGGGATATAAGGAATAATCATGATCTATGGAATGTTAGGATTGTTGGGTGTTTTTTCAGCGGGTTTTGCCGGGATTTTTTTTAATGATATCTATCGCAACCGGAAAAACCTGGAAAAACAGACCAATTTTGCTTTAAATATCGGTTTTGGTTTTGTTACTGATTTCTTTGACACCCTGGGGATCGGGAATTTTGCACCTACTACTGCCCTCTTCAGAGGGTTTAAACAGGTTAAGGATCGGATCCTGCCCGGCACTTTGAATGTCTCCCATACCATACCTGTAATGCTGGAAGCTTTTCTTTTTCTAACCGTTATAAAAGTGGAGATTGTGACCCTGATTACCATGATTGCTGCGGCAGTGATGGGTGCAGTCCTTGGAGCAGGCTTTGTGATCAGGTCTCGGGAAAAGACTATTCAACTCATTATGGGTTTTGCTCTGCTGTCCACCTGTTTTTTTATGATCTGCGGCCAGATGGGCTGGATCAAGGACCTGGGCACCGGGGAAGCCATAGGTTTGACCGGATTAAAATTAATTATCGGAATTTCTGCCAATTTCATCCTGGGGGCATTAATGACCGCCGGAGTTGGATTGTATGCTCCCTGTATGGCCACGGTCTACCTTCTGGGCATGACCCCCGCTGTAGCGTTCCCCATCATGATGGGTTCCTGCGCTTTTTTAATGCCTCTGGCCTCAGCTAAATTTATAAAAGCCGGAGCTTATAATAAAAAAGCCTCTCTGGGAATCACCACAGGCGGGATCTTTGGAGTATTATTGGCAGTCTATATTGTTAAATCCCTACCTCTAAAACTCTTAACCTGGCTGGTGATCTTTGTGATCTTTATTACTGCCCTGACCCTTATCAGATCTGGATTAAAAAGATCGAACAGGCAGGATAACCCTGCCTGACACCAGTTTCCCGGTCTATGCTTTGTCGGCCCCTTTATGTGCTTTATTCTATTCACCAGTATTCTCAGCAAAGGTTTTACGTGTGATGATGGACAATTTCGTTTTCAGGTGAAAATTTTTTCCTGAAATAGAGACATAATAATTGCCTGGTGGAGCAAATTCAAAATAATTTGTAAAATAGGGTTTTGGACTATCCACCTTCCTGGTAACCAGGTCCCATCTGTACTGATTAAATCCTTCTTTACCCATCATCCTTTTAGACCAGATCTTCTCTCCTTTTTCAGTAACTACTTCTATGTCCACCACCGAATCCCTGGTCAGGTAAAATGTTATCGGCACCTTCTCCGAAAATTTCATTCTCTTATCCCATTTCAAGTTTTTAATCCAGGGCAGTTGGACTTCAGGTATTTTAAAAAGAACAGGAGCCTGGGGGCTACCTGATTTGAAGGCCTGCTGAATCGGTTTAATATTCATTTTGTAGATTCCTCTGCCATGGGTTCCTGCCACAAGGTCCATCTCCCTCTCCTGAATAGTGAGATCAGAAATAGCAGTGGCAGCCATCTTTGGACCTAACAATGACCAGCTCTTCCCTTGATTAACTGATATGTAGACACCCCGGTATAGTCCAGCGTACAAAATATTTTCATTTACCGGATCTTCAAGAATAACGTAGGCCACTTCGTTGGGAAGGTTGGCAACAATTGATCGCCAGGTTTTTCCATAATTTTCTGAGTAATAAATATGATTTCCCAGATCATCATAGTTGAGCCCGGTGACGGTCACATAAAGACGGGATTTGTGAAATCGTGATGGACAGATACTCCTGATATAACCGTTGGACAAGCCTGCGGAAAACTCTGTCCATTTTTTCCCATCATCCTGGGTTACCCAAAAAGCACCTCGATCCGTTCCCACAAATATCACACCAGGTTCTAAGGGAGACTCTGCAATGGCTCCGGTCGCAAATGAATTTTTCTCTGGAAATACGGACTTAGACAGATCCGGGCTGATCAAACGCCATTTTTCACCCCGGTTCAAGCTTTTGAAAATGTAGTTGCCTGCATGATAGAGGGTCAATGGATTATGGATTGAAATAATGTAGGGTGCGATAAAGTTATAATTCAACTTTCCTTTATGTTCCTTCGGGAGACTGGGCCGTATTCGAACTGAACCTTCGGTCTTGATATTCTTACGAAATATCTCTCCATTCTGGGAGGAGGTATAGATGATTTCAGGATGAAGAGGATCGGCCATGGTATAGCAGCCATCTCCACCGGACCAGGAATCGAGCCAGACATAATGCCATTCGTCCTGGTATTTGGGATTCCATTCCTTTGCTGGTCCGTACACCGATGAATTATCCTGGGTTCCGCCAAATACCCGATAAGGATTCTGATTATCGACGGAAATATCATAAAATTCACCCACCGGAATGTTGTTGTAATGCATCCATGACTTTCCTTTATCCAAACTCACAAAAAGGCCGCCATCGTTTCCCAGGACCAGATGATTGGGGTTTCTGGGATTGATCCACATTTCACAATGATCCAGGTGCAAAACTTCCGAACGGTTGGGAAAAAAATGAAAAATATCTCCTCCCACCAGATCAAAGGTCTTGCCCCCATCCACACTGTGTCCCAGTCTTACTCCCAGGGCAAACACTTCATCGTCATTCTGAGGATTCACATAACAATCGGTAAAATACCAACCAATTACAGATAAGATGTGCAATTCATCTTTATGAGTCCTGTTCCATGTCTTTCCACCATCCAGAGTCCTGTAAACTTCTCCATAAATCTTATTCTTCTTATTGAGGTTATCCACCAATGCATATGCCTTATCCGGATTTGTCCACGAGACCGCCAGTCCAATTCGCCCGGTACTCCCACCTGTCGGCAAACCGCCTCTCAGTCTTATCCAGGATTTTCCACCGTCGCCGCTGCGGTAGACTCCACTCTCTTTTCCACAAACACCAGGATTGTTTTCCCACATGGAAACGTAAATGATATCTGGATTGGAGGGAGAGATGACCACATCGTTGGCTCCTGTTCGCTCATTTACATAGAGCACATGTTCCCATGTTTTACCACCATCCAGAGTCCTGTAAAGACCACGGTTTTTGTTAGTAGACCAGAAATGACCCTGGACTGCCACAAACACAATGTCCGGATTTTGGGGATGTACTGCCACTTCACCAATATGGTATGAGTCATGCAATCCCATGTTCTCCCAACTTTCACCTCCGTCTGGTGATCGAAAAACACCGGTGCCGGGCATGGTAAAATTCCTGGGTTTTTTGAGGCTTTCCCCGGTACCTACCCAAATGATTTGAGGATTGGATGGGGCAAGGGCAAAATCTCCGATACCAAGGGCCGATTGATTCTCGAAAATTGGAATCCAGTTCAAGCCCCCATTGGTGGTTTTCCAAAGATTTCCGGATCCAAACGCCACGTACATTGTGCTTGGTGACATTGGATCCACCTGCACTGCTTCCACCCGAGCAGAATTCATGACAGGTCCCAAAGGTATCCATTCTAAATGGTAGGTGGATTCTTGTTTCATTTTAAGATAACTCTCCCAGGATTCGAGGAGCGGACTTTTTTTATCCTGTGGATTTAGAAAAAATGGGAATAGTACCATGATTATCAAAACCAAAATTACAGCAATTTTACCTTTCATTTTCACTCCTTTTATTTCCTCGCACTTAAAATACTATACTTCAATGATTATATATAGGGTGCTTTAATAAGCCGATGCCCAGAGTGAGCAGTGAATCTCAGAACGCTGCAGGTCTCACCCCCTGAATCGTGGGGTTTACAAGTGTGTTCATCACCCACTTGCCTCCGGTTCCTTCGCTTCGCTCAGTCATGAAGATCCGTTTAAAGACGGATCTTTGACTGAACTGAATAAGGGGGACGCTCCTTATGGTCGCGTCGCTATCTCCGAATTGTTCTGTCGCCGGAACTCGGAGCTTTTGATTACGAAAAACACAGCAGTCACATAAACTGCCTGAAATACCCTTTAATATAGGTATTATTCACACGTTTAGAATTTGACGTGCCTA
>JAOZUQ010000091.1 GCA_029938635.1 Candidatus Aminicenantota bacterium
GCGCTGACTTTATTCAGTTTTATAACAAACTCTTTATGTTTATCAGTTCTTAAAGGGCCTTTTGTTATTCTTCTGTAACTGGTATGAGATTCTGCAAAACTCTGCCCCTCTGTTAGTATGATCCTTGCATCCATTTTTGTTGCAGCGCTCCATCCTCCACTACCGATCATAAGTAAAATTGAGATATGAAGGAGAAAAAATCCTGAATTCTTAATTTTTTCAGAACCTTTGAAAGACTCGAACTTTCCTCTTTTATAAAATTCCTTAATGGTACATGTAAGGGTATTCAGCCACAAAAAAAAAATTATAACTATGAAAGGGATAGACGTAAATACTCTGAAAAGTCCAAGAGGTTTTGCTATAGATGTGATTAGCGGATTATCTCCCTGCCATCTGACAATATCACCTTCGTCATATATCCCTTGTTGAGGTAAAACAGCACCTATAACAAAAAAAAGGAGGATCACTAGAATAAGAACCAGAGCCAATTTGGATGAACTGATAAATTTAATAATGATATTTACCGAATTACCTTGTCCAAGATTTGCCTTGACCGCCGGAATGAGCACAGACACCACCCCGGCAGGAACCGGAGGAACTGTTTACGATAATTTCAGAGAGCCAGCCTCCTACAATAAAATTATCAGGAAGTTCTGAAGGAAATCCCCAGTTTTCTGAGGTACCATGGATATTTCCCCTGGCAGAACCATTATCGCTGCCTCCACTCCAATTTGCAATCCCACCATGACAACCCATACATCCAAGCTCATTACCCCCACCGGCTCCATGTTTAGATTGGCTCCCAGCGTGATCCTCAAAAATACTTCCAACAGCTTCAGGGTCACTTGCGGATACATATACACTTGATTTGTGACATGAAGTACAGAAAGTTTCCACTGAGGCTCCATTAGTAAAACTTCCTACTATCATCATTGCATCGAAATCTATAGAAGTGCGGAGCATACGTTGATTTGCGCTTCCATGCCCGCTTGTCCCGTGACAATCAAAGCATGATATTTTGTCATGATCGGAGTTTTGATTCCATGGTGATTCCATAGTTATTTGGTCACCATTAGCAGCTGTTTGAGTACAATATTCATTATCCCCGACACTTATAACCGCATGATGGCTTGCTTTTGAAAATTGGAATTGTACATTTGGCGCATCTCTGGTATTAGAAGAAAAAGGCTGCAACGCATTTCCAATGAAATCTATTCTTGTTACTCCATCGCTGTCATGGCATTTAAGGCAAAAATTAACCTGAACATCTGTGACCCATGATTCAAGTACATTATTGGAAGTGAGTCGTGAAAACTGTTGAAAAGAAATTATGGCCGAAACATCAGCATCATCCGGGTTTCGCAGATCTACTTTATTGTCCTTATGATAACTGCTATCAACAAATTCATAATGGCATACTCCGCAATCATCATCTGTGACCGCACCCCCCATAACATGATGACTTGTCAGAGAAAATTCGTCACCAATTGCTCTCCGGGTTGGCAACCCGTCCCCATTGTCCTGAGAGCTGCTGTGACAACCTTTGCATCCGCCGCCTTCCCCAGCAAAATCATTGTTATGTTTATGGCAATCTGTACAGGTCTGCCCGACATAGTGGGAATGGTTTCCTGCTGATGTATTTTGATGATAAGTTGTCTCGGTATGACATACTTCACATACACCGTCATAGGTAGAGTCTCCATCAGCATGAGAACCGATTGCCTGACTTTCAAATACTACAGCCAAAGTACCACTATTTGGAGTATCAATTGTTGCAGATCCACTCCTGTGACCTATCTGTTTTATATTCGTCCCTCCAAGAGAATTTTCAATATCATCATGAGGGTTATGACATTTAATACAATCCATATTGAATGGATCATATTTGGCAGTTGAATTAGCATGATTTCCAACAATAAGAGATGAAGTCCCGGCCGGGCCATGGCAGGTCAGACATAAACTGTTTAAACCATCGGTTAATGCCTGGCCCGGGGCATTATGGAGACTGTGGCATTGTGAACACCCGTCATGATTGGGATTCAAAGCAGATATATTAAGTGGTAATAGAAAAAAGCATACAACAAACAAAATTGATACGATTATTCCGAAGGACCTATTATATCTCATTAGAGTTTTCCCCCATTTTTGAAAATCTCAACACTGACACCTAAATTATTTGTTGCATACAGGTCCAGAGATTTCAAATTCAGAACTATATCATAAGGAAGTTTCATCTTCCCCGGAGAAGTACCAAATCCTCCAAAAGTTTTCACAAGAACTCCATTGGGACCATTAAAGACCATGATCTCGGCAGAGTAACAATCGACCATGAAAACATATCCGTTTCCATCAATTGCAAGTCCCTGTGGCCTTGAGAACCTGTTCCCCATCATTCCAAGTTTTCCAGAAATGGCTCCGGCATAAGTACCATCCATGTTGAAAATACGGATAGAAGGATATACCCAGCTACCTGAGTCACCGTAATCACTCACATAAATAAATCCGTTTATCTCATCCAATGCTATTCCTGTAGGAGCAGTAAGATTCTCCGAAATAACATTGATCAATTCTCCTTCAATTGTATAGATATTTACTTTTGCTGAAAGTGTATCAACTACAAAAACATTCTCTCCATCATCATCTATAGCCATGTCATTCGGCTTTTTTATCATACCTGAGAATGAGTATTTTATCTTCCCGGATTCTGTATAAACTTCTATCCTTTTTGAAGTATTGTTCCCGACAAAATATTTACCCTTAAAATATGCAATTGCCAGGGGCCTCCCTTTGATCTTAAATCCCCTTAGAATCTTATTCCTGTTCCTGTCAATGGTGAAAATAGACTTTTGACTATAATCCGAAACAATAAGGTTATTCGCAGGTCCAAAAGCTATTCTTACCGGTGATTTAAGTTCCTTTACAAAACCCTTCCCGGCAATCCCTTCTTTTTCTCCAGCAAAAAACAGCATTAACCCGATAATAAATACTGGGATCAGATAGAAAGATTTATTTTTTCGTAAATTTCTCATGTTATTCTCCGGATACAATTTTTATAACTATAAAATTCTTCCATTATAGATATAATAATATAACTATACCTTCACACAAACAAACTAAAGTTGTATTTTTGGTTGGAAAAGTTGTACTTTCTCTTTAAAAAAGCTTTATGTCCTGCTCTCAACCTCTTTAACTATCTTTTCAAGTATCGGTTCGACAACATTTCTGATCTTTTGAAGATTCTCTTCAGAGTCAGATTCGAATCGCAATACAAGAGAAGGCTGGGTATTTGAAGCCCTGACAAGTGCCCATCCATCCGGGAATTTTATTCGCGCTCCATCTATATCAATAACCTCATAATTTTCTTTAAATTTAGAAACTATTTTGTCAACAATTTCAAATTTTGCTTCTTCTGTTGTATCTACCCTGATCTCCGGAGTATTAACAGTATCAGGAATAGTTTCAACCATCTCTTCAAGTGTTTGTGATGAATTCGAAAGGAGTTCAAGGAGCCTTGCTCCCGAATATACTGCATCATCAAATCCGAACCACCTGTCATTAAAAAATATATGACCGCTCACTTCACCGGCAAGAATTGCATTCTCTTCAAATATTTTTTTCTTTATCAATGAATGTCCGGCTTTCCACATGATCGGAATTCCACCATTCTTTTCAATTTCGGCATAAAGGACTTCAGATGCTTTTACTTCGGAAATAATCTTCCTTCCGGGATTATCCTTAAGTATTTCTCTCGAAAACAGGACCATCAACATGTCACCCCAGAGAATGTTACCATTCCCATCCACAACACCGATCCTGTCAGCATCACCATCAAATCCGATCCCAAGGTCGGCACCGGTCTCCTTAACCTTTGTTATGAGATCCTGGAGGTTTTCGATCTTTGTCGGATCAGGATGATGATTGGGAAAAGATCCGTCAACTTCGGTAAATATATCAATTACATCAGCTCCCAGTTTTTTGAATAACGGAACCCCTGTAATACCGCCTGTACCATTTCCACTGTCAACTACTACTTTGATTTTCTTTTCAAGAGAGATATCTTCGGCAACATATTCAATATAATTAGAGACCATATCCTTTGATTCTACTTTACCGCCACCTTTAACCTCAGGAAATCTTTCATCACGAGCTATTTCATATATCTCTCTGATCTCATCACCTGAAAGTGCATCTTTCCCGAGCAATGCTTTGAATCCGTTATATTCAGAAGGATTATGAGATGCAGTTATGATGATCCCTCCACCAAGTCCGAGTTTAAAAACTGAATAATAGAGTACCGGTGTAGGAACAAGACCAATATCCACAATATCTATCCCGTAACTGCAGATAGTTTTTATAAAAATATTTTTTATATTTTCAGAACTTGGCCTGCCATCCATACCAATGGAAATCTGTTTCTTCCCTGCACGGACATAAATAGCGGCAAAAGCCGAAGCAATTTTCTCTACAGCATCATCAGTCAGATCAGTTTCAACTATTCCCCTGATATCATATTCTCTGAATATAGATTCATTTAATTTTGTCAAGTTTCCTCCTGGAAGATGCAATTATACTTCATGTATTGCTTTAGGGCAATATACCATACAGAATGGGGACGGTGCTTGACTTCTTGACTTCTTCCCTATGCCTTATTTTTGAAGAAGTCAAGCACAGTCACCCTTCCAACATTGACCAGAGTTTTCATTTTCATTAATATTTAATATAATCATCAGGAGGCAAATTGAGAAAAAACAGAAGTATTTTTAATAAAATATTTTTAATTGCGATCATATTTTTTATAGTCATTTCAGCAAGCACACTTTTCCCTGGCGAGGATATTGAGGGGAAAGATACAGCTCTGATTATTATCGATGTTCAGTATTTCTATTTCCCGGGAGGTGCACTCCCGTTAACTAACCCTGAGCAAACTGCAGAGAATATAAAAAAGATCATGACAAAATTCAGATCTGAAAAAAAAACAGTGATCCATATCCGGCACAATTCAAAAAAAGGAGGAGAAATATATAAACTTCTTACCCCGTTGAAAAATGAGAAAATCATTTCAAAGAATTTTGCTAACAGCTTTAAAGATACTGATCTCCTTTCACATCTGAAAAAAAACGGGATAAGCCGACTGGTTGTAACCGGAATGCAGACTCATATGTGTGTGGAAGCAGCTGTCAGAGCTGCTGCTGATTATGGATTTAAATGTATAGTCATCTCTGATGGCTGTACAACAAGGGATCTGAAGTTTAATGGAAAGATCACTAAAGCCGGTGATGTTCACAACTCAACCCTTAGTACTCTATCTGGAACATATGCTGAAATCACTGATACTGCGAATTATCTGCAAAAAAGACATGACACATCTATACATCATTAGACTGTAATCAGACAAAATACGATGTAAGATCCTTATTGTTTTTTCTTCCTATTAATAATATAATTCACTGATGTTTCGAAACTGGAAAAAGATTGACATTTTTTTAGCAGTTCTCTTTGTGATTACTAATCTATGCTTTTTGTTCTGCTCCAGAGAAATTTTCAAAATTTTCCTTTGGATCCTGATATTCTCAGCTTGCCTTCGACTCCTAATTATCGTTAAAAAGAAACTTTTCTGGCATGTGCGTAACCGGCTGCTTATTTCAAGTCTTTTTCTTATAATTACTCCACTCATCTTTCTCGTTATATTTTTCTTTATATTCCTTAATATGGTTATTGCTCAATACGGGATAACGATCGTCGACAATATAATGGATGAAAGGCTTCAACAGCTGGAAATTCTCACTCAGAATTACTTTGATACAAATTCAAAAGAAGGTATGAACCATTTGATCGAAAGAGCAGTCATTCTTGATAAGGGTGTCAACTTCCTGAATGTGGTCTTTTTCGAAAAATCTGACAACAATTACAAGCCTTTTTTTAAGTACCCAGAAAATTTCAATGCAAAAAAAATAACACAAAATGAATTCCGTGGATATTTTGTGATTGATAACAAATTGTATCATGGTGTATTTGTAAAGAGGGGGGAATTTGCAATTCTTTTTGCAACAACTATCAACCAGAAATTTCTGGATGAATTTTCTACTATAAGTGATTTTAAGATTAAATATCAGGGAATTGAGGAAAAGGCGGTATTTGATTTTCCAAAAACTTTTCCTGAAAATGATAGTGAAAAAGAAACTTTCTTCCTCCCCCATATGCTGGAATTTGAATACTTTGATTTTGACAATATTGTAAATTTTAAACCTGAAATTAAAAAGAAATTTTTTCTCCTGTTAATCGATTACGAAAAGACCTTCAATAGAATAGAGATAGTTAATTCTGCAACAACACAAACTTTTGTAAGAAAACTCATCTATTTCCTGATCTTTCTTTTTGGAACATTTATCATTATTTCATTTATTATAGGATTCAGAATGATAAGGGTTGTCACTAAATCTATTAATCAGATAACAAAAGGTATTCAACGGGTCAGGAAGGGAGATTTTAATGTAAAGATCAAAACAAACTCCGGTGATCAGCTTCAATACCTTGCAGACTCTTTTAATGAAATGGCATCGGGAATAAGCAGACTTCTTGTCGAAGAGAAGAAAAAACAGAGACTTGAAGAAGAACTGAATATTGCAAGAACAATTCAATTGAAGCTTCTCCCTAAGGACTCACTAATAACAAAAGAATTCGAAATAGCCGCTACAAATATTCCGGCTTCAGAAATTGCCGGTGATTATTTTGACTATTTCTATAAAGATGGTGAATCTCTCTCGATACTTGTTGCTGATGTATCCGGCAAAGGCACCAGTGCCGCCTTTTATATGGCTGAATTGAAAGGACTGGTAAATTATCTTCAAAAGAAAGACATGTCTCCAGA
>JAOZUQ010000011.1 GCA_029938635.1 Candidatus Aminicenantota bacterium
CTTAAATATAATTTGGCAAGTTTAACCCTTACTAAAATGTCAAGCACCGTCCCCCGGTCACCTTACCTCTGACCCTGAATTTCCAATCCACCGATAGAATATATTTTTGTTACAAAGTTACTCTACGTCCCTCTTAATTTGACAATGTTTTTAAAAATCATTATTATAATTTTCAGATCATTGTTGATCAACAGGAGAAAAAAATGAAAAAATTTATAATTCTTATATCATTAATGTTATTGGTGATCATTCCTGTAAGGGGAGAACTTGCCGTAAATATAGGAGGGTTCTATTCCGGGCCTTTCAGCCTTGATAGCTTCACTTTAAATACATTTCATACGGACCCGCTTGATATAGTTACTTTTAATGAAACGAATAGATCTATTTTTGACAACAGCGCCGGATTCGGCTTCAATGCCGGCATCGCTTTTTTCTTTAATTATAAAATGGGTATAGGTGTGAATGCATCATTTATGAAAACTAAATTTGATATTAACAATAGTTTTAACTGGAATTGGGAATGGTGGGATGGAGAAACAGGAAATATCACTGCCAAGAACTGGACAAATACAGGAACAGTCAGCTCCATACCTGTCAGCCTGAATATAATATACAGAGCTGTATCAACTGATAGAATGAAGGTCAACCTTTTTGCAGGGCCTACGATATTTCTTACTTCGGTAGAACTTGATGGAAACGGCGGATATGCAGACGGGCCACTCCTCTATGAAGGCAGTTACTACATAGACTGGTATGATGTCCCACTTGAAGTATCCACTTCCGAATCGGTTATCGGAGGGAATGGAGGGATCGAGATCGAGTATATGTTCTCAGAAAGTATGAATCTTTATGTATCTGCAACCTACTATTTTGCAGGCGAACTGAATCTCAATTGGGCAGTCAAGCCGGGTTCTTATACAGGTGAATTCGGGTCACTCGTTGCTAACATTTCAAATCCGGACCTCCTCCCGGGATATACTATTCCGGTAAAGTTGAGCACTTACACAATCGGGTTCGGGATCAAAGTTTATCTTTAATAGTTAGAGCGGTAAGTTAACCCCGGTTAACAAAATCTGTTATCCGGGAGATGTCCAGTTCTTCGATGCAGCTTTTGTGACTGCACTTTCTCTTATAGCAGAAACTGCAATCAATCTCTTTTACAACTGAAAGACTCTCTTTATTCAATGTGCCGTTCCGTGCAGGAGAGGTAGGGCCGAAGATACCAACCGATCTTGTTCCGGTTGCATCGGCGATATGGAGTGGTAGTGAATCGGCAGAAATTATAAATCCGGCATTAGAAATAAAAAGTATAAGATCGGTAAAATTAAGAAATGGCGCTTTGATTATTCCATTCTCTTTAGAGACCAAATCAGCTTTCTCCTCCTCACTGTTATTCCCCCACAAAACCACTTTTTTGTATTTCGAATCTATATCAGAAAGAATTTTTTTGTTCTGCACAACAGACAAAAGTTTCGTATCCCAACCCCCGCCAACATTCAGGATCACATATTTTCCCGGCTCCAGAACTGCATTTTTTAGAAATTGCTCAGTTGTCCTTGTGAAAGATAATGCTTTTAACGGATAAACAATATCATCTGAAAAAAAACCGGCAAAGCTCAACAGGTGAATATTTTTTCTTATAACATGGTTTTTGTTTTCGAAAGGAGATGAAGTCTCTCTGTAAAAAAATCCGGCAGCAGGCTCCTTAAGATTTGTTTTATTAAATCCTAAAGTATTCTTTCCCAGAAGGCGTGCAAAGACAGCAGATTTGAGCAAGCCCTGAAAATCAATTATTATATCAAACTTCCCTCTGTGATCTGAAAGTATTTTTAAAAGATTCCGGAATCTGTTCAGGATACTTCCGGTTTTTAGATCTACCCTGACTATATTATCAATACCGGAAAAATTCCTGAGAAGTTCAGCCCCTCTGGGCTCAGCAAACCATGTGATCGAGGATGAAGGATATTCTGACCTGATAACAGCCAATGCAGGAAGTGAATGAACAATATCCCCAAGAGCAGAAAGCTTAACTATGGCAATATTGTTATATCTCATTTAAAAAGTGTAACCCCTGGAAACATAAACTTCGCGGTTTCCCAGAACTGAATAGTTTTAAAATTTATTGCTTTTCAAACTTCCGAAGATCTTTCTTCATTGTCTTTGTCATACTCAGATCGGTATCCTGGAATTCTTTATTTTTAGGTAGAATTATCTGAAACCTGGTTATCTCAATAAATTCAATAGTAATAGAATTTACATTGAGGGTACGGACATGCCCCCCTCTTGTTTTGTCCTTGCTCAGATAATGAAAATGAAATCCGGGAATGCCTATACCCTCAAGAAACTCCGGAGTATAAAATCCGATAAGTGTCCCTTCGGTATTCGTATATTTAATTTCAGTTTGAGTTTCTATAACCTGTTTCACACCAGGGTATGGTTTGGTCTGACTTAGAAACGTCCTTGCTTCCAGGTTGTCAAATATCCCGGTAACTTTAATTGCATAAAAACTTTTTTTCCGGGGCATCATGTTGCGGAGATAATCTTTAAGCCCGTCGTAGTCAAATTTTCTGTTGGTAAAATTGTCTGTATTAGCTTCAAAAGAGGTAATTGAGAAAAAAGGGGTTGTATCACCATCTTTTATTACCTCCGTCAGACCGTCACTTTTGATCCTGTAGAAGACTCCGTCAAATGCCAAAACTTCTCCGCCCATCCTGTGAAAATAGCCTATACCGAAATCTCCGTATTTTTTCAATTCACCAAAAGTCATTTCTCCATCATATAGCCCTTTTAATACTGCATTTACAGTAGATGTCTGGGTAATGATTTTTTCGCCTTCAGCTGAGATCAGCATAGCCGACACAAGGAGAACAATTAATAGTAATGTGATTTTTTTCATTTTTCAATCTCCTTCTTTAATGTAATATTTTTTATTATATCAGAGGTAGATCTGATTTTACTACCCCCCACAATTGCAATACTTCCACCATATGATCTGACTACATCTTTTTCAGGAACAGTTTCCGGAGTATAGTCAGTTCCCTTGCAATGGAAATCGGGCTTCAATGTCAGAAGAACCCTGTCAACTCTCCTTTCATCAAATATGGTCACATAATCAACAAAACTGAGGGCACCTATTATTCCGGCTCTCCCCCTCTCATTTATCTCAGCTCTGTGCTCTCCTTTAAGTTCCCTCAAAGATCTGTCAGAATTTATTGCTACAACAAGAATGTCAGCAATTTCTTTTGATGCTTTCAGATAACGGATATGCCCGATATGAAGAAGGTCAAAACCGCCATTGGCCATGGCAATTTTTTTACCATCCATTTTCGCTTTTTCTATCACTTTGGCAAGATCATTTAGTTCTAAGAGTTTCCCTTCCATGTCATCCTTTTATTTCAGGGGATACGGAAGATATCTCAATTTTAAGCTCATCAGCTTTCAGAGGATATGCTCCCTCTTTCATAACAACTATCGATGCTCCGATATTTGATATCCTTGCAGAGTTCAGCAGGCCTATTCCAGAAGCAATCGATAAACTTAGAAGGGAGATCACTGTATCACCGGCACCAGTAACATCTACTATTTCAGTTACTCCATGAATTGGTAACTCGACTGGATCCTCATTTTTTTCAAAAACGATCATCCCCTTATGTCCCCTCTTCTGCACTACGCCCCGGCAATTCAACACGGACATAAGAGTTTGCCCGGCTTTAATAAAATCCCTGGTCGTCCTGAAGCGGATTGAAGGAAAAAGATTTCTGATCTCAGGCTCATTCGGTGTTACATAAGTAACCCCTTTGAATTTCAGGAGATTCTCCCTTGAGTCAACAATAGAGCTGACATCGGGAAAATTATTTACAATGCCGGCAAAAATATCAGGGATAACCGATTCTTTGAGATAATCAGATACTAATAGAAGATCGGCATTATTCAACAGTGATCTCAGTTTGCCGGATAGTTCCTCATATTCAGCTGATCCGGGAATATCCTTATTAAGATAATCGATCCTTAGAACCTGCTGTTTTCGTGAATTATCCCGGCCTGAGAGAATTCTGCTCTTCCTTGGTGTGGTGAATCCCTTTACGACCGAGAGATAGCTGGTATCAATAGACAGATCAGAGAATATATTCCTGATCCTTTCTCCCGCTTCATCATCCCCGATAAAACCGACAGGTACAGGTTCCGCACCCAGCGATTTGAGATTGTGAACAACATTCCCGGCTCCACCGAGCATAAAACAACTCTCTTCGTATTCCGTTACAAGAACAGGAGCTTCCCTGGATATCCTCCCGGTCGAAGTATATATATACTCATCGAGGATAAAATCTCCCCATACAATGATCTTCTTTCCCCTGAATAAATCAGGAGTAAATTCTGAAAGTACCTCCGAATCCTTATCTTTTTTTGACATATTCTATTATTCGTCTGAACCTTTAACCATTACATAGGCAGGAATACTCTCTTTGCCGCCATCTGTGATCGCTTTAACTGCATAAGTATAATCTTCACTTTTTGATATTTTTCTATGCCTGTAAACAAATGTATTTGAATCAGTTGTATGCAGATGCTCAAATTGAGCATCTTTGATCTGGAATATCTGATATTCGACTATGTTGTTACCTTTGGAAGCGTTATAAGGATTTTGATCCCATTTAAGTTCGTTAAAGTATTCAACCTGAAGAAGAGCACGATTTTCATGCCTTTCACCTGAAAAATTGATCGGAGGCGCTACATCCAGAAGACTCTGTATAGATTCTCCGACATCGATCCTTGCTGCCGAACCTCCTGAATTACAGCTTGAATTGACCATTAAGCCATGATCCTTAAGTAATCCCAGAGCCTTATCAACAGACATATTCATATCCATTTGTTTCAAAAGCCCCCATGCTCCTGCAACATGCGGAGCCGCCATAGAAGTTCCATTCCAGCTCTCATATCTAAGATCTCCTGAAGCAACAGCAGATTCAATCTTTACACCTGGAGCGAACAGATCAACCATCCCATTTTTCCAGTTCGAAAAACCTGCCATTACGTCATTCTTGTATGTAGCTCCTGTAGCAATCGCCATCTCATAACAGGCAGGGTGAGATATCCCGTTACATAAATATTCATTACCCGATGCAATAACGGTTGCAATACCTACGTTTTTAAGGTTTCTTATCGCTGTATCGTATGAGCCTCCATTACAAAAACTACTATATTCACCACCACCAATACTTATGTTCACTGAAGCAATATTGTATGTGTTTCTTAAACTATAAACATATTCAAGTCCCTTTAACTGATCAGAGCTCCAGCTCAGGATATCATCTTCGGCCGGGAAATATGAGAAGACCTGCACAGCAATTATATCCGAATCCCTTGATACACCCGCTTTACCTTTCCCGTTATTTCCGGCTGCTATCCCCGAGACATGTGTCCCGTGATCATAACCACTTAAGTATTCATATTCATAATAATGTTTAGCTGATCCTGGCCCTGTCATTGATGATGCTCCGTTCGGACAATCTCTCTCGGCAGAATAACAAGCTTCAACAATATTTTTCCCTGTGAAGATTTCGTGGGTCGCCCTGATCCCGGTATCAAGGACAGCTATGTACCATCCGGCACCGGTTATTCCGAATCCCCATGCTTTTTTAGCACCGATTATCTCTGTGGACTGAGAAAGCAAAGGCTTACCCGGAATGCTATCTTCAGGAATCAGAGTGTTAGCCTTTGGAAGAGGGATAAGTTTATCCTCTGAAATTGATATAACTTCATTCATTGATCTTATCTGTAACATTGCTTCCGGTGAAACCGAAAGTGCCATAAAAGGAATTGTAGAATACCTTCTGACGATCCTGTAATTCGTATTATTTAGCTTGTAAAGTACCTTCTCTGAAACAGCAGTTATACCTTTCTCAAGTTCAAGGTCAGCACTAAATCCAGCCTGCCTCGCCATGGGACTGGTATCTCCTGTTCTTATACTTGTTGATACTTCAGTAAGTTTATCTATATCAGGAATATCGAGATTCAGGATCACCCTGAGTGTTCCGTGTTTATATGCCTTCTGAAGCATTAATTCAAAATCAGTTCCAGTCTCAACGCTTCCGAGCCAGATGGAGAAAGCGATCATAAGAACCAGAATTATTACGATTTTCATTCCTTTCATGGTAACCTCCGATTTACTAAGATAGTATAAAACAAAACTGGGAAAAAATAAACATATGAAAAATGGCAAAGAAAACATTTTTGTCTATAATGTTGAATATATTGAATTCATGTGTTATATTCTCTTCGGAGGAGCAAATGAAGAATTTTCCCCCTGATGAAAAAGAAAACAAAAAGAAAGTACCTGCAAAGATCGAACAGGATACAGACTATCCCGAAAATGTTGTTAATCCTGCAGGAAACATCTCCTGCATACAAATAATGGAAATGATAAAAAAGGATAGAAAATTTTTTAATATCTCCGCAAAACTTTCAATTTATTCAAGCTAGATATTGTAGATCCTGTGATTTTGATTCTTACAGCCATCTGATTCATCCTTCAGAATCTTAAACTCCTTCTCCTGATAAGGAATAAATTTTGAATCAAAAAACCTTTTTTCTATCCCGATCTTTGTAAAACCTACACCGGAATATTTAAAATAGCAACGGAAAGGTTCCAGTTCGATAAATTGTGAAGGAAGTACAACCTTATTTATTTTATATTGTTCTCTATGGGTATACGTATCACCGAGAGAGTTCGGAGAGATCTGTCTGTCCCCAGATTTCTGTATCAATTCCTGTTCACCAAAAGCCCTGCTTATAAATTCTGCAGTTGTGGGATCATTCAATAAAAAGATGAAGTTTGTATTAAAATTATTGAAAAATGTCTCCTTTTTTTCTCTCCCGTATATGTCAGAGATCGCTCCCAAATCCTGATTAACAACATATAAAGCTCCCCCTTTTGCCCTCGCCATAGTTAAAAAGTCAAAAACCGATGACATTTTAGACAGAGTACCGAACTCATCTATAAAAAAGTTGATCCTCCTGTCAGCCGGCAATGTTATATCCGGCAGGCTGAGCGATTCCCGTATCATTATATCGATCACAAAAGTCATCAACGGACGAAAAACAGAATCGTTTTGTTTGATGTTCAGGAGAAAAAGATTTCTGTTCCTGTTTTCATTGATAAATTGCCTGAAGCTGAAGTCCCCATCTGTATCATAAATATATTTAAAAAATGAAATTCTCTCCTGAAGAACTGAAAGGACACTTGATGACTGCGGAGATCCGGGATTTTCAATATGTTTTAATGCCCCTTTCTCCCTGGATGGAAGCCCGGCAATAAGGATCTCCGAAATTTCACTTACAGGAAGGGTGAAAAAATCCCATATTTTACTATTACTAACCTTAACTTCACTATCTCCATCGGAAGCTTCTGAATATAGAAAATACAACCCGGCCCTGAAAATATCACGAGCGGCATTATACCAATAACTGTCCTTCGAATCTTTTGGCGGTTCAAAGAGGCTTGAAGACATAACATCAAAATCAGCATATGTCCTTATTTCATTCATAAAACTCCAACCGGTACTCCTGGTATCAAAAGGGTAGAATATTACATCTGATTCGGGCCTGAAATGTTTTGACAAAAGTTCACCTTTTATATCATAAATGATCGATTTTTCATTTACAGATATTTTTTCCTGCCTCTTGATGGTCTGGCCGATAATCTGATTGAAAAACACAGTTTTCCCAGTCCCTGTAGAACCAAGGATAAGAGTATGCTTTTGTTCGGCTTCCCTGGGAAGGAACATATCACCTATCTTTAGATTCATCCCCCACCCCTCGGAAACCGATTCGGCATAGCAGCATGACCGTAGCCTCTTTTCCATCTCTTTTTCTGTAAGAATCCTTGTCCCTCTCAAAAATCGGTCTCCTTTTACTCCCTGAGATTTTAGTAAAAAATAGGATATGTACAAGAACATGAACGAATATACATAAGAGGAACTTTTAAAAACCTTCCATAGCTTATCAGGAAATTTCTCGAAATAACCTCCATATAATGAATTTAATACTTTTCTGAAAATTTCAGCATTGATCCGATTTCCCTTTTTTACAAAGCCGGATAATTTTTTATTTGAAGAAAAAAGTGGAACAAATTCATCAGGTATGGAAGTAGTATTAGAAATACCGGTACCTATCCCACTCAGGAATTTAATTATTGTACCTGTGGTTATAGTTTGTCCGTTCGGGGGAATCCTTACGGACTTCAGATCCTTAAAACCAGGAAGGATCAAAATGATAATCAGGGTAATCTGTATCAATGCTGAGAAGAGAAATGAGATCAATACCATCTGAGAAAACATTTTGAAACTTGCAACAGCCGATTCATGAGCCATAAGATTTTTTGACATATCTCCTCCTGACAAGCTCTACTATTCCTAATGACAATTCCTCTGTTTCTTAATGACAAATTCCACATCTCTTACATTATAATTCACAAACATTTTTTTATCAATATTTTTTATATATTTCACACTTATATAAAATTAATATTTTTATGTTGATTTTTATAGAAAAAAGTATTATTATCTGTAATGATAATGAAAACCATTTTCATTTAAAGGAGTTAGGATGAGAAATTCAAGTATGGGTGGTATGGGAAGAAACAGAACATCCGGGAAAGATGGTTCAGGGCCTTCCGGACAATGTGTTTGCGTTAAATGCAACTATACTTCGCCCAAGCGGAGAGGAGCACCATGCATGGACGAGAAGTGTCCGCATTGCGGTGCTGTATTGCTTAGAAAAGATGGAACACATTATAAAAAGGCAGTAAATAAATAAATTTTAGGAGGTGAATTATGCCATTTAGAGACAGAACAGGACCGAACGGAGCAGGACCCGGGACAGGTAGAGGAATGGGGCCATGTGTCGGCAATGAACTACCCCGCTACGGAAGAAGGGGCGGCATGGGCTTTGGTCAGAGAGCAGGAAGAGGATTCGGAGGCAGAGGATTCGACAGAGGCGGATACGGTTATGATACTCCCGCATTTCAAATGAATGAAAAGGAATATCTTTCAAGCGAAGTTGAATCACTCGAAAAAAACCTGGAATTCTTGAAAAACAGGCTTAAAGAAATTGAACCTGATACAAAAAAATAGGATAATCTCAGAACAGGCCGAAGAAGATATTGAAGTCGTTGAGGGAGAATTGATCGATCTCCCTGAAGAGACCGGAATAGAAAAAAGAAGATCAACTGACATAAAAGTTCACAAAACAATTGAGTTTGCTGCAGTAATAGGCACAGCAGCACTTGGATTAGTTAAACTATTTAATATATTTTCCGGAGGAAGATCGAGCGGGACACCAGTCAAAATGCGGAGAAGAAGGAGAAAGAGATGAAGGCATTCATAGCTATAAGCGAAGATAACGGTATAGAATCAAGGATCGACACACGGTTCGGCCGTGGAAATTATTTCATGGTCTACGACATGGAGAATGATATTATTATAAATGTAGAAGAGAACCAATTCAGAAATGAAGGACACGGGGTCGGAATTAAAACAGCCGGGATTGCAGTTGAAAAAGGGTGCACCCTCGCTATCGGCGCACAGCCGGGACCTAAAGCTGAGCAGGTCTTTAAGGAAGGAAGCGTGGAAGTCTTTGTTATCACAGAAGGAACCGTCAAAAATGCTGTCCGGAAATACAAAGAAAAATAGCCCGGAACAATTGTCATGAAAATTGCTGTAATATCAGGAAAAGGGGGAACAGGGAAAACATATTTTTCGACTTCTCTGGCAATGAGTCTTGAAAAAGTAGATTTTTTCGACCTTGATGTTGAGGAACCAAACGGATATATATTTATCAAACCAGACATATCGGAGGAGATTCAATACGGCCTCCCCGTTCCCGAAATTGACGAAAACATCTGCACATTCTGCAACAAATGTGCCGAGGCATGTTCTTACAACGCTCTTTCCATACTTCCTCAACTAAAAAAAGCACTCTTCTTTCCTGAACTTTGTCACAGCTGCGGTGTCTGTAGTTTTGTATGCCCGGTTGACAAAGCACTGATCGAAGTGGAAAAAAATATAGGTGTTATTCGCAAAGGGAAATTCTTAAAAGGAAATTTCATAGAGGGGAAGTTGAATATTGGAGAACCCTCCGGTGTTCCTCTGATCAGCGGCATCATGAAAGATCATCTGGATCCGGAAAGAACCGCCATAATCGATTCACCTCCCGGAACTTCATGTCCTGTTGTTGAGAGCATCAAAAAAGCTGATTATGTAATAATCGTTACTGAGCCTACTCCTTTCGGACTCAGCGATATGAAACTGGTTGTAGAGATCGTAAAGAATCTTGAGAAGAAAACAGGGGTTGTTATCAATAAAGATCGCGGAGACAGCAAGGCAACGGAAGAATTTCTTCGCAAAAACGGGATTCCGGTTATTTTCAGGATCCCTTATTCACTGGAGATACAGAAGTCATATTCAAAAGGAATATCTTTGATCGATACAGTACCCGGTATTGAAAAAAAACTGAAAAGACTTTATGAGGACATCAGTAATGTATAAACCGAAAGAAATTGTAATATTAAGCGGGAAAGGGGGAACAGGGAAGACCACAATTGCTTCATCTCTGGCAGTTCTCTTTCAGAATAAGATCATTGCTGATGCAGATGTCGATGCTGCAAACATGTACATCCTGATGAATCCGGAAAATATTAAAGGTGGAGATTTCGAGGGGAAATCGGTTGCTAAAATAGACAGCAAAAGCTGCATCAATTGTGGAATATGTATGGACCTCTGCAGATTTGATGCAATAGATATTATTGACGGTCAACATAAAGTAGATCAACTCTCCTGTGACGGATGTACATTGTGTTCACTCGGGTGTCCGGAAGATGCCATAAAAATGGAACCGGTGATGGTTGGAAAATGGTTCTCATCAGATACAGAATATGGAAAATTTGTATATGCCCGCCTCGACCCCGGAGCGGAGAACTCCGGAAATCTTGTCACAATGGTAAAACATCAGGCAAAACTCCTGGCTGAGTCGGTGAAAGCGAGATATATTCTGATAGACGGCCCTCCCGGGATCGGTTGCCCTGTAACATCAGCACTTTCAGGAGCAGATTATACAATTATAGTAACTGAGCCCAGCATCTCCGGGATCAGCGACCTTAAGAGAATAATTAAGCTCAGCGATCATTTCAAGGTTAAGAGCGGAATTGTGATCAACAAGTATGATGTTAATTCAGATAATACAAAAAAGATAGAAAAGTTCGCACAAGAGAATAATATAGACATATTAGGTAAGGTGCCGCATAGTTTCTGCATAATTGATCAAATATCAAAAAGAACGATCCCGTCCGGTCAATGCCGGGAACTGAAAGAACCCCTTGCAGAAATATATAAAAAAATAACAGATTATTTTGGGACGCAAAATGAAACTGGAAAATAAAATCATAGAAAAATTAAAAACTGTTGAAGACCCGGAACTAAGGCAGGACATTTACAGCCTGAAATTGATTTATGACATAAAAATAGATGAGGATAAAGGTGAGGTCAGTTTAAAATTCAGGCCGACTGTTTTTCAGTGCCCGATCGGGATCCAGTTATCCATCTCTATAAAAAGAGCTCTTATGGAAATAGACGAATTGAGAAAGATCGATCTGGAAGTAACTGACTACGTTCAGAAAGACCTCGCAAACCAATACCTTGAATCACTTGACGGTGAAATGTATAATAAAATCAAGGAGGAAGAATGAAAATAGCAATTGCAACTGAAGGAGAGATAGTAGCACAGCATTTTGGACGGTGCTCATCTTACACAATGGTAGAGTCTGAAGAAGGGAAAGTTTTGAAAAGGGAAGTTATAGCAAATCCGGGACATGAACCGGGATTTTTACCTAAATTCCTGAGTGAATTAGGAGTTGATTTCATACTTTCGGGAGGGATGGGGCAGAAAGCGATCACTTTATTTCATCATCAGGGAGTGGAACCAATTGTAGGAGTATCCGGAAGCATTGATGATGTTATAAACAATTTCCTCAACGGAGAACTTGAAACAGGAGAAAGCGATTGTGATCATGGCAAAGACGGGCATGGACATGATTGCGGTGACCACTGACCATGAGAAGAAAAAGGATCCGCAACTGGGAAAACAGGTTAAGAGAAGAAGGGTACAAAATAACCTCTCCCAGGAAAACGATCCTTTCTGTTTTTGAACAACTTGGAGGACATCCGAATGCAAGAGAGGTCTTTAATGATCTCAGTTTAAGGTCCCCTGATATCGGACTTACAACAATTTACAGGACACTCGAACTTTGTGTCAGGCTGGGAATACTGAAGAAATATGATTTCGGTGACGGACACAGCAGGTATGAGATCGCAAACGAAAAAACGGATCACCACCATCACATTATCTGTGAAAAATGTTCAAAGGTCATCGAGTACAGGGATTTCCTGGATGAAGAAACCATGCTGATCAAAAAGATACAGAACAAACTTGAAAGAAAATATCACTTTAAAATAAAACAGCATGCGCTCGATTTTTACGGGTTATGCAAAGAGTGTATAGATGAAAAACAAGGAAGTGAGTAGTACTAAAATTTCCTTTTCACTTCATCAGGGAGACTCCCTTTCTTAAAAACGAACCAGTCAGAAGTCGACCTTAAATCTCTTCTTGCTCCATTTGAGATCAGAATTTCCATCAAGTCCTCTCTCCCCAGAAAACTGGCCCAATGTAACGAACTCCAACCATAGTTGTCTGTCCTGTTAAGCCCTACTCCGTTTCTGATCAAAATTTTAATAATATTGATATTCCCGTTGATCACTGCCCTATGTAATCGGGTCATACCAAACTCATCAACTCTCTCCGGCATTACAGGGCCTTTAATTACATAATTTATCTCAGGAGGTGGGAAAGGAGACCTGATCACAACATAAACGAATATTATCAGAAGTAACAATAGAAGTGCTTTTTTCAAAGCTAAAAACTTTTCAATTATAAACGGGAAGCCATATTCTTCATTTTCATCACAGATCACGGCTTTGAACATACCGATTTTTCTCATACGTTTAAAAAACCTTTTGTAAAAGAATCTTTTTCCCATTTATTTTATTATATTTCTGAACCCAAACGGATGAATGATGATATGGATCTGGTATTAATGTAGCCCTCCTGTTATTGGATCTAATACAATTGACCGGCTCTCTATTTTCAGTTTACCGGTAAAATAGAGGATCCCTCTGTCGCCACGGAATCTTTCCCTTCTGAATAACCTGAACTCTTTCTCAAGTCTCTTCCGATCAGGCACTATATAGACGTTATCCCCGTCACAATAAGTTCTGAAAAATGGGGTTCGCTTCAAACTGACTTTTTTTATATTTCCATTCCGAAATACAATTACAGTTCTGAGGTTAATATCAAGATTGATCTTTTTATGATTTTCAAAATAAATGAAACTATCCTTTTCGGGGGAATCATTTTTTGGAGGAAAAGGTATATTGTAGATAAGGTCCACTGTTCTGACAACTTTTCTGACAGTGGCGGATCTGACTATCCTCGATATAGTATTTTCAAGTTTTTTCTCCATTTCAGCCGCATCTTTATAACGTTTTGATATATCTGTCTTGAGAGCTTTTGATATAAATTTAACAAGCCTTCCATCAATTTGACCTGCAGCATAACTTTTAAGAAACTCTCTCTCAAAATCTATCTCATAAAGAGGTTCGAAAATTATATTATCCCAGAGATTCCCGATAAATATCTCTGTAATAACAATTCCTGAAGTAAATATATCCACTCTCGGGTCCCGTTTGTATCTTTTATCAAACCTTAATGGATCGAGATATTTATCCCGCCCTATAACTCCGGAGGTCTTTTCACTATTTTTTCTGACCCCTTCACGTGATGTCCCGAAATCAGCCATAACATATTTTATCTCACCGCCCCGATTCACTACAAAAATATTTTCAAGTGCAATATCCCTATGAATGATCCCGACTCTGTGAAGATCAGCAATGGTACTGACTATCTGAGATGTCATTTCCAGCTTCTCTGCAAATGATATCTCAATTTTACCGGAAGCTTCAAGAAGGATAATATCCCTGAGTGTACAGATCGCCAGTTCCATCAGAATTGCAGGAAAAGTTTTCTCAGATTTATTTATGATACAGACAGCCTGCCCCCGTGAAAAAACATTTATAGTCCTGTTTGTGTCGATCTTTTCCAGAACTTCGATCTCATCTTTGATAGATTGTTCTGAGCTTTCCAACTCTCTTATGCTGTAAATACTACCTGAACCGAAATAATGCTCAAAGGTCAACGGAACTTTCATGGCAAAAATTTCCCGGCTGTTATCCTCCCCTACCTCAAGGATCACACCATAACCTCCGAGTCCTATGGTTTTTCTGATCCTGTAAATTTTACTATTAAATATGATCTCTTCCCCGGGAGGACATGTAACTGTAAAAGTCTCCTTATCATTTCCGGTAAAAGAGAGTGTTTTAAATTCAGTTGATCCGCAAAAAGGGCATATATCTTTCTCTTGTGCAACAAAGCGCCTGCAACTCTTACAATATTTCAAATGTCCTTCCCCGCTACAACCTCTTCAATTTAAGAGGAATATAAATTTCATATTTAAGCTGACTTAATATTTTCTCAGAGACACGATTCTCTCTAAACCCTGAGCCTGAAAAGGAAACGATGACAAGTAACCCGTTTTTTACTCCAAGCATGATTTTCTCTTCTCTTTGAACAAAATACTCTTTTATTTCATCTGCTTCAAGATAGTTTACTTTGCATTTTTTGTCATATCTGTTTTCGATCTTTTTCATAAAGTTCTTTATTCCGAAAAAAGATATATCCGGGATCATTGAAGCCGGCACCGGATTCTCCGTAAAAAAAATCCCGTTTTTTTGCTTTACGAACCTGATACCACGAACTTTAATTATCTCTGACTGATCTGCTGTTCTTTTTTCCGGTTCATTTATTATTGGTTTTCTTATCGGTTTTTGTATCGTTCCGGGATCACTGCCAACTTTTATGTAGCATTCATTGTTCACATCTGTTGAATGATCAATACATTCACATAGAGCTTTTTTGCCGGAGATATCTAATATCCTGAATTCCCCTACTTCAAGTCCTGTTTCTGAATAGATAATTCCACCCTTATTTATCCGGCTATAACCTGCAGGGATCTTCAGGATGAAAAAAGGGGGCCTGACATCTGAAATGTTTACGAAATTCCCTGAAAACAAAGGAGAAATAAAGAAAATTAAACAGAAAAGAGAAAAAGCAAAAGTTCTCCGACGCATTCTGATGTCAATCTTTCAGGATATCAGATAATCGATTCAACAAATTTATTGTAATAAAAATATATCAGATATTTAATAAATATAGTCTGGTTTTTCAGGTTATACTCAAAATGGTCTTTTTTAATTCTATAGATAAGTGATTCCTGAATGAAAAGAGGCTTGTGTTCACCGGACTTTTCTATATTCTTGTAACCCATTAGTTCACAAAACTTTTTGAAGTCATTACGAACTTCTTCACTTTCAAGATCATTCATCGCCTTTTCAATAAATGCAGATTCCCGGATCTTGAAATACTTTGCTACTTCCCACAGCATCATTTTTGTCCTTTCACCAACTGAGATATTGATCACTTTTCTTTTAACTTTTGCCATTTTCTACATCTCCTGTAAGATAAACCCAATTATAATAATGTTTTTTATATATTTCAATAGTTTTCTACATTTTTTTCATTTCAGAAATTTTTACATATAAGATGTAAAAATTGATTTTAGAACTATAGCATTAAAAAACACGGACTTTTCCATTGATTTCTAAAAGAATATTTTAAAACTATTTAATATTTTAATCCGGGAAACATGCTCCCGGATTAAAATATTAATATACCGTAGTTATACTATTCTTACTTTTTATCAGTATTTATCTTAAACGGCCAGTAAGCCGGGCAAAACCTGAATATTCCTGTAAGTAATGGGATAAAAGCCAGGTTGGCCCATACACAATAATATCCTGTAGCAAAATAATAAATGTAATGAACTGCAAGGATTACAAGTCCTGCTATAATCCTTATCATTCTGTCTTTTTTTCCTATATTACATTTCATATTCTCACCTCTGTTATTCTTTTAATAAACTAAGTTTACCCTTCCCATTCCGATACCGCTTCCGGAATGCCAGGATCACACGGAATGTTCATAGTTGTACCAAATATATCACAGACTTACATATTTTTAAAAAAAGAATTACTGTATATTATGTTTTTGGCTGGGGCTGATGGCTGAATGCTGGGGCTAAGGTGATGGCGAAAGCCAAAAATTATTTCAATGCATCATAGAAGATTTCGATCGGGTGGAGGGCATTCCGGCCGGTTCCATCCTTGATCTGCTGTCTGCAGCTTGTTCCGGGAGCGGAAATTATGATCTCGGCAGAAGCGTCCCTGACCGCAGGAAATAAAACTAACTCTCCGATTTTCATCGAAAGGTCATAGTGTTCCTTCTCAAAACCGAATGAACCTGCCATCCCGCAGCACCCGGAAGGGATTTCATCCACAATATAGTTTTCAGGAAAGGAGAGCATTTCCTTTGTCGGCTCTGTAGATGCCAGTGATTTCTGGTGGCAATGGCCGTGGAGTTTTATTCTAAGAGGCCTGATAGTGAACTGATCTTTCCTGATCTTCCCTTTTTCTATCTCATTTATAATGAATTCATCAAACATAAGGCAGTTCTTCCCCAGAATTCCGGCTCTCTCTTTTAATTCAGGCCCGGCCAATTCCGGATACTCATCTCTGAAAGTGAGAATTGCTGACGGCTCTATCCCGATTAGAGGTGTATCATCTGAAATTATATCTTTTAGAAGGACTATATTTTTTTTTGCTGTCTCTGATGCTTTTTTCACCATCCCTTTTGACAAAAAAGTTCGCCCGCTCTCCAGATGTTTTGGGATTATCACCTGATATCCAAGCTGCCGGAGTAAGGTTATTGCTTTTATCCCGATCTCAGTATCATTATAATCTGTAAATTCATCCGCAAACAGATAGACAACCCCGTTTGAACTCTCTTCCCTGCTCATGTTCTTAAGGGCCCAAGCTTTAAGTGTGATCCTTGACAACTTTGGTATAACCCGTTCAGGGGCAAACCCTGCCACCCTTTTTATGACACCTGAGATCAGTGGTGTAGTAATAAAGAAATTAAAAACAGAGGGTAAAAAACTTCCCCATCTGTTGAAAAATGTTATATTGGCTATAAGGCGGGTTCTTAGAGGTATCCGGTGAGACTTGTAATATTGCTGGAGAAATTCAGCTTTATATTTTGTCATATCCACGCTGGAGGGACATTCCGACTTACACCCTTTACAGGAAATACAAAGGTCAAGAACATCAAATATCTCTTCATGATCGAAAGGATTTTTCTTTTTCGAATGAGTGAGGAACTCTCTGAGAATATTTGCCCTTGCACGGGTTGTGTTCTTCTCATCTCCTGTTGCCATATAACTGGGGCACATCGTCCCGCCAATCAGATTTGATTTCCTGCAGTCACCTGAACCGTTGCATTTTTCCGCAGCCCTGATTATGCCCATTTCTTTAGAAAAATCAAAGAAAGTATCTATTGACCTCTCAGGTTTCCCAGGAGAATATCTGAGTCCTGCATCCATTGACGGAGAATCAACTATCTTCCCGGGGTTAAATATATTATGCGGGTCCCAGGCTTTTTTTATTTTTTTTAAAAGTTCATAGTTTTTTTCACCGATCATCATGGGTATAAACTCACTCCTGAGTATCCCGTCCCCGTGTTCCCCACTCAGCGATCCCCGGTATTTCTTTACCAGAACGGCAACATCCTCTGCTATAGCCCTGAACAACCTGACACCTTCTTTATCCTTCAGGTTTATCATCGGACGGAGATGGAGTTCCCCTGTTGAAATGTGTCCGTGATATATCCCCTGAAGATCATATTTTTCAAGGATCAATTCAAAATCATTAAAAAAGTCCATCAGATCTTCAGGATGAACAGCAGTGTCCTCGATCACAGAGACCGGTTTATGATCCCCCGGTGTATTATAAATAACTCCAAGCCCTGCTTTTCTCAAAGACCAGACTTTATCAATATCTTCTCCATAAATTGCCGGATAATGGTACCCCAGCCTCCGTCCTCTCAGATCAGATTTAAGTTTTGATATTTTGTCTGTCAGTTCGCTCTTAGTCTCTGCACCGAACTCTACAATAAGAATTGCCTCAGGGTCTCCCTTCAGGAAGAATCTGTTCTTACTCTGTTCAATGTTTTTTTTTGTACAATCAAGGATAAATTTATCCATTAACTCTATGGCCCGGGGCTTATGTTCAAGGACAACCAGATTTGCTTCTATTGATTCCTTCAGGGTGGTGAAATGTACACAAACAAGAACATTCTCAACAGGAGGCAGGGGGACAAGATTCAGTTTCAATTCTGTCGTAAATGCGAGGGTACCCTCCGATCCGGCCAGAAGTTTTGAAAAATTAAATTCCTGATCTCCACCGAACGGGATAGTATCGAACAGTATATCAATTGCATATCCGGTGTTTCGCCTTGTTATATCAGGCCTGGGGAATTGGTCTTTTATCTGATCATAGTTTTCTCTATTATTTAAAATATCTCTTATATTTCTATACAAAGATGCTTCAAGACAACTGCAATTAAATTTTTTATTGAAATCATCAACACTTAATGATCCGAATTCCGCTTCAGAACCGTCTGACAAAAGCACTTTCATGGAAAGAATATGGTCCCTTGTGCTTCCATAGATAAGAGAGCGTGATCCACATGCATTGTTGCCGGCCATACCACCCATCATACATCTGTTAGAAGTTGATGTTTCAGGGCCGAAAAACAATCCATGCTTTGCTAATTCAAGATTGAGCTCATCAAGTACGACACCGGGCTCAACCCTTACCCATTTTTTCTCCGTATTAATTTCAATAATACGGTTCATATACTTTCCTATATCAACAATGATCCCTGCTCCTACAACCTGGCCTGCAAGTGATGTTCCCGCCCCTCTAGGAATCAGACTTAACCTATTCTCAGAAGCAAATAAAATTAATTTTTTTATATCATCAAGATTTTTCGGCCTGGCCACGGCAACTGGGATCTTTCTATACTCTGATGCATCAGTTGCATACATCAACCTGTCGAATGCGGAGATAGAAAGGTCCCCCAATAGATTATCCGCCAACTTTTTCAGTTCTTTTTTTAAAGAATTTTTCACAACAATCATTTCCTGCAATAGATTTGTGCCTTCAAATTTTTATCGGCTTCCATATAGTGATTTTGTCATATTTTTCATTTTTTGAAAAGTAAACATTACATTTGAGTTTTCGTATAATATCTATTAGATTAAAACCAGGAGAAAAAATGCACAAAAAAAGTTTATTTTTCATGATTTTCATTCTAGCCTTATCTTTAACGATACTCCCGAAAGGGAAAACGACAAAGAAGGCCGAAGATCCTTTTAAACCTATCGTTAACGGATTGAAATTCCGCTCGATCGGCCCGGCTTATTCATCGGGAAGGATCGCAGACATTGCAGTTAATCCGAAAGACCATTCCGAATATTATGTCGGAGTTGCGTCAGGCAATTTGTGGAAGACAACAAATAACGGTATCACTTTCAAACCTGTATTCGAAAAATACGGGTCATACTCTATTGGAGCTCTGGCGATTGATCCGGCGAACCCTAATATTATTTGGGCTGGAACCGGAGAGAACAACCACCAGAGAGCATTGGGATATGGTGACGGTGTCTACAAAAGTCTCGATGGAGGCAAAAGCTGGAAAAACATGGGGCTTAAAGATTCCCGTCAGATCGGGAAAATTCTGATTAATCCTTTGAACTCCAATATAGTCTATGTTGCAGCAGAAGGGTCCGCATGGGGTCCTGGCGGTGACAGGGGGCTTTATAAAACAACAGATGGCGGAAAGACCTGGAAAAAGGTCCTGACAGTCAGCGAGGACACAGGGATCAACGATATGGTTCTGGACCCATCTAATCCGAATGTTATCATCGCTTCTTCAGAACAAAGAAGGCGCCATGTACATACAAAGATAGGCGGCGGACCAGAATCGACTATTTATAAAACAACAGATGCCGGAGATAATTGGAGAAAGATAAATAAAGGCCTGCCCGGAGTTCATATCGGCGGGATCGGACTTGCTATCTCTCCTGTTAACCCAATGGTCGTCTATGCAATATTTGAAGCAGCAGACAAGATGGGCGGATTCTTCAGATCAACTGATCAGGGGGAATCATGGAATAAAATGAGCTCCCATTCAAGCAGCGGGCAATATTACAGCAGGATATTCTGTGATCCGAAAGACGTTGACAAAGTATTCTCTGTTGAGACCAGAACTCAGTATACTGAGGATGGAGGAAAAACCTTCAAAAGGCTCGGACTGAAGAACAGGCATGTTGATGATCATGCGCTCTGGATAAATCCGGATGATACAAGAAACCTGATAATCGGAGGAGACGGCGGTGTTTATGTGACCTACGATTCAGGTGCAGCATGGTTTCATGTCTCGAACCTTCCTGTAATACAATTCTACAGGGTTTTTGTTGATAATTCGAAACCATTTTACTATGTGTATGGCGGGACCCAGGACAACAACAGCATGGGTGGCCCGAACAGAAATATAAGCAGAGGCGGAGTTACCAAAGGTGAATGGTTCGTAACGAACGGAGGGGATGGATTCTGGTCTGCAGTAGACCCGGTTGATCCGAATATCGTTTATGCCGAATCTCAGTATGGTGTTATGGTCAGATACGACAGAAAAAGCGGTGAAAGGAGATATATAAGACCGGTTCCGAGAAAGGGTGAAAAAACCTACAAATGGAATTGGAACACTCCACTGATCATTAGTAACCATTCACATACAAGACTCTATTGTGCCGCAAATAAAGTATTCCGCAGTGACGACAGAGGAGACAGCTGGACCGTTATCAGTGATGACCTGACCACTAAAACAGACAGGAATACATGGAAAGTAATGGGAAAGTATTGGGGAATTGATTCAGTTGCAAAAGATGTTTCCACCTCTCAATTTGGAACCATAATATCTCTTGATGAGTCCACTCTGGACGAGAATCTCCTGATTGCAGGAACTGATGACGGAGTAATTCAAATAACCACTGACGGTGGGAAGAACTGGAAAATGTATTCATCCTTTCCGGAAGTACCGAAATATACTTACATCAGTGATCTCATGGCATCCAGATATGACAAGAACACTATCTATGCAACTTTTGATAACAGGAAAAGAGATGATTTCAAACCTTATGTTCTTGTAAGTAATGATCTCGGTAAAACATGGAGATCGATCTCTTCCGATCTGCCGAAAAGCGGGACTGTTCACACTATTGCTCAGGACCATAAGAAAAAAGATCTTATGTTTGCAGGAACTGAATTTGGTGTTTTCTTTACAATTGATTCCGGAAAGAAATGGACACAACTTAAATCCGGCCTCCCAACCATCTCAGTCAGGGATATCATGATCCAACGCGACATGAACGATCTGGCACTTGCAACATTCGGAAGAGGATTTTATATCCTTGATGATTATTCACCTCTGAGAGAGTTGAATACATCTTTATTGAAAAAAGAAGCTCACATATTTGCCATAAGAGATTCTCTTCAATACATTCAGACCGGCCCAAAATACGGCCAGGGTGCAACAGACTATCATGCAAAAAACCCTGAATATGGTGCAACATTCACATATTTTCTCAAGGATTCTTACAAAACAAAAAAATCATTGAGAAAGAAAGAAGAAGGAAAACTATTCAAGAAAGGAGAAAAGATATATATTCCGACATGGGATGAGATGAGAGAAGAGGGAATGGAATTATCTCCATATCTTGTGTTTTCAATCTCAGACAGTGACGGAAATATTGTAAAAAAATTCTATAGGAAAGGCGGCAAGGGGATAAACCGTGTTAATTGGGATCTCTCAATGAATTTTAATGATCCGGTAAAGCTTAAGAAAAAATTCAATCCTCTGGCAAAACAGGAGGATGGTTTCCCTGCAATGCCCGGAAAATACAACCTGACGATTTCAAAAGTGATAGAAGGAAATGAGACAAAGATAGCAGGGCCGGTAGAATTTACAACAAAAACACTTAATAACGCTACACTTCCTGCAAAGGACAGGGCGGAATTGGATAAGTTCCTCAAAAAGATCACAGAGATGTCCAGGGTTATACAGGGCAATCTCAATGCGGTAGACGATATGAAGGAGAAGATCGGATTGATTAGGCAAACACTTCATTCTGTCCCCTCTGCATCCGGAAAAATTGTGAAAGATGCAGCAAAGATCGAAAGGGAGCTTGATGATATTATCTTCAAATTCAGAGGACACAGGCCAAAAGCCAGCAGAGAGGAGATACCTCCGAGTAATACAACAATCACTTCAAGATTTTACTCGGTATTGTATGCTCAGTTTGCAACCACAGCTGCTCCATCCGGAGCTCAGCTCAGTTCAATGGAAATACTCACAGAAGAGATGAAGCCGGTCATAAATGACCTGAGAAAGATCGATCTGAAGATCAAAGGACTTGAGAAAGAGCTTGAAAAGATGAACGCTCCCTGGACATCAGGAAGAATTCTCGATTTTAAATAGTAAATAAGTTTTATTTAATAAAGAAGGCAGTGCCTCACAGCACTGCCTTTTTTTTATGTTGGTCAAATTCTACCTGTTTTCGTCTTAACATCTATTTAATTCAGCAGACTCTTGATCTCACCTGCAGAAGAAACGGAGCTATATTCATCAATATTGAAATATTTTGTAACCTGCTCAACCATCCCTTCCCGGATTACAAGGATAAGGTTTATATTCCTTAGTTTATCTCTATTATCCAGGATATGCTTTAGAGAATAATAGAACCCTGCTTTCTCAAGTTCCAGAGGGCCTATTTCATCAATTATGATTGCGTTGTTTTCTTCAAAACCTGACAGTATTTCCTTATTACCCCAGTCAAATACTCTCTTTGAAAAGTTAAATTTACCAATTTTTATTATCTCATCGGAAGATAGTTCCTCATGAATCTCAACAGGTACCAGTTTACGGGAATAAATAGAATAGAGATGCCTCTCTCCTTCAAGAACCGGCATGAGTATCCCGGCGATATTTTTCCGGGTTTTCACCCACTCTTCGAGTTGTGTTGTTTTCCCCGACCCGATCGGCCCTGTAAAGATTATAACCATTAACCTTTCCCGTTCTCAATTCGAAATATACACGCAAAAGTTGTGACAATAAACTCTCTTATCCTTATCAGGAAATATTTTCCCTCAGACATTTTCCAGCAATGAGATACAATCGATCTGTATAGAGGAAGCTGGTCGATAACATATCCGATTTCATCCGAATACCTGCCACTTTTTTTTCCGGATATTTTTTTGATAACTCTCCGTACATATGGTGCGAGAAAAAAGAACCAGATACTCATGATCAGAAAAGATCTTGCAAGCATTATTGCGGCATTCATAGCCACACTCTCGGAAAAATGGGGAAAAACATATGTTAATACAATTATCAAAGCTGCAAGGGAAAAGATCATGATACCAGAAGGGCTGGTTATCCACATTTTTCTTCTTCCGCCACTTTTTCTCTTCACGGACATTTTTATTTGAATGTCCAGAGCATTATGCTCGATTTTAATTTCTGCCTTTTTTATCCTTCCGGGCAATCCTGCAGCAATGAGCCCGGCTGTCAACCCTGCAAAAAGATGAACCGCTACATATGATCCTATTATCCATAAACTTATCTCACTTATCATTCCCATAAAAGGAACTTTTTCCGTAATGAATTTCCCGAACTCATCTATCGATCTCCACAAGTTATTACCATATATCAGGGTTAAAAGAATTATTTTCTGAAGCGATGAAAGTATCAGTACAATTATTCCCAGAAAAATTGCAGAAAACTTATAAAGCTTCTTCGAATAGAACAGGACGGATCCTAATAGTCCCTGAACCGATACCGCAATATATGCAAGTGGAGGAGTGTGGGGACTAATCGCTGCTTTTACGAGAAGAACAATGAACATTGCTTTCATGATCTCTTTTCTACTGGTGGAATAAAAACCGATCAGTGAAATAAAAATAACTGCACTTGAACCGATAAACAAACCTGTAAGAGGAATTCTGAGCGCATGAAGTATTCCGCCGAGTGCCGCTTCGCTCAACGCCCATAGGATAGTTATTCTTTCGACAACACTATTAGTGATTTTCCCTCCATGATTCATGCTATTATATGTTAATTAGTAAAGTACATCAATAAACTCTCACAAGGAAGCAGATAATTGACATCTTTTCCTCAAAACATTTGGAATTTCTGTTAAGAAATGATACTGCCAATAATTTTCCTTTTCTGTTAAGATTTTAAAGGAGGTTCCCATAATGAAAATCGGATTAGTGGGGCATGGTGCCTGGGGACAATATATACTACGGGATTTGCTGAGTTTGAAAGCGGAAGTTCTTGTAGCAGATATCAGTGATGAATCCCGAAAAAAGGCAAAAGAGAACGGTGCTGCAGGAATCTTCCCGACAATTGATAGTATTCCTCCCTGTGATGGTTATGTAGTTGCAGTCCCGATCCCTCAACTTACACCTGTAAGTTCTGTATTGCTTAAACGGAAAAAACCTCTTTTCTGTGAAAAAACACTCCTTTTATCGGGAAATGATTTTCAACTTTTAAAAGATCTGGGAGGTGAGGAATTTATATTTGCCATGCATAAGTGGCACTATCATCCCGGTATAGAAGCTCTGCGAATTGTAGCCGAATCCATGCGTATCGGAGAGATACAACAGGTTTCAACTTTCAGGCATCATTGGGTAAAAGATTTTCACGGAGGGGATGTTTTCTGGACTCAGGGAGTTCATGACCTGACTATTGTTAAGCATATTCTGGGGTATATCCCGGAAAAAATTTCCACTGTTAAAATAGTGAGAAACCGGGATGATCTCCCGGTTGGATTCAATGCCATGATCGGCGATATCCCTTTTGTATCCTTGTCAGTCAGTGGTGCTCATTGTTATAAAAAGAGTGGCGTTACAATTCACGGTGATAAAGGATCAGCCGGGTTACATGATTCATATGATGATCATATACTTATCAAAGATATCAATGGCGATGAAAAAATCCCCATCGATACAACTTTCCCGCTGTTTCTCGAATTAAAAGAATTTGTCGAATATCTCAATGGCGGATCAACTCCAAAATGCGGCCTTAAAGAGGCCTGGGAAGTCACAAGATCATTAATCAATATAAGAAAAGAAGCTGGAATTGTAACAAAGGAGAAAGCAATTGTATAAAGAACAAAATGTATTCGCGTCATCCAAGATCACTAACGAAAAACATAAAGTTCTCGCTTATCTGAGAGGAGAGGAGATATTCCCTATTACCATGGAAGTGGACCTTACTCAAAAATGTACCAGAGCATGCCCCGGCTGTCCATATCAGGTTTCGAGAAGAGCTGGACATACTCTGGAAATACCTTTTCTGGACAGGCTTTTCAGTATCCTGGGGAACAATACACCGGGGCTTATCCTGTCCGGCGGCGAAGCCACCTGTATAAACCATTTCCCCGAAGCTGTCTCACTTGCAAAAGAGAAAGGTTTTAAAGAGATTGCAGTAATATCTAACGGAGGGATGACCCATCTTCCGAGAATTCAGAATGCATTACTCGAAAATGTTACTTCAATAAGATTTTCACTTTATGACTGGCAGGATAGAGAAGAGAAATATTTTACAGATACACTTGAAAAGATCCGCAATCTGAGGAACCGGATCGAAAAAGAGGGGAGCAAACTTGAGATCGGTGCATCGATATTAACCCGGAAAGAGGTTACCCACAAATTTCACACTGTAGGTAAAAAAGCATTCGATGCGGGAATACACTGGTTGTATTTTCACCCGTATTGTGTTGATTGGGAAACCAAATCCCCGATACAGGCTGATCAGACAGGAGTTCTGGAAGCAATTGAGGAAATGAAAAGAGTGGTTCCGGCCGGATTAAATATTCAGGTCCCCTATGAAAGATACTCCACGGAGAAACTTCATTTTGATAAACTGCATGGGTCACATTTTATTATTCAGGTTGGTGCAGATGGTATCAATTATGCCGGGCCTGAATGTAAATATGAGGAGGAAGCTGCTCTTCTTGACCTGAATGAATATACGGACGATGATTTCCTATGGCATCCGGAACGTATTGAAAAGATAAATAATTTAAATAGTGATAATTACACTTTCATAGGGACAAAACACCGCCCGCCGATGTTCAGCAACTATATACAAAAATTGATCGACAATAATGCAAATCAGGAAAATGATATTCAGAGTCATCCGGAAGAGTTCTTCTATCCATATATAGTTTAAGAAATTTTCAGTCACCAAAAAGAGATATTAACTATCTGAGAGTCCCCGCTTAATTTTCAGTTTTTTCCGGAACCGCTGGAACCGCCAGATCAGGATCTGTTTGAGGGGCCAGCGGTCCCTCCCATATAGATCTCTCAAACCATATTTAACAGCACGGAATAATTCATTGATAACCTGCCCTATTTTTTTTCTGGGCTTAGATTGACGTGCGAGTAGAACTGCAGATTCTGTAAGGATCTGTTTTTCAATTTTTTCAGGATCCTCTTTTAATATTTTGGAATACTCAAGTTGTCCCGGATTATAATCCTTTGCATAAGTTCCCCACATCCAGGATGGGAATTTCAATAGGCTCAACCTCGGAATACAGGAAATATTTCTCCCACTACGGTGAATCCGCCTCAAATACTCGAAATCAACACCAAGATACATTTTCAAGTGGTTACCCCAATATCCGCAATCATTTATAATATTTTTTTTATGCAGCCAACTTGAAGGCATAACAAAATGATCATTATATGATTTTCCGTTGCTTGGAGATCCAACAATACTGCTCAGCCCGGAGGGAGAGATGACCCCAATCAAAGGGTGAACCAGATCATCATCTGTTTCCTGAATAAAATGGATCAAGGTTGAAAGATGCCAGGGGAACCATAAATCATCATGCCCAAGATAGGCTATATATTTTCCTCTTGCTCTTTTTATGCCTTCATTATTAGGAACACCCTGACTTCCGGAATTTTCCGGTAAATTAACCCAGTTCAGTCTTTTATCATTAAATGATGTGACTACCTCTTCGCTATCATCGGTGCAGGCATCTCCAATGACCAATATTTCAAAATCAGAAAAATCCTGTGCTAATACAGTTTTAATGGCTAACTTCAAAGTCCGGCTGCTGTTAAAGGTCGCCATAATTATCGTTATCAGAGGATCGGCCCTGTTTTTGTCCATTTTTTTATTATAATTACAAGGCTTACTTTGTCAAATATAAAAGGGAGTTAATTCCTATCTGAAATTGATATTACTTCGGAATAAGGTTTAAATTTACAGAATAATAGCATTTACCGAAAAAAAGGGGTCATTCACCGAAAAGATGAGGCGAATCCGGAATTCAGGAAGTATTATGAGTATGAAACACATAGGAGGTAACATGGAAGAAAAAAAAGCTTCATTTGTAAGTGGTAAAGTTATTGTCGGAATATTGATAATTGCAGCAGGTGTAGTAATGCTTCTCGGAACTCTGGGCTATGATATTGATATAGATATTTGGGATTTCTGGCCCCTGATCCTTATCGCTATAGGTATTAAGATCATGGTCACTCATTTTGATTCTAAAGATATTTTATGGGGTTTCTTTTTAACATCTATCGGTGTCCTGCTCCAATTGAACAAACTGGATTATATAGATATCAATTTTCATGATATCTGGCCTTTGATCCTGATCTATGTAGGTATAAAGATCATAATCTCAGGAGGAAATTACAGATCCCGCTTTGGACATCACAGGAAGTATAAAACTGCCAAGGATGAAGATGTTAAAGGAGATATGATCAATATATCTGCAATTCTTGGCGGTGGCGAGTACAATTACTCCAACAAGAAATTGAAAGGGGGAAAGATATCTGCTATCATGGGGGGGTGTGAAATTGACCTCAGGGACAGTGATTTCGAAGGTGATGAATTGATAATTAACACCTTTGCCCTTATGGGAGGGATAGAGATCAGAATTCCTCAGAGTTGGGATGTTGTTCTGGAAGGAACACCGATCCTCGGAGGAATGTCAGATCAGACAAAGACCCTCAATGGCTCAAAGAAAAAACTCATTATTACCGGAGAGGCAATAATGGGTGGAGTTGAAATAAAGAATTAACATGCATCCGGCTTTCAGATCAGGTAAAGATATGATCGTTGCAGGGCTCCTCTGGAGCCCTGTCGCATTCTGGACAATAATCCTTCACCGCACCCTGTCAGGATCAACTTTCTTAGACTCAACAATTCTTCTGGTACCACCCATGATCCTTCTCCTCGGGATCGCTATTTCTGTCTGGTATATCTGTAAAGGGCTCCCTTTTGAAAAAAATGACATTTTGTATTTTATTGTAAGACATTCTCTTACTATGATTCTGGTCCTTGCAGTCTGGATCGGGATTTCCTCAGGTTATTCAGGTTTGCTCAATGAATACCTCCCTGCCGGAAAGTGGAAAGAACTATTCAACTCTTCAATCCCACTGCTTACAGGTATGGGAATATTTACTTATCTCCTCTCAATTCTCATATACTATCTGGCCCTCGCAAACGAACGGATTCGCCATGCAGAGAGAGAGATCCTTCAACAACAGCTTGAGGCAAGCCTGTCTGAACTTGAAGCATTAAAGACAACAATTCACCCCCACTTCCTTTTCAATAGTCTGAACCTTATCAGCCCCCTAATCAAACAATCGCCGGACCGTGCTTCAGAATTGATCTCACACCTTTCCGAATTCCTGATCTACAGTTTCGAGTACAGCATTAAAAAAAATTCTACCGTCCGGGAGGAAATTGAACATATCAAGAATTATCTGAGTGTGGAAAAATTCCGCCTGAGTGAGAGGTTGGATATGGTATTTGATATAGGAGAAGGGACTTCAGACATTCAGGTCCCTCCATTGATCCTTCTTCCTGTGGTTGAGAACAGTATAAAACACGGTATTTCACAACTATTGGAAGGTGGCCTTATTTCTGTAAAAACTCTTTGTAAGGAGGAACACCTTGTAATAATTATAAGTAATCCTTACGAAGAAAATACCAAAAAACCAAGAGGACGGGGCCATGGGCTGAATAATTTAAAGAAGAGGATGAAATTATATTATAAAGGGGAAGGTGGTGTCCTTACCGGGAAAAAAGATAATATATTTAATGTAAGGATCTTTATCCCTGTATCGGGGGGAACTGAAATTGAATAAAAAGATAACAGCAATAATCGTGGATGATGAACAACTTGCCCGTGACTCTGTCAGGGAGCATCTTAAAAGACATCCGGAAATTGAAATAACCGGAGAGTGTGGAAACGGGTTCGAAGCAGTAAAACTTGTTCACGAACATAATCCGGATCTGATCTTCCTCGACATCCAAATGCCTAAACTTGACGGATTTGATGTCATCGAACTCCTGGCTGACAACCTCCCTTCAATAATATTTATTACAGCATTTGATGAATATGCACTTAAGGCATTCGAAGCTCAGGCTATGGATTATCTTCTAAAGCCGGTCAAAGCAGAAAGATTCGATAAGTCAGTAAAAAGAATAATGGATCAGGTTGCAGGCAGATCTCAGGAGAAGATCGGGAAACTTGTTGATAACAACAGGGATAATAACAGACCTTTGAGCAGAATCCTTATACGTGATGGTATTAATGTGACAATTCTGGACCCCGGAGATGTGATCTATATTGAGGCCAGTGATGATTATGTAAAATTTCACACAGCAGAAAAATACTGGTTGAAAAGTGAAAGGATGAACAATCTTGAGAAAAACCTTGATCCCAGGATATTCTGCAGAGTACACAGATCATTTATTATCAATATTAATTATATGACCAAGATCGAGCCATATTCCAAAGAGAGCAAAATAGTTAAAATGAAGAACGGAAAATCACTTCCTGTCAGCAAAAATGGATACTCCCGATTAATGGAACTTCTTTAATTCTGTTTATTTAGCTTTTTTAGAATTATCAGGAAATCTCCATCAAGAGCACTATCAACAAGTTTTTTCAGGGCAGGATAATCTTTCCTTGATATCTTCCTTTCCTTTAATCCGAACTTCAGGTCAATATTCATATGGTTCTTTTTTCCTTCTTTTACCGAATATTCATATATCCCTGCACTATTATCGATCTTCTCATTTTTCCGGATCATATCAATGGAATAACCATCCGGAATAACTACAGAAAGAGAAATCCTTATAATAAAAGAATTACCGATAGTCAGCGGATACAATATGCTGTCCCGGCTTACCAAATTTTTTGTTATCACCGGAATTTTAAAACTTTTAAGGAACAGATACGATTTATATTCCCATTTTCCAGGTTCAGCTTCAACATCTCCGGTCATTTCCGTAAAACCGGATGTCACTCTGAGAATCTTTATATTTTTCACTTTGGAGACAGGGAATATTTTCCCCACAGTTTTTTTATAAAGTTTATCTTTAGATTTTAAAAACCCGGAATAACTGTAAAAAGAACCTGAAGCTAAAAGTCGGATATTCCCTGAAAATTTATTATCTTTTAGTGAAACCTTCCCCTTCAAGATCACACTGTTAGCCTTCATATCACATTTTCGGGCTGGTAAGAGTTTTCCTGTAACAATGTCAACCAGAGGTATTCCACAGTATTCAGTGAGCCTGAAATCAGTTCCGGGTTTGCACGAATTGACATAGATATCTCCTTCATACGAGTCGACCACAAAGATCCACCCGGAAGACTGCAGGTAAGAAAATAGATTGTCCGATAACTCAAAACCAGGTAAAACCAAGGTCAACCTGTTCCTGAGATCAAGCCTGTCGAGTACTATTTTTGTTATGATTACTTTTTCACAGGAAGTAGCATAACCTGATCTTATAATATTTTTGATACTCCTTGTTTTAAAACCTGAGAGCTTTAATCCTACATGACAATCTTCCAGAGTATCAATTATTTTTTCCTTAAGGATTTTCAACATTTCCCCCTTGGAAAGGCCTCTCTTTTTTATTCCGGAAATAATATCTTCAATAACTTTACAGGTATTGTTCTTGCTGGTAATTTCAGGAAATAATTTTCCTGTGGTTTTCAGATTTGAGAAAAGTATATAAGGCCGGTCATAATTTTTCACATAGGCATTTTTCCAGTCAGCCGCGATATTCTTTTTCCTGAAGATATAGCTGACTATTCCATCTCCGGACTTTTTCTCAGGTTTCATTGAATAGTTAAAAACTTTGTAACTCAATCCCTCCCCTTCAGGTAACTCTACCGTAAGGGTGTATTTATCAACCGGAACGTTCTTTGTGAAAAATTCTTTTCCGGTAAAATACGGGATAAAACCCTTTTTTGTAATTAGCCTGTACCTTAATTCAATTTCCGCTCCCCTCTCAATACCTGTATGTGATACAACCATCTCTATGAGGCCGGAAAAACCTGCAAATCTCCGGGCCTCATGGGGAAGGACCTTGTTGTATCCGTTATCCGGGGTTTTCACTTTCCTGCCATCCACCATTGTCGTCTCGGAACTGATTATTTCCAGTCTCTGAAAATCCGGATTATATTTTATAAAACTTTCACCGTATCCTCTTGTGGAATTCAAAAGTTTAACCCTGTGAAAATAATCAAATATCTGTGTTCCATCTTTTTCAAGTGTATATTTAATATCCAATTCAAGGTACCTGGCATTAAAGCTATGAAGAGGGTATAAATATGTAACTGATGCAAATATCAGGACCAGTATGATTATTTTTTTCATGATCACTTCCTCCCCTTAAGAATTACTGGATCTTTGAACTTATTGAATTGTTCAATGCAATTCTTTACATCCTTCCATTCACCGACCTCAAATATTCTTTTGGCAAACCTGATCTTCTGACCGATCTTTAAAGTTCTCCCGCTTTTATTAATACTGCCCTTGTAAGAAACATTTTCTCCTTTAACATCTATAACTTCAGGTTTTTTATACACCTGCATACCAGAAGGAAGCTTGATCTCCTCTTGTATAGTTACCTCCTGGGAACACCTTATTCTGAAAGGGTATTCTCTCTTTTTCAGATCTGTTTTTAATCTATTGAAAAAAAGGAGTCCCTTCAACGGAAGATTTCCTGAAAAACTCTTTAAATATTTGTATCCTCCTGCAGACACAAGGTAATCCTTAATAAAGAACCTGAATGTTAAACTGACAGGGTTGTCCAGGTTTAACGGATCGGAATATCTGAGATCCGATATTTTTATCCCGTTTATTTGTTCTCCGATTATTCCTTTTATGTATTCCCGCGAAAATTTCCACTGGCGGCTTTTTAAATATCTTCTCAGCAGAGAGTCTGACTGCCCCTCGGTATCAATGGAAACCCTTCCGGATATACTTCCGTCCTTTTTTAAAATGGAATATATTTTATACCTCAAATAATGTTTTTCCGGTGGGCTTATTTTAGTGGTTTTTAGTCCTGCCCCATCAGGTAGTCCCATGAGATACTGTTGCTGCTGCTCAAGAGAAGACCATAATTCCCTTACGCCAGGTACCCAGGTCGGATCAAGGAGGTGATACTTTCCCTTCAGCTTTACAACGGTTACCGAATGATTGAACTGGTCTGCGGGAATCTTGTCAATTTTTGAACCTGCCATTGTCATTGCCGCATAAGATTCATATCCGGCGGCCCTCAGCATCGTCACAAGCATACTCGCCTTATCCTTACAAACGCCACATCTGTCACTGAATATCGTTGTCCCTTTATGGAGAGTGTATCCCTCACCCTTACCCATAGAAAGTCCGGAATACCTTATCTCTTCAGCAACCCAGTGGGTTAATCTGGATATTTTTCCCCAGTCATCCTTGGAACCTTTTATTATCTCCCTAACCTTTTTATCGATCTCACTGTTCGATCCGAATGATCCGTAATCTTCATTCACATTGTAGAACCACCTGGACTTGGCCTCCCAGTCAGGTGAGGTTGACATAAGGAGCTTCGTAAATACATCAGAAGGAGCAACCATCCCTTTTTCGCTTTTGTACGGTTTTATATTCTCTTTCTTCCAAAAATACACTTTTTTTTCCTTTTCAAAATGTTTGTATGATGTCACTTCGCCGTTGTATACTTCAAACTGAAGTTCTTTGGAGTTCGGGATCTCAACACGATAACTTTTAAGTTTCACAGGCACTTTTGAATAGAACGGAACAATATCATAAAAGTGTCCCTTCATCGGTGGTGTATATCTCTCCTCATCCTTATTATTAAGAAGAGCATAGGTAAAACCTTTTCTATAAGTTTTCACATAAAGCCCGTCCCCGGGGGACAATTTCCCTACCGGAAGGATCTTTTCCCTTGCTCCCCAGTAGATTGCACGAGCAGGTGCCGTATAATTCCTGACAGATGAGAGCGGGATATTTTCAACTTTTCCCCCTTTCCTGACGATCTTTGCTTCTTTTATATCAACATAAGAGCTCAAAGGATCATATCCGAAAATTCTTGATATCATTTTTTTTGAGCCATTATTGTTCAGAACTTTTATAAATACTTCCCCGGTAACATAGGTTAGCCCCGACTCTTTCATCTCTACATCTGTTTTATCAAAAATAACAAGATAAGGTGAGTCAGGGAAATCCTTATTGTTTCCTGAATTTTTTAAAATTTCAGGTAGATTCTCCTGTCCAAATCCAAACAAGCTTAATAAAACGATCATAAAAACAATAGATTTTATTCTCATTTTCTTCTCCTGGAAATGAAATTACTTAATTTATAATTATACAAAAAAAAATAATTTTAGCCAGTTCAAATAAAAACTTATAAAACCAAATTCCGTATTAATTGAGAGCTTCGGAGATGTTTTATTGCCGGAGAGGAAATTTACAAAAAGTTTGCAATATGATAATTTTTCGGGAGAAGAAAATGAAAAAAAAATACATCTTGCTATTTATGATTTTGTCAATAACCATGCCGGTATGTGCCGAGGAGAAAATGGAAAATAAAAAATTAACAGATCTGGAAAAATATGTGATCGAAAATAAAGGAACAGAAAAACCGTTCACAGGGAAATATAACAAACACAAAGAAGAAGGAACATATACATGCAAACGATGTGATGCACCTTTGTACAGATCATCGGACAAGTTTGAATCAGATTGCGGATGGCCCAGTTTTGATGATGAGATCAAGGGAGCAGTAAAAAGAATTCCCGATGCTGACGGAAGAAGAACAGAGATAGTCTGTTCCAATTGTGATGCCCATCTCGGGCACGTCTTTTTCGGTGAAAAGTACACATCCAAAGACACAAGACATTGTGTAAATTCGGTATCGATGAATTTTGTCCCGGCAAAAACTGAAAAAAGAACCGAAACTGCAGTTTTTGCATCGGGCTGTTTCTGGGGAACTCAATACCACTTTGAAAAAAGGGATGGTGTCATCTCTACACTGGCAGGTTATTCCGGAGGCACTACTGAAAATGTGACCTACGAAGAAGTGTGTGAAGGGACAACAGGGCACGCTGAAGTTGTAAAGGTTGTATTCGACCCTTCAAAAGTCTCATATGAAGAACTGGCAAAAGTATATTTCAACACACACGACCCGACTCAGCTTAACAGACAGGGACCGGATATCGGGACCCAATACCGCTCGGAGATATTTTATGAGAATGAAGATCAGAAAAGGACAGCTGAAAAGCTTATAAAAATATTGAAAGATAAAGGGTTGAATGTTGTTACTGTTCTGAGCAGATCTGTAAAATTCTGGGAGGCTGAAAAATACCATCAGAGCTATTACAGGAAAAAAGGGGGCACCCCCTATTGCCATATTTATCAGAACAAATTTTAATAAAATTCTTCAGGAGGAGTTTATGGGAAACAGGGTAAAGATAATCGGTGCGGGGATAGCAGGACTTTCATCCGGATGTTATCTGCAGATGAATGGTTATGAAACTGAGATATATGAACTCCATAACATTCCCGGAGGATTGTGTACCGGATGGGAGAGGATGGGTTACACATTTGACGGATGTGTCCACTGGCTTGTAGGCTCGTCGCCCGAAAACAATTTTTACTCATTATGGAATGAACTTATAAATATGAAGAGGCAGAAGTTCGTTGATCATGAAATATACAACAGGATCTGGGATAAAAATGGTAATAAATATATAGATTTCTATACTGATGTTGACAAACTTGAATCTGAACTTCTTGAAAAAGCACCTGAAGATGAATCACTTATCATATCGTTCACCAGAGCTATAAGGCGGCTTAAAACACTCAAAATGCCGGTCAATAAGGCCAGAGAGGTTATGGGTCCGCTGGATGGAATAAAAACATTGATCAAATTCCTCCCTTACATCAATACATTCAGGAAATGGCATAAACTCAGCATTGAAGATTTTTCAGTTAAGTTTGAAAATCCCCTCTTACGTGAAGGTATAAGAGCATTGTTTGTTCCTGAAATGGCAATGTTGTTTATCCTTATGAACATGGCCTGGATGGCAAACAAGGGGGCCGGCTACCCGATAGGGGGATCACTTAAATTATCAGGAAACATTGCAGACAGATATGAAAAACTGGGTGGAAAAATATATTACAACCAGAGAGTAGAAAAAATACTGACTTATGAGGGAAAAGCAAAGGGGATCAAACTGGCGTCAGGAGAAGAAAAATCTGCAGATTTTGTAGTTTCCGCAGGTGATGGTTTTAATACGATCTTCAATATGCTTGACGGGAAGTTCAAAGATAAAAAAATTGATAAATATTATGACAAGTATAAAGTTTTCCCATCATTTATGCAGGTATCTCTCGGATTAAAAAGGGAAATGAATGGTATCGAACCAAATCAATATCTCCCTGTACCTGGAAACCTGAAAATTGATGATTTAACTACTATCAACTACCTCGGTCTCAGAATTTTCAATTTTGATAATACTCTGGCACCGAAAGGGAAAACCACTATTACTGCACTTATCCCTACTAAAAATTATAAATACTGGATAGATCTGAAAGAAAAAGACAGTAAGAAGTATAGAGAGGAAAAAAAGAGGATAAGTAATAGAATAGTAGAAGTTCTTGAAGATAAATTTGGCAATATAAAAAATAATGTAGAGGTAACAGATGTTTCAACACCTGCCTCAGTGATCAGATATACAGGAAACTGGAAAGGAAGTTTTGAAGGGTGGATACTCACTCCTGAACTAGGCTTCGGACAGATGGATAAGACACTTCCGGGACTTGATAAATTCTTTATGATTGGACAATGGGTCGAACCGGGCGGCGGGCTGCCACCTGCCATGATGTCAGGGAGAGCAGTTGCTCAGATGATCTGTAAAAAAGAGAATAAGGAATTCATAACAAAAAGTTTTTGAATAAAAAATGTAACGAACGGGGACGGTACCATTTTTGAATAAATCGGGACACAGAGTCACCATTCCTGAATAGAGTGTGAGTAACTTTTTCAAGTAGTATGCCTATGCTGAGATGGAAAAATTTCATAAAAAATGATATTTAATCCATATGGAACAAATAATTAAAACCATATCAATTTTTCTAGAGGATAAATATGCCAAAGCCCTGGTAATTCTGGGTTCTGCCCTGATCATTGCCTGGATCGTAAGATTTCTTTATAAGATTATATTCAGAAACATCGTAAAAAAAACAAAAACAAAGCTTGATGATGAGATCGTTGCAGCATTTAGCAAACCTGTCTTTTATACAATAGCACTCTCAGGGATCATCTGGTCAGTGAGGACTCTCGGACTTTCAGATGGAGTGAATTTCATCTTGTCAGGAATTTTGAAGACCATTATTGCTTTTCTCTGGATAACCGCTTTTTTCAGGACAGTTTCCATTATTCTGAACTGGCTGGGAAAAAGTAAAGGGAAATACAGATTTATTCAGAAAAAAACCATACCACTTTTTGACAACACTTTAAAACTGATAATAATCGGCGGCGGGACATATTTTATTTTATTGATCTGGAATGTAAACCTTACTGCCTGGCTTGCATCGGCAGGGATTGCAGGCCTCGCTATCGGTTTCGCAGCAAAAGATACACTTGCAAACTTCTTCTCCGGTATTTTTATTATGGTCGATTCTCCTTATAACATAGGTGACTTTATAGTCCTCGACTCCGGAGAGCGGGGAAGAGTTACAATGATCGGGCTGAGGAGTACAAGAGTTCTTACTCCTGATGATATTGAAATAACCATTCCCAATGCTGTTATCGGAAATGCAAAAATAACCAATGAGAGTGGCGGGCCTTCTGAGAAACACAGGGTCACTATCTCTGTCGGGGTTGCCTACGGCTCTGATATCGATAAAGTGAGAAAAATCCTGAATGAAATCGCCAGAAAGAATGTGAATGTCTGTGATGTGCCGAAACAGAAAGTAAGGTTCAGAGCCTTCGGAGATTCTTCACTGGATTTTCAACTTCTCTGCTGGATAGAAAAGCCGGCAAGCAGAGGAGAGGTTATAGATGAACTGAACACTGCAATATACAAAACATTCAACAAACAAAACATCGAGATCCCCTTCCCCCAACGCGATGTGCATATGAAAAAATAAAATCAACCATAGATATACGAAGCTCTTATTACCCGGGCCTGGATTTCATTTTATCAATTATTTAGGAAACAATTAATACTGTTTCCTCCGTCCCAGGAGTATTAATATTTATTGGACTGCTGGGTCTGAATGTTGAGAAACATATCGGGGACGGTTCTTAAAGTGTTTGTTTTATTAAATTTTAGTTAGTTTATGAAGTGAGGTCTTTTTTGCGGAGGAGGCGGTTGTAGGTTATTGCAAACCTGTGAGCTTCATCACGGATCCGCTGGATGAGTTGAAGAGCAGGTTCGCTCTTTGCCATCTTAAGATGTTTTGGTTCACCGGGGATATAAATTTCCTCTTCCCTTTTTGCAACAGAGACGACAGGAATATTAAGATTAAGATCTTTTAATGAATTCAGGGCTACATTCAGCTGGCCAAGCCCCCCATCTATCAGGATAAGATCAGGCATAACACTCTCTTCTTTTTTAAGCCTGGTGTACCGCCGGGTAACAACCTCCCCGATACTCTTCACATCATCGATCCCTTTAGTATATTTGATCCTGAACCTTCTGTAATTACTCTTATCCGGGAGCCCGTTCCTGAACTGAACCATTGAGGCTGTGGTGAACGATCCTGAAATATGGGAGATATCAAAGCATTCAATAATCGAAGGAACCTCGGCAAGATTTAATTTTTCTTTAAGTGACTCGAGTGTTTTTATATCGCCGAACCAGGTGAGTTCAATGTTCTTTTTTACCAGATCTAACAATGCCTTCTTCTCCCCAATTTTCGGAGTTACTATCCTTATACTTCCATTCTTTACCTTTTTAAGATAACCGGATAATGAATCATCCGCTTGTTCCGGTAATATAAGTTCCCTGGGAATATCATTTTCAGAATAATATTGTATTATGAACTCCTCGAGAAAATCTCTCTTGAAATCAAAAACAAACTCCTGCTTGTTCTCCAGCAGTCCCCTGTGTACATTAAAAAGCATCAGATAAACGCTATCCCTATCTATAATATAATTGATGAGATCCTCATCATATTTTTTCTCTCTCGACATTTTCTGTTTCCTCGAGAGAGACTCAACTGCATCGATCTTTTTTTTCAGTTCGAGTGCATATTCATAGTTCATATCATCAGATGCCTTTTTCATCTCTTCTGATAATCCCTCTTTAAGCTCTTTCGATTTTCCCTTTAAAAACATTTTTGAGAGCCTTACCTGTCTTGCATATTCATGTTCGGAAACAATACCTATACACGGTGCCGTACAGAGATCGATCTGATAACGGACACATGCTTTTTTGGGCATCCTTTTACAACTTCTGATCTTAAATATTTTCTTGATCACTTTTAGTATATGATCACGGGCAGCTCCGGATACAAAAGGGCCGAAATAATCTCCATCAGAATCCCTTCTTCTGGCAATTGTGATCCGGGGAAATTCGTCATCCGTGATCTTTATAAAAGCAAAATTCTTGGAATCCTTCAGGTCAATATTATATTTCGGCTGATTCTTTTTAATAATGGAGTTCTCAAGGATCAGAGCCTCCACTTCATTATCGGTAACAATAAAATCGATACTGTCTATCCTTGCAACAAGCCTTGTGGTCTTTATATCCAGCCCTTTTTTCTGGAAATAGCTCTTTACCCTCTTCTTAAGATCCTTGGCTTTCCCCACATAAAGGATAGTCCCTTTTGAATTCAGGAACATATAACATCCCGGCTTTTCAGGAATTGTTCCGAGATGTGAAGGATCAACACTCATAACAGATTACTCTTGATCAGTCTCTCTTCCACCCCTTTTGTGAAAGAGGAAAAATATGCCACCGATAAGTCCGAGAAACATCCTCATCCCGATATCAACTACCTCGACAGCAAGAGCAACCGGAACAGGAAATTTCATCAATCCTCTGAATACAGCAGTTCTCACTCCGATACCGTTCACTGAGGGGACAGTCATCAGAAGAAAGATAAGCATCGGGGCCTTTGACATGAAATCGATAAAACCGGGAGACATCCCCAGTGATCTTGATATAAAATAATAATACACAACCATATTGAATTGAAATATAATACTTATCAGGACCGCAGTGAAAAGATGACGGGGGTATTCATAATAAACGGTCAGGGCTGATATACTTTTCCCCAGCATCTCTGCTATTTTTTCCGGAAGAAATCTCCTGAACGCCCGTACAATATATCCGGATATCTTCGGATGTGAGAATAAAACAATCAGAAATATCACAAGAACTATCAACACTGCAAAAATAACCGGATTTGTCCCTTCACCACTATCTGCTTTAATTCCCTTTATCAGAAAAGCTGTAAGAGCAATAAAAGCAAGGGCAAACAGGCCGGTCAGCCTCTCTATTATTATTACCATTATGGATCTTGTATGATCACCGACGATCCTTTTGCTTTCCAACGCCTTCACCATATCTCCACCGATGGTAGAGGGTAGGAAATTATTGAAAAAAGCAGCCATAAGATTAATGGAATATAATTGGCCATATCCTGCATTAACACCTTGTGCAGATAGTAACACCTTCCATCTGATACTCATCAACCCCATGCCGATAAAATGCAGAAGGAATGCCGGGAATATCCATATAAACAACACATCCCCGAATACGGCCATGAAATGATCGAGCGCTTCCCCTAATCCGCCATACTTATCTGACATTAATTTAATCGTATACCCTATGATTATCCCGCTAATTGCAATTCTCAGGAAGAGCATTAGCCACTTTTTTTTCAACATCCGCCCCTCCCGTTCAGTATCCTGTCAAGACATCTTCCTGTATAACTTTTTTTTGTTGAAGCAATTTTTTCAGGAGGCCCCTCTGCAACTATATACCCGCCCTCATCTCCACCTTCAGGTCCAAGATCAATAATGTGGTCTGCTGATTTTATTACATCCAGATTGTGTTCAATAACAACAACACTATTCCCTTTATCCACAAGATCATTCAGGACTTTGATCAGTTTTTTTACATCATGAAAGTGAAGCCCGGTTGTAGGTTCATCAAGAAGATAGATAGTTTTCCCGGTCCCCTTCTTCGATAATTCCCTTGTCAGTTTTATCCTCTGCGCTTCACCGCCGGAAAGTGTCACAGAGCTTTGCCCGAGTTTTATATAGTCGAGTCCTACCCTTATCAATGTTTCAAGTTTTACTTTAATAGGTGGAATATTTGTGAATACAACAAGTGCCTCCTCGACACTCATTGCAAGAATATCCGCAACAGAATTCCCCTTATATTTAATCTGAAGGGTTTCCCTATTGTATCTTTTTCCCTTGCACTCCTCACATTCAATATATACATCCGGTAAAAAATTCATCTCGATCTTAATTACTCCATCACCATTACAAGCCTCACACCTGCCCCCCTTCACATTAAAGGAGAATCTGCCGGGCTTGTATCCCCGTATCTTTGAATCTTTTAATTCGGCAAAGATCTTTCTTATCTCGTCAAACACCTTTGTATAAGTTGCAGGGTTGCTTCTCGGTGTTTTCCCGATCGGGCTCTGGTCAATAATTATCACTTTGTCGATCTCATCACCCATTTTGATCCCTTTAAACTTCCCTGCCCTCTTCTTTGAACCATAGACCTCTCTCCTGAGAGCCTTATACAATATCTGATAAACCAGAGTTGATTTCCCGCTCCCCGAGACTCCGGTAATTAATGTAAGGAGTCCCGTCGGGATCCTTGCATCTATTTTTTTTAAATTATTCTCTGAACATCCAAGCAATTCAAGATATTTTTCAGGTTTCCGCCTCTTTTCCGGTAATTCTATTTTCATCTTTCCGGAAAGATACTTCCCCGTTATTGAGGCAGATGAACGCTCGATCTGAAGAGGCGTTCCCTTTGCAACTATCTTTCCTCCATGAACACCGGCTCCCGGACCCATATCTACAACATAGTCCGATTTTTTTATTGTATCCTCATCATGTTCTACAACAATAAGTGTATTTCCGAGATCTCTGAGATTATGGAGAGTTTCAATGAGCTTATTGTTATCTCTTTGATGAAGTCCGATAGAAGGTTCATCGAGAATATAAAGCACTCCCATCAGATTTGACCCGATCTGTGTAGCAAGACGTATCCTCTGTGCTTCTCCTCCTGATATTGTACCTACATTTCTTGACAGGGAGAGATATCCCAGGCCCACTTTATCAAGAAAGTTAAGTCTCTCTTTTATCTCCTTCAGAACCTGTTTTGCTATAAGAAATTTTTTCTCCGATAACCTGATATTTTCGAAAAATTCAATGGTTTTTTTTATTGATAATTCGGTAACTTCTATTATCGATTTTTTCCCTACCAGGATTGAGAGGATTTTATCCTTCAGCCTCTTCCCCTTACATGCAGGGCAGGGGGAGATCAGCATGAATTTTTCAAGTTCCTTTCTCCTGTAATCCGAATCGGTCTGTTTATATAACCTTTCCGATTGGGGGATCAATCCCTCCCAGCTTCCGGTTGAACTCCAATTGGCATCTCCCTGTTTCATTTTCATCTCAAACCGAATTCTTTCTGAAGATCCGTACATAATTGCATTGTATTGCTTTTCTGTCAGGTTTTTTATCGGAGTAAAAATATCAAACCCGAAATGTTTTGCAACCGCACCAACATATTGTCCCCTCCATCCATCGATCGCATTCCTGTATATGGTCAAAGCTCCGTCTGCAATGGATTTATTCTTGTCAGCTATTATCAGGTCGGGATCAAAATCCATTTTTATCCCGAGGCCGTGACAGACCTCACATGCACCGAAGGGACTATTGAAGGAGAACATTCTGGGCTGAAGTTCTTCATATGAGATATCACATTTCGGACAGGACATCTTTGCAGAGTACATGGAGTCTGTTCCATCTTTATCTGATATCAGGATTAGGCCATCCGAAAGTTTCAGAGCACCCTCTATTGCTTCCGTGATCCTGGAAGTTTCCTTAGGGTCAACTCTGTCTATTACAACATCAATATCATGTTTCTTATACCTTTCCAGTTCTATTTTCTCATCAGTTCTGTGGATAACACCGTTGACCCTCACTCTGAGATATCCCTCTTTGTTCAAGTCTTCGATCAATTTTTCATATGTCCCTTTTTTCTGCCTGACAACAGGAGCAAGAACATTAACAAGGCCTTCCATTCCCGCCCCGGCCTTTTCCGCTATTTTTGCAGGAGATTGTGCTTCAATCTTAATCCCGTGATCCGGACAATAAGGTGTACCTATCCTTGCGAACAATAACCTGAGATAGTCATATATTTCCGTTACAGTCCCGACAGTACTTCTCGGATTCTTACTTGTTGTTTTCTGCTCGATCGATATTGCAGGAGAAAGGCCTTCGATAGAATCTACATCAGGCTTGTTCATCTGCCCGAGGAATTGCCTGGCGTATGCGGATAAAGATTCCACATATCTCCGCTGCCCTTCAGCATATATCGTATCGAAAGCAAGGGTTGATTTGCCACTCCCGGATAGTCCTGTTATCACTATGAACTTATCCCGTGGAAGTTCTATATTAATATTCTGAAGATTGTGCTCTCTGGCACCTTTTATCACTATATTTTTCATTGAAAATTTTCCGATTTGTAAAACACTTAATTGTATTTTGTTTCCAGCTCTTTGTCAAAAATGAAACGAAAAATGGAGAACCGTCCTTAAAAAATGTTTCACAAATTTTTCTGTATAATAGTTTTAATATTTGCTATTATTGAAAATTATGAATAATAAGGAGATCACATCAGAATATTTTTTCGGTTTCATATATGTGTTAAAATCAATAAATATCGTTTATTAGTTTAAAAGGAGAAATCAATTGAAATTAGTTTATTCTTACTACGTTCTTGACATCGTACATAAGGGACACCTCTTGATGATGAAGAATGCTAAATCTATTGCCGGAAAGGACGGCAAACTGATCGTTGGAATTCTTACGGATGAAGCAGTAATGGAAAAAAAAAAAGACCGATATTGTCATTTGACGAAAGGGTCGAACTTGCATATGCGATAGAGTATGTCGATGTTGTCGTTGCGCAGGAGACCTATTCACCTCTCCCTAATGTAAAAAGGATCAAACCTGATATTCTAATGGAGAGCACAAGTCATACGGAAGAAGCCATCAAAGAAGCAAAGGAAGTTATGAAGGAGATCAAAGGAGAAGTAATTGTCCTTCCTTATTTTCCATCTCAATCATCAACAAGTATTAAAAATAAGATCTTTGTACAGAATGGAGGAAACAATGAAAAAAAAGATTGATCAAAGTGTAAAACAACAACTTGCCAAGTGGCAGAAGAAAATGTTCTGGATGATGTGGGTAACCTATGCATCCTTCTATCTCCTGAGAGTTAATATTTCTATTGCAATGCCGGAAATAATGAAAGAGTTCTCACTCTCAAAATCGGATATGGGATTAGTGCTGAGCAGCCTCTTCCTTATGTATGCGGTAGGCCAATTCATTAACGGTCAATTGGGGGATAAGCTTAATTCAAGACTGATCATTACAATAGGCTTGCTTACCTCAGCCGGTATGAACATACTTTTTGGATTTACCGGAGGAATAATAGGATTAATGATTGTCGTATGGGGAATTAACGGATATTTCCAGGCAATGGGTTGGGGCCCGACGGTTAAAGCAATGGCCAATTGGTTCCCGACCGGTATAAGAGGAAAGACAGCCGGCCGCCTCGGAACAAGTTATATTTTAGGAGGGGCTTTTTCCTGGCTTCTTGCAGGATTTATAGCTGAGAATCTGGGTTGGAGATATACTTTCTGGATCCCTGCAATAATTTGTATATTTATGGCTTTGCACTGGTACAAAAGAGCACGTAATGCTCCTGAAGAGATTGGATTACCGAGTGTAGAGGAACAGGAGAGCGGGGTCATTTCTTCTGAGGTCAGGGAAGATACTCATATCGGATTTAAGAACACTTTGAAGATCACTCTTTTAAATCCGTATGTCTGGTTTGCTGCTTTCGCACTATTCGGACTTAATATTGTAAGGTACGGTTTTATGTCATGGGCACCCACCTTTATGTTCGAAGTGCAGGGTGCTTCGATATCCATGGCCGCTTACAAAGCCGTAGCATTCCCTATAGCAGGTGGTTTGGGAGCTATATTTGCAGGATGGGCTTCTGATAATATTTTCAAGAACAAACGTGCTCCAGTTGCTTTTTTCATGCTTGTCCTTCTTGGTATTTTCTGCTATATCTTCAGGATCATCCCGAATGAGAACTGGATAATGAGCCTTATATGCCTTTTATTTATCGGCTTCTTCACCTTCGGCCCGCATATTCTGCTCGTTGCTGCACTCCCCGCAGACCTTGGGTCCCGTAAAGCAGCTTCATCAGTGACCGGTTTTATTGATGCCATGGGATATCTCGGAGCCAGTTTGACAGGAATCGGGACCGGAATTCTGATTGAAAAATTCAGCTGGAATGCCGCTTTTTATTTCTGGATATTCGGTGCCTTCTTTGCTGCGGTTATGGTTTTACTTATCTGGATCCTGAAAGATAAAAAAAGTATACAAGCTGCATGAAATAAAAGAATTGGGCGGTTCATAGCCTCCCTTTTTTTTATCTAATAATTTATCCCGGCAGATTTTACATTTAATGAACCATCCTTAAGGAATTTCTCTATGCTATTGTTTGGAACATTCATGCTTCGGTAATTTAGTATTGTTTCGGATTCAGCCCAAGCTGCTTTCTCTTCGCCAAGGTAGAATCACCAGTTCTATATAGAGTGTGACGAATTCACCTAGTCGTACTTCGAACCTCGAATTTGAGAAATTATATTTTAATCTTTTACCAAATCCAAAATTATTTTTAATTTTCTTGTCAACATTTCCGAAATGAATTATGTCTATATATATGGAAGAAAGAATTGGCCGGATCGTAGATCTGGCAAAATCGGGCAATAGCAATGCTATGAGAACTTTATACGACATGAACAGACAAAAAATAATGAATCTCGCTCTTAAGTACACCGGCAACAGGGAAGACGCCGAAGAGATACTTCACAACACGTTCATCACTGCATTCTCCGCATTGCATAAAAACAAACTGAAGGACTCTCAGAAATTTCACTCCTGGTTATACAGGATAGGAATGAACTCATCTATAGACTTCCTCAGGAGAGAGAAAAAGCACAGGTACACTGATATTGACGAAAGGAATCTCCGGGATAAAAGTAAATCGGGTATTGATCCGGAAGAAGAGATCATTAACAAAGAGAAAAGTGAAAAGATCACAAAAGCAATATCAACCCTGGCACCGAGACAGAGAATGATATTTACACTGAAACATCATCAGCAGATGAAGATCAGGGAGATCGCTGATTCGCTTGGATGTAGCGAAGGAAATGTAAAAACCCAGCTTTTCAGGGCCGTCAGGACTATCAGAAGTGAACTGAAAATATCACTTATGGAGGAATAATCATGAAATGTAAACACTATGAAAATAATATAATCCTTTTTTTATATAACGAACTTTCTGAGAAAGAAGAGAAAATTTTGAATAACCATTTAACTGCATGTGAACATTGCAGGGAATTTCTGGAAGAGAACAAGAAAATGTTTTCCAATATTTCAGACTCAGTTCCGGCTGAATTCGACCCCGCCTGGGATAAATACTGGACGGAAATAAACAGTGAAATTAACAGAACAAAAAAGGAAAAATTTTCACTATTCCCTTTCAACTCAAAACCTCTTTCATTTGCAATGTCCATCATCATACTGGTTGCAGGAATACTGATCGGAAGATTTTTTATGTCATCTCCTCAGGGCGAGAGCCCGATCTTGAAGAGAAAAAGCAGCAATCTTTTATATGTAAAAGATTACTTTGAAGATGTTAAACCTGTAATGCTCGACTATGCCAACTATACAATCCCGATGAACAACGGAAATGGCGGCCCGGTTGATAAAAAGATCATCAGAAAGATGCTGGATGATACAAGGCTTTTGAAAAGGCATGTATCTCCGGATAATAGCCCCTATCTTGCTACACTATTGGAGGAGCTGGAGCTAATCCTTACAGAGATAAAAAATGTTACACCCGGAGAAAAAGATTCCATGAGATCCCTTCAGGAATTGATCAGAGAGAAGGATATTCCGCTGAAAATAGATCTATTTAAAAATAAAGTAAAAAGATCCCGACGGATCTGAAAGGAGACACAAAATGAAAAAAATGATTTTAAATTTAACACGGTTATTAATGATACCTTTGCTGTTGACAGCACTGATATTTACAACATCCCTTAATTCGGCAGAGAAAAAAGATTATGACGAATTTAAAAAAGCGAAGAAGCTGATATATGAGAAAGATTGGCCAAGAGCGGTCGCAAAACTTAAAGCATTTCAAGAAAAATTCAGCAAAAGTGATTATCTTGACGATTCACTCTACTGGCTCTCATATTCTCTCTCAAAGATGGGTACTGAGATCAGTGAGAGAACTGCAAAGATCAGTTTGAACGAAGAAGCATTCGAGGGCCTGGAAGAATTGCTGGAAGGATTTGAAAGCAGTTCATGGGTCGAAGATGCAAAGATCCTCAGAATGGAGATCGCTGAATCTTTATCGGGGCTTGGAAACAGGAAATACAGGAAGTATCTGCGAAGTGGTGCCGCAGCTGATGCTGATAAAGAAGGAAACGTAAAGATGTGGGCCCTTGATGCATTGCTCCAGATGGATGGAGATAAAGCACTTCCGATCCTGAAAAAAATAATTAAGAGCAATAAAAATGAAAATATGAGAGAGAAAGCACTCTTTATCATTAGCCAGCATGATGACAAATCGATTATTCCTGTACTGATAGATGCAGCAAAAAATGACAAGAGTCTCAAAGTCAGAGAAAAAGCCGTATTCTGGTTGGGGCAAATGGAATCTGAAGATAGCAATAAAGCTATCATCAATATGTATGACAATGAAAAGAATCTCCAACTTAAGAAAAAGCTTATTTTCTCACTCTCTCAAAACGATTCGAAAGCTTCTGTTAATAAACTTGTATCCATAGCAAAAAATGAGAAGAACTATGAACTGAAAAAAAGTGCAGCATTCTGGGTAGGGCAGATGGATAATGATGATACAGTAGAACTTCTCTTTGATATATACAAAAAAACATCTGATGTTAAATTCAAAAGAGATCTGGTATTTTCAATATCACAGGTAGATTCAGATGATGCCGTAAAGAAACTTGTTTATATCTCTCAGAACGACAAGGATCCTGAAGTAAGAGGGAAAGCAATATTCTGGATAGGTCAACATGATTCAGTCAAAAGTATAAAATATCTTCTTGATATCTACAGAAAAGAAACCGATCAGAAGTTGAAGGAGAAAATTCTCTTCAGCATCGGGCAATCAGATTCCAAGAAAAGCACTGCTTTCCTCATTGATATTTACAAAAAAGAGAAAACCAGAAAATTAAAAGAGAAGATAATATTCAATCTGGCACAAACCGATTCAAAGGAAGCTGTGAAATTCATAGTTCACCTTGCAAAAAATGAGAAAGATCCGGAATTGAGAAAGAAAGCAATATTCTGGCTCGGTCAGTCAGACAGTGATGAAGCTGTTGAGATACTCAAAGATATCATAAATGAGTAAGAGAAAAGGGTTTCAGGAGAAAAAATGAAAACACTAAAAACGATCATAAAGATCTTTCTGATAATTATCTTCCTTATCTCGGAGATGTTGTCAGGGGCAGTATCAGGCCTTGAGGGGAAAAATATAGTTCTGATCGATGATACATCACTGAGCCTTGAACAGAGAGTTGAGAAAGCTGAGAAAGCTTTCTCGGCTAAGTTCAATAGCAACTATTTCCTTACCGGATATTATGTAAACACAAGGGGTGGGAATATGTCATTCGGTACATTCATAACTTCATCTGAAGATCGGACATCCAGGATATCCCATGACGGTGATAGCCTCAGGATTTATCACTATATGGCTTCTGATTATGATAAAGGTGATAATTTTAAAAAAAGGATCGCCCTTTTTCTTCATAAAAAAACAGGAAAGAAATTCCAGGTTGTAAATGCTGTTACACTAAATGGCGGGGCCAGATATAAGATAGACGGGCTTCCACTTTATCTGCTGGGAGAACCTGGAGTTGATGAAAGTTTTAACTATGTAAAAGATCTCTTTACTTCAGCTGAAAATGAAAGATCCAGGAAAAAGTTCATCTCTGTTATTGCAATTCATGACCATAAAGACACCTCCCGCTTTCTTTATGATACTGCTTCGGGAGATCTTGGAATAGAGCTGAGAAAAACAGCGATCTTCTGGCTCGGAGCTGTAAAATCAGAAAAGAGTTATATCTATCTTAAAAAACTTTCTGATTCTGCTACTGAACAAAAGATAATAAAATCTCTTATCTTTGCATTCTATACTCTGGACTCAGGAAAGGGAAACAAGGAGTTAATCAGGATAGCAAAAGGGGATATCCCCTCTTCAGCAAGAAAAGATGCGATCTTCTGGCTGGGACAAAGAGCATCTAAAGAGGGGATCGATACACTCAGGGATGTTCTTCTTAATGATGAAGAGAGTGAGATAAGAAATTCGGCCGTATTTGCGATCAGCCAGCTTGACGATGATAAGTCCATCCCGATCCTGATCGATATAGTAAGGAACAATAAAAACTCTAAGATAAAAAAGAAAGCAATGTTCTGGCTGGGCCAGAAGGATGATAAAAGAGTTATTGATCTATTCGAAAGTATTCTTTTAAAATAGCACGACTCCATAGAGGGCGGCCTGCCAGCCGCCCTTTTTTTTTATCTAATAATCGATCCCGGCTGCTTTAACATTTGCTGGATCGAATGCACTGCATGGAGTTACAGCATAAACCATATTACATTCAGGACACTTGTCTTCGAATGTCTCCATTTCAAAATCTGTTTCACAATTTTCACATTTAATATTCAATGGCATCGGCATCATTTGTATATTGAATCCCATCATCCTGACCTTATCCGCCATCTGTTTACCACTATCAAAACTTCCTGAACATCCATCATGCATTTTTATTCTCCTTCATCAGATCTTCCGAAGATAATAATTCTCCGTATCTTAGTTTTTTCCTCATCCCCTGGACAACCGAGTCCATTTTCTCCAGGCCGGATAAAATATCTTTCTCCTCATCAGATGTCTTTATAAGTTTCTTAATCCCACCGTTATTGATCACTATCCTCTTGTCCCCCATCAGGGCAAGGAGAGGATCGTGAGTTGCCATAAGGACTATCTTCTCTTCTCCTACAAGGAGCTGAAGTGCTTTCTTCCTATCGATCCCGGCATTCTCGATCTCATCAATCAATACGATCGGAGAACTGCTTAATATTGCAGTATCGGCTATCATCAGGGCCCTTGACTGGCCACCACTGAGGCTTGTGACCGGGGTATCCGGATCAAACTTTTCTCCTGCAAGCTTATTGGCCTCATTAATTATCTTATCGATCACAGATTGTTCTTCTTCAACCATTCTGCTCTTTGCATGGAGCTCGAGAAATTCCTTCACTGTCAGGTCCATCACAAAATTCATATTCTGAGACAACTGGGCAACAAGTTTGTTGCTTGAGGAAAATCTCCATTTTTTGTCGGGTAATTCATCATTGATCAGAATTTTTCTCATTGTGGGGGTATCTTCCTGGGCAGTCCACTCAATATCGGCCAGCAGCCTGCTCTTTCCCGATCCGGTCGGTCCTACTATCGAAATAATCTCACTTTTATTTATCTCGATCGGATCAAAATTTTCATCCTCCCCGGTTTTATTCCTACCTGGAAGAATTGTAAGTTTTGCTACACCATTATTCCCGTCTTCTCCCAGGAATTCGATCATCTGGTCAATATAATCGGAGATATTAGTTGTAAGTTTTTCAACATCAAGAGCTTTGTCTTCAAGCTCATCTTCATCGATCGTACTTAATAGTTCACTAATTGTCAGGTCAGCCTTACCCTCAATATTGATCAGGTTATCTTCAAAAAAAGTAGTAAGAAATGGATAGAGCTCAAGCAATTGAGAGATCTTCCTCGCCTTTAGTCTTTTTCCATTCTTCATTTTTGCCCTTTCCCGTTCATATCTATTTTTCTGACATTCCCCATCTGATAAGATTCACCTATCCTTGTTTCACCAAGACAATAGGAACATAAGGCCGCAGGCATTGAAAACCGTAGTTTTTTGCCCTTCAGGCTGTCGATCTTCTCTTCTTTTTCATATAGCAGGGTTGACAGTTCAAAAGCGCCTTGCCCGTTAAGTCCGTTAACATGCATTACAATGGCTCCGGGATTAACCATGTTTACCCGTGAGGCAAAAACTTCCCTTTCAGCCTGTGACACAATATCACCTTTAGTTATAATTGCAATATCAGCCATCTTCAACATGGGCCCGATCTTTTTAGGTGTATTTATACCACTGAGGTTGTCCAGGACACATATTGCCTTTATCTCTTTTATGTATGGAGAACACCTGTTACAAAGCCCGGCACTTTCAGTGATCAGCAGGTCAAGCCCCTCTCCCTTCCCCCACTCAACAACCTCTTCAATATTACTTACAAAATAGTGATCAGGGCACAATGCTCCGGACAGCCCCTTTCTTACAGGAACTCCCGCTTTCTCATACAGGATATCATCATCTGTTGACAATGCATCAAATTTAACAACTCCGACTTTTAATCCTCTCTCCTTTAATGCCTTGATGGTTTTAAGGATAACAGAGGTCTTTCCAGATGAAGGCGGCCCGGAAAATGTTACAAGGTTCATCTATCCCTCCCCTATGGAATTATTGAAAATATTTTCACATTTGCTTAAAAGTGCAGCTATATCATTTGAATATATATAATCCCAACCGATCCACATAAATTTGTTCCCGTCAGGGATCCTGTTATCGATTTCAGGATTCGTACTCGGGAACAATCCCCGGTGCGATAATATTTCACCTACCTCTACAGATGCGAAGAAATCTACCAGAGGTTTGAGTTTTTTCTGTTTTTCTATCTTTGAAAGCATGAATATAGGGCTGATTATCGAACCATCTTCAGGCCATACTGCTACCATCGGGCCATCTCCTTTTGTCATTTTTGTGAAAAAATAGGGCATTATTGTAACAGCAGGGCGATTAGTCTTCTTCTTTTCCGATTTAACCATCTCGGCCGGGTGCAGACTTTCGAGGAGGCTTTTCCCAAGTTTTGAAACAGCATCTTCTCCATATTTTTTATAAATATTCAATAATATCGCATTGAAAAGATCAAAATCTCCGATGGGAAGACTCACACTATTTTCAAATTCCGGATTCAGAATATCTTCCCAACTTCTCGGCATCTCTCTTCCGTTTAATTCATTTTTATTTACAAGAAAAACTGCAGGGACAACACTTATCATCGAATAATGTCCTTTCGGGTCCTTCAGGTCGATCTCATCATTATCAAACATTGAATTAAGCTTATTGAATCCGGTTAGATCCTTGAACACTCCCTTTTTTTTGAATTTTCCCATCAATTTTTCATCAAAGAAAAGATCAAAACCGGCTGAAATGAAAAGATCTGAAAGATTTTTCTCGTCCTCTTCCTTAACAAGAATATCTTTTAGCCAATCAAGCCCCATGGAAGCAGCTTTTAATTGATACTGGATCTCATAATCATGATCTTTTTTATACTCTTCTATAAACTCTTCCAACGATTCTGTAAGAGGTATTCTGACCGGGCATGGAAGAAGCCCCTCGATTTTAAGAGTATCGGCTCTGTTTTTATCTATTGTTGATTCGGGATCAAGGAGACTCCCATCCCTCTTCTGCTCAATCGCATCAATAAGCAATTCATTAAATGTTTCAAGGTTGATCTTCTTAAAGAACAGAGCATTCTTTAATGTCACCGATTTTCCGAATTTTTCTCTCTTATCTTCTTCACCGATCTGGGGGAATCCTTTTGAAACGAAAACAGGGATCGTCTCCGGATACTTTTCTGTAATATCGTACAATGTGTCATTTAAATTATAATATTCCATTTTTATCCTTTACCAGAGATAACAATAAATAAATTGATTACAGCTCTTTTAATATTGCTCTCACTGGGTTCAATGTGACCATTATAGTATAGTTGCCTAAAATAGTAAACTATTTCTCCTGTATTTTTTTTCTTCACCAATTTTTTATCCCGGGATCAACAGCTTATGATTTGTTGCAAAAAAAAGGGAAGAGGTGAATACCCCTTCCCATATATTATATAAAAAATATGCTTTTATTGCTTTTTATTACACTTTTTAGTTTTGTTACCTTTATTCTTAGTGCAACACTTTTTTTTATGGTGACCTGTTTTCTTTTTGCTACACTTATTCTCTTTGTCCCCTTTTTTCTTTGCACAGCACTTTTGTTCTTCGTTACATTTTACTCTGGAGTAGGTCATTTCCATACTTTTAAATTCAGGAGCTCCTGGATACTTCATATACATATCAAATTTATAAGTATTCTTATCAACAATGGTAGTGACCATTCTGACACCATGTTTCCCGCCTGTTATGATTTCATCCCAGGTTGCTGTATCAATCCTTACTTTTCCTGATGCATCAAGAGCCCCTTCGTAAGGAAACATACCGGTGCCATTAGAATCGATCCAGGTCCCGACAAATTTCTTATTATAATTATCATATCCAATGATTGACAGGCCTGTAAATTCCATACCCATCATCTTCCCCTGATTCTGAGTTTTAAGATACCTTCCACCCATTATCATTCTTGCAAAAGCTGTACCAGTAGTTTCCATCGGTTTGTCACCGGGCTTCATCCAATATCTGGTAACTGCATCCCACTTACCGGTAAAATATTCAAGACTTTTATGGAATTTCCCGGGGGTTGCATAGTCCATCCACTTTTTCATCATTACCTGTTCTTCAATTAGTTTTTCCTCTGCAAAAGTATTAACAGCAAGGAAGAGAACAAGCACTACGATTATAATGATAAATTTTTTCATCTTTATCTCCTTAAGTTTAATACACCCATTTTAGTGTTATTATACGAAAAAGCAAATTATTTTTTTTGCTCCCTGAGCTATTCTATTCTTTATACTGATCCCTTTCGATTGAATTAAGGATTAATCTATGATAATTTTCAGGATGGCACCTGAAAATTGTATCGGGATCCTTTCCTACAATAAAATCAATCTGACTAAAAGATGTGTGGATTCCGTTATTACATCAGGATATGAACCGGATTCTGTTTTTCTCTTCCATAACGGTTCCCAACTTAAAGTGAGGGAAGAGCTGCAACAAAAATATCCGAAGATTAATCATAAATGGGATGATGAGAACAGAGGATATTCAGGAGGTTTCAATTCCACAATGAAGTGGGTATTCAATTGTGGAGCAAGGTCCGTTCTGTTTCTTACAAATGACACTATTGTAGATTCAGCAACTCTCATTAATTGCCTCAAAACTGAAAAGAAAATAGATTCAGGTTTTATTGCACCTTCAATTTTTTACCTTAAATATCCCGATAAAATAGATTCAAGCGGAGGTTTTTTTGATAACAAGCGATTTACACTCTCTCATTACCATGATTTTCCTCTACCTGTTTATCTCGAACCCGGGAAAGACTATATCCCCGGGACGGCATTGTGGATGAGGGAAGATGTTTTCAAGGTAACCGGAGGCATGGATGAGCTATTTCACACATATTGGGAAGATGCAGATCTCTCATTCCGCTGTCACAATTCCGGAATAAAAATGGCAAGAAGCCCCGAAGCAAAAATATTTCACGGTATAGGACAAACCTGCCATAAAAAACCGGTTTATACAACATTTTATTTTCAGAGGAACAGGATATTATTCTGCAGAAAATATCTGAAGGATATTGAACTGAAAAAAGCTGTTGAAATTATTATAATTGAAATTGAGGGTATGAAGAAGAAGGCAATAGAAAGAAGTGATCAGAGAAAACTCGATTTAATATCAGAACTGGAAAAACTTTTTTAATACAATTCACGTGTAACATATCAGACCCTTGAGCGTACAAGCTTTATAGGAGAAAAATATGAAAACAATTAAAAAATTAGTATTAACAGGACTTCTTATAGTATTGTCTATTACTTTTTTCACATCTCAGGTTCAAGCCTTTGAATTACAGAAGAAATATATCGCTTCAGATACAAAATGGGTAATCCACCTGGATTTCAAGGCATTTATCAAAACAAGACTCTGGGACAGCATCTATGATGAAAAGAAGATCAAGATCGACCACAAGAATAAGGACCTTCTAAATGAACTTAATTTCAACATTCTTAAAGACCTCTACTCCGTCTCTGTCTATGGCGTTGATAAAGGAGACAAAAATGCGGTTGTTCTGATAAACGGAGATTTTGACAGGAAAAAAATCATTAAAAGACTTGAGTCAGAAGAAAAACCCGAAATATCAAAATACGGGAACTTCAAGGTTTATCACTGGGATGATGATGATTTCGGTACCTTTGTCAGCAACAATCTTCTTGTTATCACTCACAGCAGAGTAAACATGGAATATGCTCTTGATGTTATCAAAGGCAAAAAGCCAAACTTTAAGGGATCTGCTCTTTCTAAAAGGATGAAAGAAATTCCGGGTAACTCAATACTTTTCGCTCTGGCAGGCGACCTGTCCAAACTGGTCGGTAAACAGAAATCTTCAATGATGATAGATAAAGCAAAGATGGCGCTCTTCCTTGCAATGGAACGGAATAGTGATATGAGGTTATCTTTAAAACTTCATACCGAGTCGACAGAAGCCGCAAACAATATAATGCAGGTAGGAAACGGGCTCCTTGCTCTCGCCAGGATGAGTAAAAAAGATCTGCATGGAAAAGAAAAGATAATAAATTCGATCCAAATTTTTTCAAAAGGAAACATAGTTGAAGCAAAAATGTTCATCCCATCAGATTTCATAATTGATAACATAGATAGACATTAAAAGTGGAACAGATCATAACTGACAGAGCACTTGTTGAAAGCAGCCTCAACGGTTCTGTGCCGGATTTTGAAATTTTGATAAAAAGGTATAGCAAAAAGCTATACCTTTTTATTTATAACAGGACCGGTAACAGAGAAGATACTGAGGATATTATTCAGGAGACTTTCCTCAAAGTATATAAAAATCTATCAGGTTATGATCCCAAATGGAATTTTTCAACATGGATATACACTATTGCAGTGAGGATTTCTGTAAGCCACTTCAGATATACCAATGTCCGGGAAAGAGAACCGATCTTCCCTTTAAACCCGATTGAATCACCGGAAGAAAAAATGCTGAAAGGTGATGTCAGCAATATATGGGAAGCAGCGGGTAAGTTGGGGCCTGTCAAATCCGAAGTAATTCGACTCCGGTATGGGGATGGTTTGACAATAAAAGAGATTGGAAAAATAACAGGAAAAACAGGAGTTAATATTCGTGTTATTTTATACAGAGCAAAGAACGAACTGATCAGGATCATAAACAAAACTCCTGAAACCGGAATGACCTTACAAAAGTATCCGAAAAAGAGTATGAAATTAGGAGTAAAAAAATGAGATGTTTAATTTCAAAGATTTTAATCGACTATCATGAAGAGTCGGGTAAAACACTTCCGGGAATGGTTCGCGCCCATCTGAATAACTGCCGGAACTGCAGCGCATACATGAACCTCGGGAAGCAATTAAAGGAGAGCGATTCTGACACAGGTATTACAGACTCTTCAATCCATGAATTAAACAAAAAGATATTCTCACATTTAGAAAACCCGGGAGAAGAAAATATTGTGAAGCTGAAAAGCCGGATATTTTCCTTTGTTCCGGTAGCAACAGTACTTTTTTTCATTGTTATTTCACTAGGGATATTTTTATTTCAAAATTTAAGGAGACCTCCGGTGATTTCAGAATCAAATTCTATAATTAATGTTGCTACTACAAAGAACCTGAAAAACATAAGTGATCTTTTTACCAATGTGGAATCTCCTATGGTAAGGGAGGCTGAAGATTTAAAAAGAACTATAAATTCCGCAAAAGAGTACTTGAGCTCTGTTATGGATTTTGGTTTACCCGGGATTCCAGATTGATCAATTACTATCTGAACTTATAAATTTTTCAACTGAATCCATAGTGCCCAGATCATGATAGGTGTCAATAAAAAACACTGATGGATCCAATTCCTTCAGCAGATGTTCCTTTTTACCACTTTTTTCAACTGAATCAATAAGGAATTCATATAACCTGCGGGCAGCACCTTCACGAAAACCATAAGCTCCCCAGATCCCATTGTATTGATCAATATTTACTGATGGTTTATCTTTGAATTTTGATATTTTATTTTTTTCGACTCTAACAGCACCAAGCGTTGAGATCATATTACTATCGGTACACTTTGTTACGCCGAAGACAACATCTTCGTCAAAGAGAATTCTGATCGCCTTACCAATAAGTGTTTCCCCCTTTGTATCAGAATAGATAAGGTCTTCCGAACCGAATTTTATAAAAGAATCCGGCAGTAGAACAATATTAATATCCGAGAACTCCATATTTGCAGAATAAACAGATCCGGGCCACTCTCTGAAATAATTATTGAACATTACATAATTAACATCTATTGTTGGTAATTTCTCGGAAACATAATGAAAAACATTCTCCTTCCCGGGCTTGATCACTGTTATTACTCCGATCCTTACATCCATTTCACCTCTTCCTCTGGAATTATTAAATGCTTTAATATGCTCAAGTGAATAATCAATAAGCTTTTTCCCGGGGTATATTTCGAACAACTCCTTCGGCCCTTTCACACCGAGCCTTTTACCCTCTCCTGCACATGGAAGAATGATCGTTACTCTATTCATATTATTTCTCTGCAAAAAAAATTAATGCATTGCTGGTTTCTTCATAAGCTTCCCGATCAAAATTTCCGTAAAACCTTATTGAACTAAAACCCGATCCTTCCAACCCTCTCCTGACAGCATGGCTATAAACAGGATAAAGAGAAACTGTGTTCATGAACTTCTCTCCTGTCTCCTTCAAAATCAGCTCACCCGAAAATTCAATCTCTTTTCCTTTCTCAATAACTTTATTACCCCGGATAAATATGAAATCATCACCTTCTATATCTTTAAAAGCCGTTACTCCTTTCGTACGCGGATTATCATAATTAACTATTTGCGCTGCAAAAATCCCACCTTGTTGCAATTGCGAATAAACAGAGTCAAATAAACGGCACAATTCAGAATATGACCCGAGGTGAACAAGTGTATTCCCCATACAGGTAATAACATTAAATCTGATCTCAGGAAAAAGATCTGAGACCTTTCTCATATCACCGAAAATAAACTCAGCATTAGAACCTTTTTTTGTTTTTTCCCTTTCAGCGATACGTAGCAGGTCAGGATCATTATCCAACCCGTATGAAGAATAACCGAGCTCTTCTGCAAAAAACACCTGGCCGCCTGTGGCACATCCAATATCGAGATAATGCCCTTTTTTATCCCCGGAAAGTGATTTGAGAAAACTCATTTTCTTCTCAGAAAAAGGAAATATCTGATCATAAAAACCTGATATAGCTTTATAAAATGAAATTTTCCTCTCCTGAGTATATTATATAACAGAGAAATTTTTTTTAATATAAAAGTGAGAATATCACAAATTGTGATACCCCAAATGCCATCATGGGAATCCTCTCCCCCTGGGACAAGGTGAACTCGCAACAGTGAAGAGAGGGCGGCCTGGGCTGGGGGTCAGGGGAGGGAAGATAAAGTGAAGAATTAAATTATTTATATACATCTCCTCTGGTATCAATCTTAATCACCTTTAATTCATTTTCATCTATCTTATAAATGATCCTGATCTTTCCTATCCTCAACCTGAACAAATTCTTTATTTTTTGTCCTTTCAGTTTCTTTATATCCCCTTCATTTGGAAGCTTGTTAATTCCCTTCACGATCTTTCCGGCAAGATCCCTTTTTACTTTCTCAATATATTTAAGGCTGGTTCTACTGTAAAATACCTTCATAGATCAAGAGACTTCTCTACTTCACCAGACTCTATGAATTCATCTTTTGATAATATATCGAGAATATCATTCTCATCCTTTGCGGAAAGGATTAGTTCTTCGATTTTTCCTGATCTTTTGTTCATCCATTCTTTCAGAGAATTCCTTATAACCTCAGAGATACTCACCTTCCTGAAAAAAGCATAAGCCCTTGCTTTCTCATAAAGGTCCTCATCAATTGTTATATTCAATCTTTTCATTTTATGCCTCAATGCATATATACAGCATAATGCATAGAATATCAACAATAAATTCATTAATTTGATCATAACATTCAGCATTTGAAGACAGGGAGGTGGTTGCCCACCTCCCCCGCTTCATTTCAGAGATATTTTTCTTTCAGC
>JAOZUQ010000050.1 GCA_029938635.1 Candidatus Aminicenantota bacterium
TATTTTTGTGAAGCATGGTTTCAACAACACCCGGATTGATGGCATTGACCCTTATCTTCTTTGGGGCCAGTTCAAGAGCTGCGGAACGGGTTAACTGGTCCAACCCTGCTTTACTTATACAATATGAAATTACTCCGGGGAAAGCTCTGATCCCTGTTATCGAACTGACATTAACAATATTGCCTTCTGTTTTCTCCAGAAAAGGGATAGATATCTGAATAAGATGGAAGATGCTTCTTAAGTTGATATCCATCATCCTGTCATATTCCTCCATAGGGGTATTCTCAATAGAACCGGATCCGATTATCCCTGCGGAATTTACCAGAATATCAAGCCTGGAAAATTTATTTATAGCGCTATCGATAAGTTTTTCTCGAAATTTCCGGTCTGAGAGGTCACCTGATAAAAACCCTGACTCTGTTTCGGTATTAAGTTCATCATTCAGCTTTTTAAGGACCTCTTCATTTCTTCCGGTAATGAATATTTTAGCACCGAGTTCGGCAAATTTTTTTGCTGATGCATATCCGATCCCGGATGTTGCACCAGTTACAATCACTACTTTATCTTTTAACCCTTCAAACATATGTCCTCCATGATTTGTCTTATATTTCCTGCAACCTAACTCCTATCTCCTGATTTCTTAAATCTACATATTGGTTGTTGAAATTACCTCTAACCCCTGACCCCTGACCAGAAGTTGTCTTGTTCTTATGCTTTCTTCTGGCTTCTTACTCCTGACTACTTTCTCCTGTTTCCTGTTCCTTTTTCTATTCTAATATATTATTATCCTAAAATACACAGGAGGTTAATTGGAATTTGAAAAATATATCAGGGATATTCCCGATTTTCCCGAGAAAGGAATTGTATTCAAAGATATCACAACTCTTCTGATCGACAGCGAAGCATTCAGCAAAGTCATTGACAAAATGGCGGATACTTACAAAGGTAAGGGGATAGATAAGGTTGTGGGCATCGAATCAAGAGGATTTATTTTCGGGGGTATGCTCTCTTATATTCTGGGTGCAGGTTTTGTTCCAGCCAGGAAAGCTGGGAAACTACCATATAAAACTATCAGGGAAAGCTATTCACTCGAATATGGGGAAAGCATTATCGAACTGCACGAGGACAGTATCAACAAAGGTGATAAAATTCTCCTGGTAGATGACCTCCTTGCAACCGGAGGGACAGCAGAAGCCGTTGTTAAACTTATTAAAAGGCTGGGAGGAGAAATTTCAGGGATCGAATTTCTTATCGAACTTGATTTTCTGAATGGGAGAGAAAAACTTATTGGTGAGAATATCAACAGTGTCATACATTATTAAGTTGAGAATCATCAGGAGGATATTTACTTAGTAAAATGAAATCACTACTTATTTTTCTTTTGTTCGTTCAGCATTATCTGCTGATGGGGCCAATCCAGGATTCCTTTGTGTCAGGCGATTATACTCAATTGAAAGAGGTGTGCGCGGATACTGTATCAATAAATATGGAGGAGCCGATAGATCTGAGGGGAAATTACGGAAGAGAGAGGTTTATAAGCATTCTATCCGGAAAAATGAGAGGATTCAAAGTGTTCCCCATTGAGTGGATATCAAAACATATCTGGGAGGATTATGCTGTGCAATCATTTAATATCACTCTCAGGAACAGACTTAATGAAAGAGATGATTCCTACAAACTAATATTTTTTATGAATCGGGAAGGGAAGGAATGGAAATTGTATTATCTGAGAGGAATAAAACTCTAACAGCTTATATTATATTTTTTATAATTCTGCTGCTGCCACTATCTTTCTATTTTCTCACCAATGATTTTCCGGAATTGACAAATATAAGTGATGGAATTGTAAAACAGATAAGTGTATATGAGAAGAAGATAGGAAAAGAAATAAATGAATTGAAATTCAGATCAGTTGAATTGTATAAAAGATACCGGGTAAGTGTCCTGAGGCATGAGGAGATGCTACCCGGTGAATCTGTTGTGATCGTGAAGGATGGAGTGATCGACTCTTATTTCGGGGAAGTTTTTTACTTCAGATATCCCGGGATAGCATTGGAAGAGTGGAAATTAGTTAAAAAAGAGGATTTTTTATATTTCATTGAAAAGTTGGAAGATAATGTTTTTTTTATCAAGAAATTCAGAACTCCTGATAGTATTTTTGGGGGACTCAAAGACAAATTCCCCTTTATTTCCGAAGAAGTTAAGTTTTATGAATCACCTTCTCCAGAGATCGAGAGTGGGATTCAATATGATGAAAATATCGAATCATTTTTTGTTTATCATGTTTCTGAAAATTCGAACAGGCAATTATATCTCATAGTGAAATTTTCGACCGAGGACTTTTTTCGGCATTGGAAAAACACTTCAAAAACAAAGTTTCTGGCACTATATCTCCTTCTTGTATTTATTTACTGGATTATCCTTTCATCAAGATTTGAATTTCTTAAAACTGCAGGTTTTGTAGTATTTTCTGCATCAATGTTTATGTTGATACGGCTTTATACAAATGGATCTCTTTATATAGATATTTTCGGGTTTGAGATCAGGTCCGTACTGATGTTCCTCTTCATTTCAATCATTTTTCATATTCTGATCACAAGGCTTTTATTTAAAATTAAAAATAGAAATGTTTTATTAATATATATTTCTTTCACAATGATAATTTCATTAATTTTCTCAGTAATATTAATAAGATCGGTGAATTTTTCATTTATGGAATTCAATACAAGTTTAAACTATCTACTTTTCATCCTTTCTCTTTATACACTTCTTACTATACCTTTCAAGATCCTGGACAACAAGAAAATTCAACATAGTACAAATCATATATTTCTTTTTATAACACTGCAGGTCATTTCAATAACCATTATAGTTCTTTTATTGAAGATATCTTATGTTATCCCTTTGCTACTCTCGATAATTCTGATCCTGAATTATCTTTACAGGGAAAATCTATTGTTTGAAACTATAAGAATACTGGTAATATCCGCCGCTATTTTTTTAATGGTGTTCTCATTTTCAGAATCTGAAAAAAAGAGGTTTACAAGTTACGGATTAAAAAAAATCTTTGCAAACCAGAACAATTATGCAAAATTCATTTCAAGGGAACTCATACATAATATTCATCAGAGGAATGAAAATCTGGCAGAATATTTCAAAGAGAACAGTACTAATGAACTGGAAAAGATCTGGCGCCGGAGCATTGCATATAAAGAAGATATCTCTTCAGGAATATATGTAATATCAGCTGAAAAGAAGATACTGAGCTCTTTTTCATACAGAATACCTTACCTTGATGTTACCACAAAAAATATGTTCCCGGTCTGGGCGATAGATGAATTTAAAGCTGAGTATTTCGGAAGAACGATCTCAGTAGCTGTTGCATCGGTCAATGTTTTTGAAAGATATGAATATCTGGGGAAAATAATTATTCAGGTTATCAATAGTTCAGACCTGCTAACAAGGGATCATCCGGATAGCAATATATTCACTCTTGATAAGCGGATAAGGGGTGATGATATCAGTTATATCAAACTGAACAGCAAAATGCAGGTGATCGAAAATCCCTCAAATATTAATATAAGGAATCTTAACAGAAAAACAGCAGACGGAGAGAACTGGATAGAGTTCGATTTTATGGATACAAAATTCCGTGGATATATGTTCGACAATAATGAAGATACTCTTATTGTTTTCTTTCCCAGAACATCATTCAGTGAGATCTCATCCAATATAATTAAGATATTTCTTTTCCTTATTGTAATAAATGGATTGATCAATTTCAGAAAATTTTTCGACTCTAAATGGAAGAATTTTTTAAAGACATTCTCATTCAGGGTTTTTGCGATACTCATTCTGTTATCACTTTTTTCCGCAATTACATTTTCTATTTTTTCAATTCAATTTAATAAGAGGAATAGTGAGATCGAGTTCAGAAGAGAGATCTATAACAATGGCGGTGTGGCATATAACATTATAAGTGATATTATCCAGAAGAATAACAATCTTGAGAGGGACCACCTTTTTTTCCTTTCGAAGATACTGAATACAGACATATCAATTTATCAGAATGACAGGCTGCTCGACACTTCAAATTATAATAAAATTTTAAATTCAGAGATTCCTTTTCTCATTAGTTCAAAGATACCTGAATTGCTTGATGAGAGCGAAAAGTTCTTTATAGATAGAAACGGAGATTCATCAAGAATTTTTTTCAATATCTCAAAGTATATTGTAAGGCTCGATTTTTCAGGAATGGGGAAGGATATCCTGACAAGGCCTGAGCTTTTCTCGAACTTCATAGTGAACCTCTTCTTTATTCTTACTGTTGCCGGAATATTGCTTGCATTCCTGTTCAGGAGAAAAATACTCTCTCCAATCAATATCCTGAATAATAAGATGTCCAAGGTCGGGATCGGAGAACTTGAGGAAATTGCAGAGATACCGGGAGAGACGGAGATAAAAAACCTGTTTAAGGGATTTAACTCCATGGTAACCGGAATTCGTGAGCAGAAAAAGAATATTTCAGATATTGCCAGAATGAAAACACTTATAAAATTAAGCCGGTGGATAGCACATGAGGTGAAAAATCCATTAACCCCGATAAAACTTTCGGCAGAGCAAATATTGAGATCTTTGGCGGATAAAAGGGAGGATTATGAGGACCTGATCACAGAATCTATCAGATATATAATTGATGAAACAGATCATCTCAGGAACATTTCACTCGGATTTCTGGACATATCCAATCTGGATAAAATAAATGCGAGCAGGTTTGATCTTGGCGAATTATGTAGAAATGAGATATTTAAATTAAAACAGGTATATAAGAATATCAATTTTAAATTTGAATCAGAGGAAAAAATTCCTGAAGTGTGGCTTGATAAAATAAAGATCACTCAGGTTTTAAAAAATTTGCTTGCAAATTCTGTAGAATCTATAAAAAACAGGGAAGGGGAAATACTTCTGATCCTCGGATCTGAAAACGATATGATAGAGATTCAATTGAAAGATAACGGAACCGGGATCGAGGATCAGGTTTTTGATAAACTTTTTGATGAGGATTTCTCAACTAAATCGACCGGTACCGGATTAGGATTGTTCATCGTTAAAAGGATCATTGATCTTCATAAGGGATCAATAACCTTTGAGAGCAGCAATTCCGGAACAATTGTAAACATTTTATTGCCGGTTAATGAGGATATAGAGGGTGGTGAGATTGGTTAAGCCGGAGAAATTACTTCAGGGTGATAAAGTGGGAATATTTCTCCCCTCGTCACCAATTAAACAGGAGTACAGGCTGAAGGGGCTGGCTGAGATAAGGGAGATGGGCTTTATTCCCGTTGAGGTTGATAATATCTCAGCAGATTCAGGTTATACAGGTAAGCCCGCTGATGAGATCGTTCGGGACTTTGAAGAATTGATGGGTAATAATACTATCAAAGCACTCTGGGCGGCAAGAGGTGGATATGGTTCAAACCTGGTCCTGGATAAGATCAGTCATATTAGAGAGATGAAGCCCAGGATAATTATTGGTTCCTCCGATGTCAGCTTTCTTTTGTGGCGAATAATGAGTCTTTTGAACATGCCGGTTTTTTACGGACCGATGGCTTATTCAACAATTTCTGATAAGAGGTATGACAGAGAGAACCTGATTTGTGTTTTAAGCGGCAACTATACGGAACTGAAGATCGAAGGGAAAGTATTGCTGGGAGGGAAAGCGGAAAACATTGTTACAGGTGGCTGCCTATCAAACCTTGTATCACTATGCGGAACCGGTTATTTCCCGGAAACGAAGGATAGAATAATTTTACTTGAAGATATTAATGAGAGGCCGTTTCGTCTCGACAGGATGATGTGGCAGCTGTCGGAGTACGGAGTTTTTTCCGGAATTAAGGGGATAATTTTCGGAGAGTTCCCCGGCTGTTTCAAAGATGAGAAAGAAAAGTCGATGTTCTACTCTTCAATTTTAAAATATTTTGAACAATTTGATTATCCGGTTTTGTACGATATGCCTTTCGGTCATTCATCTTTCACAAAAACACTCCCGCTTGGAATAAAGATACAGATTGACACATCAGATTTTGAGGGGATCAGTATCAATGAAAAAGGGGTGATCTGATGAAAGTTTTTTTAAGCGGGATTGCAGGAGTCGGAATGAGCTCCCTGGCAGGGTTGTTTAAGGAAAAAGGGTTTGAAGTGTATGGTTCAGATACTGCATTCTATCCGCCTGTGGGGCCAATGCTGAAGAAAATGGGAGTGAATATTTTCGAAGGTTTTTCTGAAAAAAATATTCCTGAAGATGTAGACATATGTATTATCGGCAATATTATTTCGAGAGGAAATCCGGAGGCAGAATTTATTCTGAACAATAAGATCAAATTTTATTCGATGGCGGAAGCGCTTAAGATCTTTTTTATTAAGGATAGTGTTTCCATTGTTGCATCCGGGACACATGGAAAGACTACAATAAGTTCATTTCTTGCATATCTATTTATGAAGGGAGGAGTTAACCCAGGGTATTTCATTGGTGGTAAACCTGTCGATATGAGTTCCAACTATTCATCCGGAGACGGTAGCTGCTTTATTTCCGAGGGAGATGAATATGAGACATCATTTTTTGACAGGTCATCGAAATTCCTTAAATATTTCCCTGATATTCTTATCCTTTCCTCCCTTGAATATGATCACCTTGATTTTTTTAAGACTGAAAGAGAGTACAAAAATGCATTCAGGAATCTTGTAAATCAGGTCCCGTCCAATGGCGTGATAATATCCAATTCTGACTTTACAATGAACAAAGATGTCCTTGACGGGTGTATATCACCTGTTATTACTTACGGGTCAGGAAAAGCAGATTACTTAATAGCGGATATAAAATCAGAATCAAATGGATTCAGATTCAGCTTAAAGGTGAAAGGAGATAAATTGACATTTAGTACTCCTTTACCGGGGAAATATAATATTCATAATCTTACTGCCGGAATTATTGCAGGCCTTCATATGGGAATCCCGGAACAAACGATCAGAGAAGCTGTAGCGGGGTTCAATGGTGTTGAAAGGAGGCTTAGAAAAATAGGGGTAAAAGGGGATTCAATACTTTATGAGGATTTCGCCCATCATCCGACCTCTATCGCGGGAGTATTAACAAGCCTTAAGGAACTTTATCCGGGAAAGAAACTGACCGCATTATTCGAGCCGGCAAGTTGGAGCCTTAAGAATAAATTCTTTGAAGATAAGCTCGCAGCCTCTCTTTCAATTGCTGATGAGATCATGATCAGGATCCCTGAAAGGATCCAGAAAATAAAGGAAGAGGAGAGGATCGATATAGGAAAACTCGTAAAAAGTATTACCAATAGCGGGAAAATCGGAGTTGCAACAGAAAAAATATCTGAATTTGAAACTTTCCTGAATAATATTAGTCTTAAAGAGAGTAGGGTTATTGTTTTACTCTCAAATGGAAATTTTGGCTCTCTGCCGTCGAAGGCCGTAGAGTTGTTTCACTGAAACTCGATTGACTTTCACCCTTAGATAATATAAAATTTTTCAATGAAAAAAAGACTATTAATCATATTTCTAATATTACTTTTACCTCAACTCACATTAATTTCAAAACAGAAGAAATTCAAGATTTCTTACAAAGAGAAGAGGAAAATATATAAACAACTTCCGTCAAGACACAGAAGATGGCTGGATATGGTTAGGTATATCTCCGCTGATGAAGAGAGAAATGTTTTTTATATGTTGACCAATGAAAGGGATAGAGACCTTTTTCTTAAATCTTTCTGGACTCAGAGGGACCCGACACCTGGTACACCCAAGAATGAATACAGAACTGAAATTTCTGAGAGGTTCAGGTATGTTAACAGAGAATTCAAAAAGGGTTCATCAAAACCGGGCTGGATGACAGATATGGGGAAATTCTATATGATACTCGGAAAACCTTCTTCAATTGACAGGTATGACAGTAAGCCCGGTCTATATCCTGCTCAGGTCTGGTATTATTATGGGGATAAGAGGCTCAGGCTTCCTACTTTCTTCAATGTTACGTTCTATAAGCCGAGAAATACTACAGAGTGGAAATTATATAATCCCGCCCAGCACGGGCCTCAGGAATTATTGATCCAATGGAATCCGGTCGATCATTCGGGCGATCCTACGGAATATTATAAAAAAATAAAAGAACTTGCGGCCGGCCTTGCTCAGCCGTCAATCTCAATGATCCCCAATGATTTGGGTGCCGGGTTAACAGGTTCACTCAGATCAAATATTATTCTTTCTAATATTTACGATTCACCGAAAAGGCGAATTAATGCATCCTATGCGACTAATTTCATGGATTACAAAGGATTTGTTGATGTCGATTCGTCAATTAACTTTATTGAAAATTCAAATAAAGTTCTGATACAGAGATTCAAGAGGTTCGGATTTAATTTCCTGAATATTTCTATTAAACCGAAAACAATATCATTAGGGTATGTTGAGGATAGTGAACAATATTTTTATAATTTCAAATTAACAGTCAGCCTGAAGAAGGGTGATGATTTTATATATCAATATACGAAGAATTTTGATTTTTATATTCCTTATAAAGATGTTAAAAGTGTAAAAAAGGGGATAGAGATTCATGATGCTTTCCCTATCGCGCCGGGTGATTACAAACTCCTGGTCTATGTCCAAAATACGGTAGGTAAACAATTTTCATATTTTGACAGGGAAATAACGATAAGGGAGTTCGGTGCAGAACCCTTTCTGACAGAGACACTATTGGGATATAAAAGTGAGCCTCAGGCTCCGAACTATTTCTTCCCCTATAATATAAATGGCTCAAAATTATATTTTGATACTGAGAAATCATTCAAACTCAAAGAGAATCCGTTGTTTTTTGTTGGAGCTTACAATATAAGCAGAGAAACCTGGGAAAAAGGGTATCTGGAAATTCTTGTCACCGGATTGAATGAAAGACGAAAATTCAAACAGAAAAAGATAATCAATCTGAACTCACAACCCTATAGCCCGAATCTGAACATAACAGGACATGTTGCAGACAAAGGGCTTTATTCTGATTACTATATTTTCTCTGTCAAATTGTACGATCATAAGAAATCTATTATTGATTCCAACGCAGACCGGTTCACAGTTTCTCCTTTAGCGACAATGAACTATCCGAAGGAATCATTTAAAAAATCCAGAATGGAGAACACTTATTATTTTAATTATATTCTCGGTATCCAGTATGAGAATTTGAAAATGATAAATCAAAGTCTCCTTCAATTTGAAAAATGTGTTGAAGATAAACCTGATTTTATTGAAGGTCAGATCAGGTATTTAAGACTATTAAATAAAACTAAAGACTATACTAAGGTCCTTTTTAAAGTGGAAAGTATTAAGAATAGCGATAAATACAAATTTGATTATCATTATATCAAAGGTGCTTCGCACTATGGAATGAAGGACTATGAGAATGCCCTTACAGAACTACTTGCAGCTAATAAGGTATATAATAGTGATCTTCGCGTCCTTAACCTCCTGGGATTCACTTTGTTTAATCTGGAAGAATATGATGAAGCATTGAAGACATTTAATGCTTCACTGGGACTCGATAAAAATCAGCCTTCAGTAAACAGAATTGTGAAAGAGATCAAGTCCAGAATAAAAAAATAGTATTGTTTTCAAAATAATCGATCAAGGTGTTTATTTAGTGGATCTGACACTTGACTGAAATTTGTTTATCTGTTAGATTCACACTATAAGATCTTCAAAGCCTTAAAGCTATGAAGACGAGGTTAGAGTCCGGCTCTCCGAGACCCTCACCAACCTGTTCTTTTAAGGATAAGGTGGTTAGCCGGTTGGGATTTAATTCCTTAAATAGTATTCAGGAGGCGTATCATGAATTATCTGATGATAATGTAAAGCCCGTTACGGGCATTCACTAAATCCTTTTTTGCATTAAAAAAACTGTATCTTATTTTTGAACAATTATTAGTTTTTTGTTCGGAAAAAATCTGTTTTTATCATTGATATAGTTTTAAACAACACAAAAAAAAGATCGGGAGGATCTTATGAAAAATAATAATTTAAGGCCGGAAACGGTGATAATTCATAGCGGATATGAACATGAGAAGTTTTCAGGCTCGCAGGCAGTGCCAATAGTACAAACCTCATCATTCAGGTTCAAAAATTCTGATCATGCAGCATCACTTTTTGAAATGAATGAGTTCGGAAATATTTACTCAAGGATAATGAATCCCACAAACGATGTTCTGGAAAAAAGGATTGCTGCTCTGGAGGGGGGAGTTGCAGCTCTTGCATTCGGAAGCGGCCAGGCTGCGATAGCAGCTTCTATAATGACGATTGCAGGGGCAGGAGATGAGATCATTGCCAGCAAAGCTTTATATGGCGGCACACATAATCTCTTCCGTCATGCTTTCAGAAAGATCGGGATAAAAGTTCACTTTATTCCCATTAATGAGTTAGATGAATATAGACATCTCATTAATGATAAAACAAAGGCTGTTTATACAGAAACAATTTCAAATCCTTTACTTGAGATTGCGGATTTAAAAAAAATATCAGAAATAGCGCATTTAGAAGGGCTGCCGGTAATTGTTGATAACACTGTATCGCCTTATATTTTTCAACCATTTGAACATGGTGCTGATGTAATAGTTTATTCAGCGACAAAATTTATCGGAGGTCATGGGAATTCAATAGGGGGAATTCTGGTTGATTCGGGAAAATTTGATTGGGATACCGGCAGATTCCCCTTAATTTCTGAACCTGATCCGGAATTTCATAATCTTGAATTTATTAAGAAATTCAAAGATATAGGTAATATTGCGTACATTCTTAAGACAAGGACTGCTGTACTAAGAGATTTCGGAGGCTGTATGTCACCTTTTAATGCTTTTCTTATTCTTCAGGGACTGGAAACACTTCACCTGAGAATGAAAAAGCATATTGAAAATGCAGGTGTAATAGTAAAATTCCTGAGACAACATAAGTATATTTCATGGGTTAATTATCCGGGAGATGGAAATTCGGAAAATGATCAGAGATCATTATCACTTTTCCCAGAAGGCCCCGGAGCAATAATAGGTTTTGGCATTACCGGTGGAAGGAAGAGTGGGAAGAAATTTGTTGATTCGCTGAAGCTTATTGCTCATCTTGCTAATATTGGGGATACCCGGACACTGGCGATACATCCGGCATCAACGACACACTCAAGATTGAGTGAAGATGAAAAAATAGAATCAGGACTGACTGAGGATTATATCAGATTGTCTGTAGGAATAGAGAACACGGATGATATAGTCGAAGATCTTGATCAGGCTTTGAAAAAATCACAAAAATGAGGAAAATATGAGAATCGGTTCAGCAGGTAGAGTGAAGAAAAGGCTATTTAAATTTGCCTGTAACAAAAATAACCGTATGATCCTGGAATCAGGAAAAAGATTCGGACCTATAACAATTGCCTATGAAACATATGGGCAATTGAATCAGAATAAAGATAATACAATTCTCATCCAGCATACTTTAACGATGGATTCTCATGCTGCCGGGGTTTATGAAAATGGGGGGAAATCCGGATGGTGGGACGGATTGATCGGGCCTGCTAAAGCATTCGATACTGAAAAGTATTTTATAGTATGTTCGAATATTTTCGGCGGATGCTCCGGGAGTACCGGACCTTCTTCAATTGATCCTGAAAAAGGGCATCCCTACGGGACCGATTTTCCATTTTTCTCATTCTCTGATGTTGTAAAGATACAAAGAGTGCTGATAAGGTCAATGGGGATCACAAAGATCTTCTCTGTAGCCGGAGGTTCTATGGGAGGGATGCTTGCTCTTCAATGGGCGGCAGATTTCCCGGATGAAATAAGATCTGTGATCCCGATTGCATCAGCCTGGAAACAATCTCCGATGCAGATAGCTCTATCTGAGATCAGCAGGCAATCAATTATTAATGATCTAAAGTGGAAAGGAGGTGATTATTATAAATCAGGGAAACCGGATAACGGTCTTGCTTTAGCAAGAATGATCGGCCATATCACCTATATGAGTGATGCTTCTATGGAGAAAAAATTTGCCAGGAATCTTAAAAACGGCAAATTCAATTTTTCATTTGATACTGACTTTGAGGTTGAGAATTACCTTCACTACAGGGGGAAGGCATTTGTAGACAGATTTGATGCAAATAGTTACCTTTACATCTCAAAAGCTCTTAACTACTTTGATGTATCCGGAGATACGCTTACAAATGGATTATCCGGAGAGGATATTAGCTTTCTTGTAATATCTTTTGAGTCCGACTGGCTCTACCCTGCCCGTCAATCAGAAGAGATGGTAAGGTATATGATCTCAAAAAATATTGATGTCTCTTATTGTAAAATAGAATCAACTTACGGGCATGATGCTTTTCTTCTGGAGATCAATGAAGAATCAAAACTCATAAAAAACTTTCTGGAGAGAATTAGAAATGAATAAAGAATATAGTTCTAAAAAAGATTACCGGTTAATAATTGATCTTGTTGAGAATGGAAGTTCCATCCTTGATCTGGGTTGTGGCTCGGGGGAATTGATGAAGTCGCTCTCAGACGGGAAAAATACAGACTGTACGGGGATAGATCGCAATCCTGAAATGGTCTCAAATTGTATCGTAAAGAAATTAAAAGTTTTCAATCTCGATTTCAATGAATGCCTTGATAATTTCAATGATAATTCATATGACTATGTGATAATTTATAACAGCCTCCAGGAGTCACGTTTCCCGGAAAAAGTTTTAGCTGAATCACTAAGGATAGGAAAGAAGCTTATCGTAGGCTTTCCGAACTTTGGGTTTTTGAGTGCAAGGATTCAATTGTTCGTTAGAGGAAAGGCTCCTGTGACCTCTTCTTTACCTGATGAATGGTATAACACCAGGAACCTGAGGTTCTTAACTATTAATGATTTTATAAGGTATTGCAAAAAAAAAAGGATAAAAATTTTACATAGCTCATTTTCTCCTGACAAATTTTATACAAAATTGAGACCAAACTTACTCTCAGAATATGCAATATTCGTACTCAGGATGTGACCTGAGTAAAAGTTGCCTGAAGTTCTATAGAGATATAACCAATCCCATTACTGAACCGTATGTGATGCTTATGAGAGGATTGGAAGTGATAGGGCAGGTTCCCGTCCGGCATCCGATGAAATAGTAATATGAGAAACCGAATAATGCTCCGGCCCCGATAAACAATCCATGTTTAATCAGTTGTTTTTTTGTTGGCTTTTTGAACTTCAGCTTTTTTCCTTTTTCAATTTGATCATATCTTTAAGGATCAAAAGAGATTCATTCAATTGGATGTCCTTCTCTAATTGTTCGAACCAGTTCTTTTCATTATCTTCAGCTACTTTTTTTAATTTATCTGATTTGAATGAATGGTTTTGAAGGTTGGAGATCAATGAGAAGTTTTTCAGATAATTGATATTTTTATCGATCTTCTTTGAATCTTCTTCTATTTTTTTCTGTTCTGCAAGTAATTTTTCGATCTTGAGTTCATATGTCCGGTTTCCTCTCATTTCCTTGAGTTTCACTATATATTCCCTGATAATCTTAAACCCTTCACTTTGAGCAATTCTTGATGAACTCAACTCTCTGATCTTTGATATATCGATATTGTCATAGTTCCATTTTTTAAAACTCAGAGGTTTTATATTGTCAGATTTAAGGGGGTGGTGATAATATCTTTCTCCGATCTTCAGGTGATCATAATGATCCGGGAGAATAATGTCCGGAATCACACCGGTATATTGGTTGGAAGAGCCTGTAATTCTGTAAAATTTCTGGATCGTTACTTTAAAAGCTCCCAGGGAGTCGTATCCTTCCTGTTTACTTTTTACAAATCGGTTCAGGTCTATCAGCATCTGTACTGTACCCTTACCGAATGATTGGGACCCTCCGACTATTATCGCTCTCTTATAGTCCTGGAGGGCTGCAGCAACTATTTCTGATGCAGAGGCGCTTAAAGAGTTTACAAGCACTATTAACGGCTTTTTATAATGTATGCCGTTATCAGGATCTTTCAATACTCTTATTCCGGTATGTCTGTTCTTGGTCTGGAGAATAGGGCCCTTCTTTATGAACAATCCGGAAAGAGTGATAGCATCATTCAAAGCACCCCCGCTATTCCCCCTGAGATCAAGGATCAGTCCCTCTATATCCATTTTTTTCAGACGTTCGATCTCTTTTCTGACATCCTCAGAAGATTTGCGTCCTTTTTCGTCCCTGAAATCATTATAGAATCCCGGGAGATATATATAGCCGAAATTCTTACCCGAACCTTTATCCTTAATTATGGTAGATTTTGCAAAGGTTTCCTCGATAATGACAACATCTCTCAAGATCGGAATAATAACAGTGGTTCCTTCAGGTTTAAGAACGGTCAGTTTAACCAGGGTTCCTTTTTTGCCGCGGATATGTTTTACAGCATCTATTGTTCTCATTCCGACTATATCGAGAGGTTCACCATCTCCCTGAGCAACTTTTAGTATCTTATCTCCTGCTTTCAATTGTTTCTGCTTCCAGGAAGGGCCACCGGGAATTATCCTTACTATAGTCACATATCCGTCCTTTTCACCAAGTAAAGCACCAATACCCTCAAGTTTCCCTGTCATTTCAATATCAAAGTCTTCCATCTGTTTGGGAGGGAAATAAGTTGTATGAGGGTCAAACACCTGTACGATGGAATTTATAAACAATGAGACGGCATCTTTTTCATTTGTTTTTATATTTCTTTTTAGCCTTAAAGTAAAATTCTTCTTTATTTCTGCCCTTGCCTTCTTTTCAAATTCTATATTAACCGGCAATGGTTTTATTTTTTTTGTTTTGGTCAGTCTTATATATTTATTAAGAACATTATATTTTAGTATTTTTCGCCAATATTCTCTTTGCTCTTTTTCAGATTTGAAAAAAACTCTGTTGTCAGGAGAAAAGTCTATCGATTCGTCAATTTTGAAATCAAATGGAGTTGCCAGGTATTCATCGACCAGTTTTAAAATATTAGTGATCCTGAAATTGATCCGTTTGCTGGCAAGGTTCATAAGTTCTGGGTTTCCATTTATCAGCTCATCGTCAATACTATCCTCATATTTATTGAAATCATTAATATCAGATTGTAAAAAATATCTTTTATTGTAATCGAGATAGCTCAGATATTCTTTGAGGCCGGTTTCGGAAAAATAATCATCTATTTTTCTTCCGCTGTAATGCCATGCCTCAAGCCCCTGCTGAATGATCCTGAAAAGGGTCTTTTCAGGGATCGGTTTGGAATTGATCGTAACTATATTTATAATAAGAATTATTATTGGAATGACCACTATATATTTTCTCATTGATTTTTTCATTATCCTCTCTCTATCTATATGAAGAACATTAAAGGACCTTACCGCCCCATTTTTTAATATTTTCAGAAATAAATTCAATTATTTTCTCATGTTCCGCTTTTCCGTTACCCTCAATTTCCAGAGGTTCTCCGAATGTAATGTATACGGTTTTTTTTCTGTTGAGTTTCCCAAAATCTTTTATGACCTTTCCCTGCTCAACAAAATCTGTTTTTAACGCCAGAGGAACAATTTTCACATTCCCCCTGATTGCGAGTTTGATCCCGAGGCTGTTGAATTTTCTTTTATCAAAAAATGGCTGACGTGTGCTCTGGGGGAACAGAAGAACAGAAATATTGTTTTTCAAACTATTAATACCTTCAGAGATAACTTTCATCAGATCTTCTCTGGGATTCTCCCTGCCTACAACAATAGGGTTAGTTGAGCCGATTATCTTACCTAACAAAGGCATTTCCACCAGGCTGCTTTTTACCACGAAGGTCATACTATTGATGGGGTCTATAATGGAAGGGAGGATCAGCGTTTCAAGAAGTCCCATATGATTGCCGACAAATACAACAGGTTCGTTCTTCAATTTTCGGATATTATCAAACCCTCTTATTTCAAACTTCGCGCCCGATGCTTCTGCTATTCTGAGAATATCATTGGATTCTCTGGCCCATATTTCAGAAGTATAGAGGCCCTTTCGTGCGTATTTAAAGTTATATTTTATTATATTTTTTATTACACTTAAATAAAAATATAGTCTTGATTTGAGTAAAATAAAATCCCATACGGAGGATTTATGGTCATCGGGGGTCTTGTATATATTACCGGTATAATATTCTTTCATATTTTCAACTGAATTATATCTTTATTTCGTGTGACAGTCAAAGCAGTATTGATTGTTATATGGTAAATGTGATAAATTCTATATTCATGAAAAGGGTTGAATTGTTAATAGTGTTGCTAATGATAGTTGTTATTTCCCCATGTTTTTCCGCAAAAAAAAAACCGGTGATACTTGCTGAACATTTTGAATCTTCAGGTGACTATATAATCTACACGAAAAATGTTGAACTCATTACCGAAAAATATAAAATATTTGCAGACTTTCTGAAATACAATACAAAAACAAAGGATATAATTGCACAGGGCAGAGTAACTATGACCTCCGATGATATGTCTGTAAGTGGTGGTGAGCTTAATTTTAACATTAAGGAAATGACCGGAGAAATGTATGACGTACAGGGTATGATGGAGCCTTCAGTCTCTTTTTCCGCTGATAAACTTGTTCAAGTTGATAAAGATATTCAAAAATTTACAAAAATGAAGTTCACATCATGTACACAACTTACTCCGAGGTGGTTGATAAGCAGCCGTAAGGGGAAGATCAAGAAGGATAAATATATAGAGATGAGAGATGCAGTGTTAAAGATAAAGAATATTCCTGTTTTTTATCTCCCTTACCTGAGGTATCCGGTGCGGGACAACAAATCAACAGGATTCCTTTTTCCTGTCATCGGAAGCTCGGAGCAGTTCGGATTTTTCATAAAAAACTCATTCTTCTGGAATATAAAACCAAACCTTGATCTCAATATTTCATATGACCATTTTTCAAAGATCGGAAAGGGTGCAGAGCTTGAACTGCGGTATTTGTTCAGGAATAGTGAAGGAAGCATAAAGGGTTACTATTTTGATTATTCCGGGAAATATATAGATTCCCTTGAGGAAGGGGTAACGATAGATGATGGAGATTATAATATCGAAGTTAAGCATTTACAGAAGATCAGTTTCCTTAATACAAAAATAAGAGCTGATGTTAATTATCAGAGTAATCCTGAATTTCAAAGCATTTTTAATAAAGACTACGGAAGGTATAACAGGTCAAGGTTCAATTCAAATGTTTCCCTTAATTCTTCTATATCAAACCTCAATTTGTCAATATCAGCATCAAGAAATGAGACGTTTTATATTCAGAGGAACAAATCAAATGTCATTTCAAAATTCCCATCGATCAGCCTGAATCTGAAGCAGCAGAAATTATGGAAAATTCCGGGGTATTTTACTGTCAGAGGAGGTTTTGACAGTATCAGCAGAACTGGTGTCGATTATGAACAGGAGGACCTGTTTGTCAGTGATGTTACTTCTGACAGGTTCAACCTGATCCCGTCATATACTCTCAGCTTAATTAAATTGCCATGGCTGACTATTACAACTGATCTTGAGACCAGGCACAGTTTTTATCTGAAAAGTCAGGACCCCGGGACAAAAGAAATTCTTGATGAACCTCTTCACCTTAATTATAATACCGTAAAACTTACGCTCAAGGGTCCTTCATTTTACAAGATCTTCAAGACCCGGTCCAGCAGATTAAAACATCTGATTGAGCCGGAGATAAAAGTGTCCTATTCTACAAAGGTTGATGATGAGGAAAGAAAAAAGGTGATCCCGATAGATAATTTTGATTATCCGTCATTTTCATATGTCAGTTTTTCTCTCAATTCCAGATTATTTAAAAAAAGTAATATTGCAAATAAAGCGCCACGTGAGATCCTGACCTATACATTAAGTCAGAAATATTATTTTGATCCTGAGATCGCAAGCAGATACAGAACTATTATTGTCGGAGAAGAGAATATATATCCTGAGTTTTCCGAATTAACAAACAGTTTCAGGTATAAACCTTCCAGGGATATTTCACTTGATATCACATTGGCGTATAACCATTATCTGGATAAGTTTCAAAGGGCTAATTTTACAATTGGATATACAAATCTTGACAGCCCTGTTAACGGAAGGCTCACTTACACCCTTTTTTTTAACCCTTTTTTTCGAGGGGATGCTCTATTCCTGAACACTGAACTTATAAGAGGTGATCTTAATATAGAATTACCTGTATTACCTTTAAAAATAAATGGTGCTATTGACTATGATATCAAAGAGAAACGGTTCAGATATGGAAGTGTGATAGCCTCATACAATTATCAGTGTGTTAATTTTAATCTGGAGATGAAGATCTATACTTTGTTTGATGGCAGTACCAACTATCAATATACTTTCGGTGTGACATTCGGTAATCTTGGAATGGTGAAAGATTTTTTCAGCGGGGATAATTAGAAAATGAAAAAGGTCTTGATTACAGGTTGTTCCGGCTTTCTTGCTTCATATCTCGTCAGGGAACCTGATATTAAGAACAGCAGGATCCTCGGAATCACAGAAGTGGAAGATTATACTTCAACGGATTTTGAAGTGATCAACGCTGATATAAGAGACAGGGGAAAAATAAAAAATATCATCAGAGAATTCTCTCCCGATTATATATATCATCTTGCCGCAATTTCCAATGTAGGATATAGCTGGCAAAATCCGGGACTTACATATGAAGTTAACTTTATCGGAAGTTCAAATCTTCTTGAATCTGCATTCGAATATTCACCTGATGCCAGAATAGTTCTTATGTCCAGTGCTGAAGTTTATGCAAAGGTAAATGAAGGATTTCTCTCTGAAACTTCTAAAACATCTCCGAACAATCCCTATGCACTATCAAAACTGGCGATGGAAATGGCCGCAGATCTTTATATTAATTCCAGGAATATGGAAATAATTAAGATCAGGTCATTTAATTTTACAGGCCCCGGCCAGAATATATCATTTGTCTCATCCGACTTTTCCTACCAGATAGCCCAGATCGAAAAGGGGAAGAAGGATCCTGTCATTAAAGTGGGGAACCTGTCTGCAAAACGGGATTTTTCTGATGTCAGAGATATCGCTAGATATATTTCAGTAATAGGCCGGGAGGGTGAGAGTGGAGAGATCTACAATACATGTTCCGGAAGTGTTTATTCCATCTCTGATATGCTGAATATCCTTCTTGAACTTTCTACATCAGATATAAAAGTTGAAGTGGAGAAAGAGAGGCTCAGGCCGGTAGACAAACCCTTACTTGCAGGAGATAACTCAAAAATAAAAAATAAGTTCGGGCTTGGACCAGAATATGACATGGAACAGACCATGAAAGATTTACTAGAATTCTCAAGAAAAAGCTTAAATAAATAAATTTATATTAGGGACGGTCTTTTAAATTTTTAATTTTTTGTTTATTATTTAAACATGAGACACGCAAGACTTACATGGCAGGGAGCTTTTCACCATATAATGAATAGGGGAATTGAGGAAATTCCTATTTTTAAAGATGATAAATTAAAAAAATACTATTTGGATCTTTTGAGCGAACACAGTAAAAAGGAAAAAATCAGAATATTTGCTTATTGTATTATGGATAATCATTATCACCTTCTCCTTGAGAATAGTTCTTTGAGATTATCTGAATTCATGAAAAATGTTAATTCACAATTCGGTCAATTATATAGAAAATTAAATAGAGGGAAAGGATATGTATTTGAAGATAGATTTAAGTCTACCCTTATTGAAAATGAATCATATTTAGTAACTCTAATCCGATATTTACATCAAAATCCTGTAAGAGCAAAGATAGTTGAAGATCCATTTCAATATAGATGGTCTAGTATTAACTTATATTTTAAAGAAAAAGAATCAGAGTTTGTTGATACTGAGTATGTTGAAAATATTTTTAGTGGTGAAAAAAGTTTTATTGATCTTATGAATGATATTATTTATAAAGATCTTCCAGACAAGAAAACTAAATTTGGGAGAGTTTTCGGATCAGAAAATTTTGTGAAAATTTCAGAAAAAAAATATGATCGAAGATCAGAGAATAATTCAAAATTGAATAAGAGGGAAAGCGACAAATATTTTGAACCCGTTGAAAAAATTTTTTTTGAGTTTGAGAATAAAATAGGAAAAAAAATTGAGGAAATTGATATTTCAACGCATAAAGGAAAAAGAGAACGGGGAGAGCTTCTTGTTTATTTGAAAGATTATTCTGGGCTTAAATATAAGGAAATATGTGAATTTGATATTTTCAGAGATATAAAATTCAATTCTTTGGGTCATATATATTCAAATGCAAAAAAACAATTAAAAAAATTAAAAAATTAAAAGACCGTCCCCAATAAATTTGATATGAATTATAGTTCTATTTTATTTAGATGCTTAAGGTATCCGGAAACCATTTTTTCCATTGTAAATTTTGTAGAATGTAAGTAACCTTTTTCCTCAAATTCAGATCGAAAAGAAGTATCTGTAAGTAGTTTTTCAATTTTCACAGCAAGTTCATCCGGTGATGCCGGGTCAAAATAGACTGCACTCTCTTCGAGTACTTCACTCAGGCTGCCGCATTTTGTTGAAATAACAGCTTTTTTTCTTGACATAGCTTCCAGCGGTGGGAAACCGAATCCTTCATAAAGTGAAGGGAAAACAAAAAATTCAGAAAAATCAAGGAGATTTAGAAGTTCCTCTGTCTTAATGTAACCGGTTGGAATTACCATATTGGTAATATCATATTTTTCTGTGATCCTGAAAAGTTCTTTACTCTTTTCCACCCCGGCGAGAACCAATCTAAGAGACGGGAATTTTTCACTGATGATCCCGAAGGCTTTTAAAAGAACTTTCAGATTCTTATGGGGTTTGAAATTCCCGGTATACATTATATATGGAAATGGTTTTGGGTTTGCACCTTTCTTAAACTTGAAAAAAATTTCTGGTAATCCGTTATGGATAACATTGACAGAGTCATAATCAAAGCCGAAAAGGTCAACAAGGTCTTTTCTGCTGTTCTCTGATACCGTAAAAACTTTTGATCCGGAATTTTTTATCTTTTTTATAAACTTTTTCGCAAATTCAACTTTGATCTCCGGTTTGAAATAGTGGGGGAATTTGAAATGGATAAGATCGTGAATGGTTATGATAAGTTCATTCTTTAAAAAATAAGGAAAGACATAGTGAGGGGAGAAATAATAATGGTCTTCCAGGTGCGAAACAGCATTCGGGATCTCAAAATGTTCTCTTAATGAATAATTGGGTGATTTAACCATTATCACATCATCCTGGTCTAATTCACCGAATAGATTAGGATTAATAATCTCTTCATTTGAGAAGATGATCTTTGATTCAAAATTTTCAGAGTTTTTGATAGACGGAAAGAGATTTTTTATATACTCTCCAATTCCATAATCATTCAGCTTTCTTGCATCAAGTATTATTTTTTTCATATTTCACTCTCTTAATTGTGGATAAAGTTTCTTTAATACTCAGAGATTGTTTTTTTTCTCCCGAGAGCATGGTGAAACTCAATCTCAAATAATATTTAATGATCAGGTAGCTTTTCAGAAAATTAAATGAGGTTTTATTATTGTGTTTTTTATAATAATACAAATGTCCTTTTTTAATAATAGGAAGGAGGCCGGAGTAGACGGGGCCGGTGGATTTCCCAAGATAATGGATTATTTTGCTTTTTGAGGTTATATGATTCAGATATCCTTTTTCTCTTACTCTCTTTCCCATATCTGCATCTTCATAATAAAGAAAGAATTTCTCATCAAATCCACCAAGGTTCTTATAGAGAGCTGAAGGAATTAAAAAGCATGCTCCGGATATCCAATTTGCGTCTTTTTCAAATTTTCCTTTTGAAAAGAATAATTCAAGTTTAAAAAAGACCACGGAAAAATATTTTGTAAAAAATTCAGTTATAATTCCAGGATCCCTTCCGAATGATATCTGGGGAGATCCGTCACTATAGTACAGAACAGGAGATATTATTCCGTATTTCGGGTTCTCCTTAAGTTCAGATAAAAGGGATTCTATTGAATTTTCCAGGATCTTCGTGTCGTTATTAAGGATCAGTATAAATTTTCCGTTAGAATTATCTGCTCCGATGTTGTTTGCATATGAAAATCCTTTGTTCTCATCAAGCTCAATGATCTTAACAGCAGGGAATTTTTCTTTAACAAGAATAATAGAGTTATCGATTGAATGATTATCTATAACAATGACCTCAAAATTTATATTCAGATCCTGATCTAAAACAGATACGATAGTATCATAAAGGTATTTTCCTGAATTATAATTGACAATAACGATTGAAAGTTCGACTTTATTATTCATACACAGGTAAATTTATTTATATGATGAAATGCTTTTAATATCAATTCTTCCTTTCGTTTCAGGGAAATTAACAATAGAACTGTTAATGGAAATGAATATTGATCTGATCTTTGATGTGTCAATATCTTTGTTTTCCGGCTCTCCGGAGATCATAATTAACTTACTGAAAGGGATATTGATGCTTTCCCATTCCGGAGTACTCAGGAAAGAGTGCCTGTACCACGACTCATTTTGT
>JAOZUQ010000051.1 GCA_029938635.1 Candidatus Aminicenantota bacterium
CCGAATTCTGATCAAAACTTAATGTGTGTAATTTTTGAAAGTGGACCCCATGGACCTCACCCCTTCTTTGATCTATTTTTTAATGTATTTAAAAGTGTGTAACATTTATATAAAAATGTTACACAAATTCAACCCGCTTGAAAGCGTTGGGTAGAATTTGTATAATACCTTTATGAAAAAAGAGATAAGGATTTTTCTTAAAAAGAAAAAGATATTTACAACAAAAGAAGCAGAAGAGAACGGATTCTCAAGAAATATGCTTTCGTACTATAAAAAGAAGGGCATTATCCAGTCTTATATGAGAGGCGTGTATCTCAGCAAATCCAGTGAAAGTCCTCCGATTGACCCCCTGATCGAAGAGCTGATTATAATTCTTCATAGAGTCAGTGACGGTATAGTGTGCCTGATCACAGCACTTTATTTTTATGAACTGACAGAGGAAATTCCCAGCCAGTACTGGATTGCAATTCCACATAAAAAATGGGCTCCGAAAATCAAGAACACAAGAATAATAAGAAAAAGAAATTTTAATGAAGGGCGTACTCATATAAAAATTTCAGGAATAGATATCCCTATATATGACCGGGAGCGAACTGTTATAGACTGCTTTAAATATCTGGATAACGAAACAGCCGTAAAAGCTTTAAAAATGTATCTGAATATGAAAGGAAAATATAGACCTGATCTGAATAAACTCAGATATTATTCTAAGAATCTTCAAAAGGATGTTTCAGATTATATTGTCGGGATTATTACATGAGATCCGTAGAGCAATCTATTAAAGATAAACTAAAAAACCTCTCTGAGAATACAGGGATTACTTTTGGGGAACTATGGTTGAGATTGAGCATTGAGCGTTTTTTGTTCAGGCTATCCAGGCATGAACATAGTGATCATTTTCTATTTAAAGGTGGTTTATTACTTGGATCATATATTGAGATGAACAGGGGACCCCGGGACATTGACTTTTCACTATCAAGAAAAAATGTCAATAGAGAAAAAATTTCAAAAATTATAAAAGAAATTTTGGAGATAAAAGTTGATGATGGATTTTCTTTTGAGTTGGATGATATAGATGAGTTATCTCACCCCCAGATTCAGTATGGAGGATATAGAGTTTCAGTTCTTGCAAGACTTGGCAAAATGCAGCAGAAGTTCTCAATCGATATCGGAATAGGGGATATGGCAAAATTTTCAAAACAGGTTATTAAAGTCCTGCCGGATCAAAAGGTGAAAGTTTATAAAGATGAAATTTCACTTAATGCTTATGATCCGGAATATATTTTTTCCGAGAAGCTGGAAACCTGTGTGTTCTTTGGTCTGGATAATAGTAGAATGAAAGATTATCACGATCTTTATTTTTTAATGCAAAGCTGTATTTTGGATAATAAAAAGCTAAATGAAGCAATTAAAGGAACATTTAACCAAAGGAATAGTAAACTCAAAGATCCTATCCTGGGATTCACATCAGATAGAAAAATGAATGGTTATTGGAATGGTCATCTGAGAAAAGTGGATAGTAATAAATTACCTTTGAATATCAATGATATCATTAAATTAATAAACGAATTTGTATCAAAAGTGCTTAGCTAGAAATAGCTTTAGTGGAAAACTCAGTACAGTAAAATTGGCAGACGTGAAATCACCAGTGCTATATAGAGTGTGACAACGGACTTTATGCTTTTGCGTTATATAAAGGGGACAAAGGGTATAGAATAAATCACTGGAAAAAAAGAGGATAAAAAACTTCTGATTCCGAAACTTGTGGCCTACAGGTGAAAGTTTGCCAGTAAATGGACGCTGTGATATAATCTTGCTTTAAAAATTCTGGGTTACAGGTCATATGAGATCGCTCTGATTTGAGCATATTTTGATCCATTGAGTGACACAAAATGTGATGGAATCACCGCTTCGAGTGTGACACACTTCTTTTTTTTAAATCATTTTCATAATAGTTAATTCCTTGACAATAATAGGTGGTAGTCCTTATAATACTTTCTTAAAATGCCTGTGCCGGAGTGGCGGAATTGGCAGACGCAACGGACTCAAAATCCGTCGAGGTTTACCCCTTGTGAGGGTTCGACTCCCTCCTCCGGCATTAACAGCAGATTCGACTTAAATTGTTTAAACAGTAGATTCAGTTTAAATTATATAAATAAAAGGATTGATAAGAACTATGACCCGTGACCGGTTGATTTCTCACGAAGGAAAAGTTGTTTCTGTTGAAGATGGTAAGGTCAAGGTTAAAATTCTCTCCATTTCCGCATGTGCTTCATGCCATGCAAAGGGGAGTTGTAGCGCAGCCGATATGTCCGAAAAATATATAGATGCTTTGCCTGAAGAAAAATTCGAATCAGGTGAAAATGTGAATGTCATTATCGAGGAAAAGCTTGGATGGGTAGCCCTGTTTTACGGTATTCTCCTCCCGTTTCTGATCCTTGTGACAACACTTTTCACTCTGACCGCTTCAGGAAAGAGTGAACCCTTTTCCGCTTTAGTATCTCTTGCCAGCCTTATCCCTTATTATGTTCTTCTCTATTTTTTAAGGGGGAAGTTTGAAAAGAAATTCATGTTCAAAGCTGAAAGGAGACCCCAAACATAAAATGAGGTGAACATTGAATCCTGTAATTTTATATTCCGTTGGTGTGCTGGCCCTTATTGCGGCAGGGTCTGCCATTATACTTTACTTTGTCGCTAAAAAGTTCAAGGTGGATGAAGATCCGAGGATCGGTGAGGTTACTGAGATCCTTCCCGGTGCAAATTGCGGTGGGTGTGGATTCCCGGGCTGCAGCGGTTTTGCTACCGCCCTGGTGAAAGGAGCTGATAAAGGAGATATCTCCGGGCTTGCCTGTCCTCCGGGTGGAAACGAAACGATGACTGCAGTAGGAGAATTTCTCGGGTTAACTGTTGAGGAGTCGGCTCCTACTACAGCTGTAGTCAGGTGTAACGGGACAAAGGCGAAAGCACCTTCCAAACTTACCTATGAAGGCCCTACAAAATGTGCAATTGCTCATACCCTTTTCAGTGGTGAGAACAGCTGTCCTCATGGCTGTCTTGGATTAGGTGATTGTGTTGATGCCTGTGATTTCGAAGCTATTTATATGGATGAGGAGACCGGACTTCCGGTTGTAGTTCCTGATAAATGTACAAGCTGCGGAGCCTGTGTAAGAGCATGTCCGAGAGATATTATTGAAATAAGACCGAGAGGCAGGAAAGACAGGCGGGTATGGGTTGCCTGCATGAATGAGGAAAAGGGCCCGATCCCGATGAAGAATTGTAAGGTTACATGTATTGGATGTGCAAAATGTTTCGATGTCTGCCCTCCGGTAGCCAATGCCATCACCATGGGGAATAATCTTGCCTTTATTGATGGAGATAAATGTATAGCATGCGGTAAATGTATTGTTGTTTGCCCGACAACTGCCATCCTGGCTACATTCGAACCACCTAAACCGAAACCGAAACCTGTGACAGAAGAGAAAGAAGCCAGCGAGGTGAAAAAATGAAACTGAAAACATTCAAACTTGGCGGAGTTCATCCTCCCGAAAATAAAAAAACTGCTGATATTCCTGTTGTTCCTGTTGATATCCCGAAAAGAGTTTCTGTAATAATGTCACAGCATCTTGGTGTTCCGGCTGTCCCTGTAGTTGAGAAGGGAGACAAAGTTAAGGTCGGAACATTGATAGGTGAGGCGAAGGGATTTATTTCTGCAAACATCCACTCTCCGGTATCCGGAACAGTATTCAAAGTTGATGGAGTTACCGATGCCACAGGTTACAGGAAAGATGCTGTAATTATAAATGTGGAAGGTGATGATTGGGAAGAGAAAATAGACAAAAGTGAAACCCTTTTAAAGGAGATCAAACTTTCTCCTGAAGAGATAATTCAAAGGATCAAGGATTCAGGTATCGTTGGAATGGGCGGTGCAGCATTCCCGACCCATGTCAAATATATGTTCCCTGAAGGGAAAACAGCAGATACTCTTGTAATCAATGGCGTTGAGTGTGAACCTTATCTGACATCGGATCACAGGGTCATGTTAGAGAAGCCTGATGAAATACTTGTCGGTGTCTCAATAATGATGAAAGCCGGGAAAGTGGACAGAGCAAAAATCGGGATCGAAACCAACAAACCGGATGCAATAAATGTACTTTCTGAAAAAGCAAAGGATTATCCCGGAATTGAAGTTGTCCCGTTAAAGGTCCAGTATCCCCAGGGTGCAGAAAAGCAACTAATTAAAGCTTTGCTCAACAGAGAGATCCCGAGCGGGAAACTGCCTCTGGATGTCGGATGTATCGTTAATAATATAGGAACTGCTTTTGCGATCTATGAAGCAGTTCAGAAGAATAAACCTCTTATTGAAAGAGTTGTTACTCTGACCGGAAAGGGTTTGAAAAAAGGCGGGAACTTTCTTGTAAGAATCGGTATTCCTGCAAAGAATTTACTTGAAAAACTCGGAGAAGAAATTCCTGAGAATACAGGGAAGATGATTAGCGGCGGACCCATGATGGGTAAAGCAATCAACCACCTTGATATTCCTGTTACAAAAGGAACCTCCGGAATTGTTCTTATGAGTGAAGAGGAATCAAAAAGAAATATAATTCAGAACTGTATCAGATGTTCAAAATGTGTCAGTGTCTGCCCAATGGGGCTTGAACCTTACCTCCTTGAAAAACTGGCTGAAAAGGATATGTTCGAAGAATGTGAAAAGGAAGCTATAGTTGATTGTATAGAGTGTGGTTCATGCAGTTACACCTGCCCGTCCTCAAGGCAGTTACTGGATCATATCAGATACGGAAAACAGAATGTGATGAGAATAATGCGAGAAAGGAGGCAGCAGTGAGCAATAAACTAATAGTTTCATTATCACCTCATGAGAAAGGTGAACTTTCGGTTGAAAAGGTCATGTGGGGAGTTGTAATTGCTCTTATGCCTTCTTTTGCTATTTCGGTCTATACCTTCGGCTTTGACGCTATTAAGGTAGTTCTCCTTTCGGTTGTCTTTTGTGTCGGAATAGAATTCCTTATTCAGAAATTCATGCTTAAAAGCGAAACAACTATTCTTGACGGAAGTGCTGCTATCACCGGCATTCTTCTTGCTTTCAACGTTCCATCAAATATTCCCTGGTGGCAGTTACTGGCAGGATCTGTAGTTGCAATAGGAATTTCTAAAATGGCGTTCGGAGGGCTTGGGAAGAATCCATTCAACCCGGCACTTGTCGGCCGTGCATTTATGCTTGCATCTTTTCCGGTTGAAATGACAACATGGCCTGTTCCCTTTTCAAATATCTGGAGCCCGGCAACTGATGCCATAACAGCTGCAACTCCTCTGGGAAGACTGGCAGAGGGGGGAGTTAAAGCACTCGGAGCATTGACAGATCCGCCGGTTGAGGCTGTAGACTATATTGATATTTTCATAGGAAAAGTTGGAGGATCTCTTGGTGAGATCTCTGCCGCTGCAATTCTAATCGGCGGATTGTACATGCTTTACAAGAAGATAATCACCTGGCATATACCTGTTTTTTATCTTCTGTCCCTTGCAGGATTTTCCGGTTTATTATGGATCATTGATCCTTCAAAATATGCTGATCCCCTGTTTCATTTGCTTGCAGGCGGAGCAATGTTAGGAGCATGGTTCATGGCAACAGATCTGGTAACAAGCCCGATGTCTGTTAAAGGGCAGATAATCTTTGCTGTTCTTGGTGGCCTGCTTTGCGGCGCGATCAGGATATATGGATCATATCCGGAAGGGTGTTCATATTCTATTCTGATAATGAATGCATTTGTTCCTCTAATTGACAAATATTCAAAACCTAAAAGATTCGGGAAGGAGGTTAATTATGGCTGATAAAAAGAAAATGGAATCAACCTTTTTCAATATGGTTATAGTTCTCACTGCTATTGCACTTGTGTCTTCACTTGCTTTGGGATTCACATACATCAATACAAAGGATGCAATTGCAGCTGTCCAGTTAAAGAAGACACTTGACGGGATAAAAGAGGTGCTCCCGGAGTTTGATAATAATCCATATGAATCAAAATATAATGTTGAAGGATTTGAAGGAGTTGAATTCTATCCGGCGAAAGTTGGAGAAGACTATATAGGAACTGCTGTAAAAACTTTTGCAAAGGGTTTTACAGAAGATGTCATTATTATGGTTGGCTTTGATAAAGATGGAAAGATAGTTAATACATCTGTTATTCAACATAAGGAAACACCCGGGCTGGGGAGTAAAATGAGCACTCCCAAATTCAAAGATCAATTCATGGGAAAGTTACCATCTTTAGAAAATGGAATAAAGGTGACAAAAGATAAAGGAGAAATTGATGCAATTTCAGCGGCAACTATCTCCTCAAGAGCTTTTTGTGAAGCTGTGACCAGAGGGTATAAAGGTTTGATTAAAGGAGGAAAGAAATGAAGATCGGAAAAGAGTTTTACAGAGGTTTTATAAAGGAAAATCCGGTTTTTGTACTCCTGCTTGGAATGTGTCCCACTCTGGGTGTTACAGGAACTGCTGTAAACGGCCTGGGAATGGGGCTGGCAACAACCGCTGTTCTGATAGGATCAAATATGGTTATTTCGTTATTAAAGAACCTTATACCCGAAAAGGTCAGGATCCCGGTATTTATCGTTGTCATTGCCAGTTTTGTTACTATTATCGAATTGACAATGGCCGCATACCTTCCGGACCTGAATGATCAGCTTGGGCTGTTCATTCCATTGATTGTTGTAAACTGTATCATTCTGGGAAGGGCTGAAGCATTTGCATCAAAGAATGGAGTGGGGGCATCGATCCTGGATGGTGTTGTAATGGGACTCGGGTTTGCTTTTGCGCTTACCCTCCTGGGATCCGTAAGAGAGATACTTGGTTTCGGATCAATATTCGGTATCAAATTTGTAGCTGAAGAAGCATCAACAATGTTGCTTTTCATATTACCTCCCGGAGCATTCATATCACTCGGGATTCTGACAGCTGCAATTAACAAGCTTTCAATGAAGAAGGGATAGGAGTAGAGAATGGAATATTTAATAATAATAATCGGAGCGATCTTTGTTAATAATATAGTATTGGTGCAGTTCCTTGGGATATGTCCTTTTCTTGGTGTTTCTACGAAGATCTCAACTGCAACCGGAATGAGTGCTGCAGTCATGTTCGTAATGACCCTGGCAACCATAGTTACATACCTGGCTCAGACATTGATCCTTGATCCCCTTCATATTGAATTTATGAGAACTGTCACTTTTATCCTGGTTATCGCAGCCCTGGTGCAGATGGTCGAGCTGATAATGAAGAAAGTGAGTCCTCCTCTTTATCAGGCTCTTGGCGTGTTCCTCCCTCTGATCACAACAAATTGTGCGATCATGGGAGTAGCAATTCTCGTAATCAAAAAAGATTTCGGCCTGGCAGAAAGTGTGGTATTTGCTATCGCTACTGCAATAGGCTTTGCCATTGCATTGATAGTTTTTGCAGGGATCAGAGAAAAACTTGATCTGCTTGATGTTCCTGAAGCGATGAAGGGAGCCCCGATAGCATTAATAACAGCCGGGCTTTTATCTCTTGCTTTCATGGGATTCAGTGGGATGGTATAAAGATCAGGAGACAGGAGTTAGGAGGCAGGCGAAAGCCAAAACTAAACTCATTTTTTTTATATCAGCTGGTTCTCGGCATCGATCTGTGTTTCTTTGAATAATTTAATTATTCCGAGGGTACCATTGATTGCAAAGAAAAATGCTACGGCAATCAGGACAACCAGAATTATCTTGGGATTGTTCCATCTTCCGTGAGTTATTAATCCTAAATCTACACCAATATTGATCGCTCCGCCCCAAAGCCAGAACAAATATTTAATTAATTTTCCGGGGATCATTGTTTTTTCTGTGTTTTCCATTCATATTCTCCTTTTCGCTTCACCTAGACATAATCCGGAATATATTCGAGCAGGTCACCGGGTTGACACTCCAGTTCTCTGCATATTGATTCAAGGGTACTGAATCTCATCCCCTTTACCCTGCCTTTTTTTAGCAGGGAAAGGTTTGTCATCGATATTCCGATCTTTTGTGAAAGGTCAGTTAAAGACATTTTTTTCTTAACCAGAATTAAATCCAGTTTAACTTCAATAGCCATGTTTGTATAATAATATGATAATTATCGTTTGTCAACAAAAATTATACGTAAAACATAAAAAAATACAAATAAAACATAAATAAGTTTATGTTAGGGATCTCCTGCCATGATTGTTTGAGTAGGGGTGAACCCATGGAGGCTGTCTCAAAATCCAATTACATTTCATACATATAACAACATATTTATGTTTGATTGAAAAATAATCCCAGATTGCTGATTTCGAGACAGCCTCCTTGGGTCTGCTCCTACAAATTAATGTGGATATGTTTTTTCGCCTGCTTTTATTTCAATGTCGAGTTCATTTTCGAACGGGGGAAGTGTGCAATTGTATACAGTAGCATAGTTGCATAATGGATTATAACATTCATTAAAATCGATTATCAGCTCTTTTCCATCTTCCTCAATAACCTCTAGGAACCTGCCTGCTTCATATGTATCTATTAGATTTGTCTTGTCAAAGAATGGGAGGAATAAATATTTATAATTCGGATCATTTTTATCGGAAGTAAATTTGAATGCTGTTAATGAAAGTTCTTTCCCGTTGATCTTAAATTTAACCTTTCCGTATTCAATCAGGGTTTTCTCAAGATCTCTACTGGTCTTTACAACTCTTTTCTTTATATCTTTATACTTTTCAAGCTTTGCTTTTACTCTGAACTTATTGTCAGGTTTATAATAGAGTAGATGTTTGAATTCTTTTATCATTTTCCTTTCAGGATCAAATATTACAAGAATGAAAGAATCATTCGATAGATAGTATTTGAAAGTGAATCTGTCAATTTCAAATGATTCACCGGATTTTTTTCGGATAATTTCTTTCCCGGATCTTTCCATACTTATCCAGACCTTACCGTTGTGATAAACCTTCAGGAGAGGAGCATCAACTTCCTTGAGCGATATTTTAATATCATTGCCTTTCAGGAAAGTATATATTGTATCTTTTTTATCTATCGTTTCTCTAAGCAGTCCGGCCATTGGCGAAACAGGGGAGTTTTTAAAATATTCATCCTTCTCAGTTCTCTGCTTTAATAATGAATCTCCCCATTTTTTCACATCAAATTCTATTTTTGTAGCATTTGCCACCACTATTCCCGGTAAAAGAACGAAAATTGTTAGGAAAGATATAAATATTGAAGGTTTCATATTTGCTCCTTAATCGGTTATTTTAATTTATTTACTGAAATTGTCAAATCAAAATTTATAGATTAAAAAGTGTTCGTATATTTTAACACTGAATGTCTTAAAAATATGACAGATAATTTAAATATAGCTGGCATTCATAATGCTAACATCAAATGTGCTTCTAAATACAAATTTCCAGGACGGGTAAAATGAAAAAAATTCTTTCTATAGTTTTATTTTTAATTGTTTCTTTTAATGTAATTCCTGAAAAAGTAGTGGTAGAGAATATTGAGGTTGACTGGTGGATACTACCGGTATTTGCAGTTGATAAGGACGATAATTCGGTTCTGGATCTTAAAAATGAAGATATAGAAATATTTATCAATAATAGAAGAATAGAGAATTTCACTCTATATAAGAGGGATTTCAATGTTGAGAAGGAAAAGGTAATTAAAACTGAGGTCAAGAAAAGGCCACTGAAAAGGAAGATCGCATTTCTTATATTTGATGTTGCTTTCACCGCACTTGAAAATCTCGGGAGATCGAAAGCAATTGCTAAAGATCTTATTGCGAAAGGCTCAGAGTCAACAAGTTTTGTTATTATGATCGTTGATTCATATGCCGGATTGCAGTATAAAGCGGGTCCGGAAACCGATAAAGAGATTTTGAATGCAATAATTGATAAGGAAGTTAAAATTAATGAGAGGGCAAGAAGTATTGAGCCGGCTGTAACTGCAATATCGGGTATTCAGATCACAGGTAAGAGAGGATCAAAATATGGTGCCGGCGGTATGGCATTTTTCTCTGAAGAGTTCACAGCAAGCCTCAGGAATACTAATAAGAACTTCTATTTTTCCTTTGAATCTCTTTACTATTCTCTGAATCAGATAACTGATAATAAATTCATTTACTTCTTTTCTGAAGGGTTGTCATTCTGGTCGAGGAAAAGTTCTAAACACAGTGAGGAACAGTATTTCAGAGATCTTAAAAAGTCTGCTGATTATATGGGAAAGAGCGGATCGGTAATATTTGTAATAAATCCCAATGGATTTGAGAGCGGGGATATTAATTCCCAGTCAGGTGGTGGATTTTCCAGGATACAGGCTGGGCCGGATTCATTAAAATATATTGCATCTGAATCGGGGGGAAGATATCTGAGAGGGAATAAAAAAGATCTTTCAGCAAGATTTGAAAAGATGAACAGAGCCTATTATGAAATAGCATTTTCAGACACAGGAATTCCTGAAGGAGGGATAGGGGAGATCGAGATCAAATCGAAGCGGAAGGGAATAAAACTACACTCTTTGAAAAAACTGGAAAAAAAGAAGAATTATTCTCAAATGAAGAAAATAGAGAAAGAGGTACTTGCTCTGAACCTATTGGAAAGGAGTACATTATTTAAATCTCCTGTAATCGTTAGGGGGTTCAATGTAATTTCCAGAACAATTAAAAATGGAAAAATCTATCTTAAAATTGAATTGCCCGGGAATCAGAAAAGAAAGTATATCGATCTGTACATTATTGATGCTGGATCGGATGCAGTTACTTCTGACTCAATTAGAACAGAGAAGAAGCTGGTCCCGGGTAATATTGTAAATCTCAGAATATCAGGAGAGAACAGGGAAACTAAAAAAATTGTTCTGATAGATGAAAAGAATAATATTGCATTTGTGGAAGGAATAATAAATTTTAGTGAGAGATTGATAAAAGAGCTGGCCAGGAAGGATAAAGTGTTTGACCGGAAGGCTGAAAATGTCCCTGAATCAACGAAAGCGGAGATAAAAAGAGTTCTGAAAGGTGCAGCCGACTATTGTGACCGCCTTGAAAATGGAGCTTTCCACTTTGTATGCAAAGAAGATATTGAGGAAAACCTTAAGGTGATAAGGAGGGCTTTTACAAAAAGAAGGGAGAGCTTCAATCCCCGGACAGGCGTGATGATCAGAACAAGAGAGCCGGGAAGCCCTCTCAGAAGAAGCCGTTTAAGCAAACTAAAGCACAGATACATCTATGATTATCAGTTGATCTTTGATAAGGGGAAAATAACAGAGCAGAGAAAGATCCTTAAGGGGAAAAATAAGAGAGAAGAGGGGGAGATCAAATCTTTAAGAGTGGAATCTTTCCTTTCAAAAAAAATAGTTCTGACCCCTGTTTCAATTCTCGGAATTGTAAATCAGGGCAGAAATAAATTCAGGTATGTTAAAAAAGATAAGATCGATGGTATCGATACAGTTCTTATCGAAGTATTTCCGAAAAGTGTAGATCATGTAGATTCGATCTACGGGAAAGTATGGATAGATATTTCAGATAATTCAATAATCAGAATTGAGGTTAATCCACTGTCAATTGGAGGATTTTCTTCTCTCATGAAACTTGCTTCAGACTTGGGCAGCATTCTGGATGTAAAATGTACGATAGATTTCGGCCTTAAACATAAAGGGATCAGATTCCCTACAAGGGTCAGGATCCGGGAGTTATATCATGGCGGAGATTTCCTTAAGAGAATAATGAGGATGAATACATGGGAAAAAAGCAGAGTTACATACAAGTACCTTGACTATAAATTCTTCAATGTTGATACCGAGGTTAAGTCAGTTAAATAATTCAGATCAAAATTGATTGAAAAATACATATTCATAAACTAAAATATATCTATAAGAAATTATTTTATAAGGAGAAAATAATGTTAAGTGAAAGGATGCTGAAAATGTTGAATGATCAGGTAAATCTTGAATTTTATTCATCGAATATATATCTTCAAATGAGTTCGTGGTGTAATAGCAAAGGGCTTCCCGGTGGTGCTAAATTCCTCAGGCATCATGCAGAAGAAGAGATGATGCATATGAATAAAATATTTGATTATATAAATGAATCGGACGGGATGGCATTGGTCGGAGAGATCAAAGCTCCTGACTCCGAGTTCGAGTCTGTAAAGGCATTGTTTGAAGAGATTTACAAACATGAATGTTATGTTACCAAACAAATAAATGAAATAGCCGGAGTAGCATTCGAGGAAAAGGATTTCTTCACATTCAATTTCCTTCAATGGTATATTGCAGAACAACATGAGGAAGAAGCACTCTTCAAAGGGATTCTGGATAAATTTGAGATAATAGGGGATGCAAAGAACGGACTTTTCTTTATTGATCAGGAGCTGTCTAAGATGGCAGCAGCAGAAGTATCTGCAGAATCAGGTGCAGAATAAACCCCGTTTCTATTTTAAGAATAGAACAGAATGGCGGGAGTGGCTTGAAAACAATCACGATAAATTTAATGAGATCTGGCTGATCTATTATAAAAAGCATACCGGAAAGCCCGGAATTCCTTATGCTGATGCTGTTGAAGAAGCTCTCTGCTATGGCTGGATAGACAGCACTGTAAAGAGAATAGATGATGAGCTATACTCACAGAAATTCACCCCGAGAAGAGAAAGGAGTCTTTGGTCCGATCTCAATAAAAAGAGGGTAAAAGAGCTGATTAAAAACGGCTTGATGACCGAATATGGACAGGCAAAGATAGATGCAGCAAAAAAATCAGGCAATTGGAATAAAAGTCCCGAAGCAAAAATAACTGAGATAGACCAGTCCGTACTATTGGAATCACTTGGAAAAGATACGGTGGCAAAAACCAATTTTGATAGTCTTCCTCCGTCACAAAAAAAACTCTATCTGGCCTGGGTAGGGACAGCAAAAAAAGAGGAGACCAGACAAAGGAGACTAAAGGAAGCATTGGACAATCTGAGAAATGGAAAAAAGCTCGGGATGAAATAAAATATTGTTCCTGATATAAATATCTGATAAAATATTGCTATGATCCGGATCACAGACAATTGTATTAAGTATAACAGATTCTATATTCATCTGTCAGTGATAACTTACCTGAACAGGTTTAACGGCCTCTGATACTTTCTCCTTAACATTTAAATACTAAAACAACCTTAAAAGGAGGAATAAATGAATATTATAGTATTAGGGGGAGGCCTTGTCGGACTCCCGATGGCAATAGATCTTGCCACAGATAAAAATTTCAATGTAACACTGGTCGATATTAATAAAGATAAATTCAATTCATTAAAAAGCGGATCCGAAATAAGGACAAAAGTTTCAGATCTCTCAATTAAAAAGAATATCAGGGAAATAGTTAAGAATCAGGATATGGTGATAAATGCAGTCCCGGGATTTATGGGATTTGAAACTTTGAAAACTATTATAGAAGAGAAGGTTGATGTTGTTGATATAGCTTTTTTCCCCGAAGATCCTTTTCTACTTGATGATCTGGCGAAAGAAAATGGAGTAAGGGCAATTGTAGATTGTGGTGTTGCTCCCGGCATGAGCAATATGTTCTCAGGGTATATTGAAGAAAAACTTGATGAGCTTGAATCACTTGTGATCTATGTGGGAGGTCTTCCTGTAGACAGGACTGAACCATTTCAGTATAAGGCTCCATTCTCTCCTATTGATGTGATAGAAGAATACACCCGCCCCGCAAGACTGGTCGAGAACGGAGAGATCGTTATTAAAGAGCCTCTCACTGAATCTGAACATATAGAATTTCCCGGAGTAGGAACTCTTGAAGCTTTTAATAGTGACGGTCTCCGTTCACTTGCTTATACGATCAAAGGGAAGAATATGAAGGAAAAAACGCTCAGATATCCGGGGCACCTTGAAAAGATCGTATCATTAAAGGAAATGGGATTTTTCGAATCAGAAGAGTTGGATTTTAATGGTGAGAAGATATCTCCACGAGATATGACTGCAAGAGTATTGATCCCTCAATGGAAGTTTGAAGATAGTGACCGGGATATTACTGTAATGAGAGTTATCTTTGAAGGTATTAAAGGCGGGAAAAAGATTAGATATACTTACGATCTTTTTGATAAATTTGATACTGAAACTATGACCCATTCAATGGCCAGAACCACCGGATATACTGCTACTGTAACAGCCCGTCTGCTTGCAGAGGGATTGTATATCAGGAAAGGGATCTCTCCCCCGGAATTCATCGGCCGTGAAAAAGGGTGTATCGAATTTGTATTGAACAGGTTGAAAGAAAAAGGGATAGAATACCGGGAAAAAGAAGAATATATTTAAATTATATCCGGTCAGTTTAGAGTTTCTATCTTATTTCTGATAGCTCTGATATGTGCGGGTGTTGTACCACAGCACCCGCCTATTATCGAAACATCAAGTTCCGCAAGCTCTATGGCTTTTTCTGCCATGAATTCAGGAGTTTCAGAATAAATGATCTTTCCATGTTTCAATGCCGGAAGCCCGGCATTGGATTGGATTATTACCGGGATCTCAGTTTCTGCTTTGAAGTCTTCGGCAATTTTTATCATGTTCTCGATCCCGTTCCCGCAATTGGATCCGATCACATCCGCACCTGCATCTGAAAGCATTTTTACTGCTGTTGGGATATCAGTTCCCATGATAGTAAAAAATCCTCTTGGTGTCGGGTCAAATGTCATTGTTGCCATAACCGGGATGGTAGATGATATGTTTTTTGCAGCTTTTATAGCTGAGAGGGCTTCATTTATATCTGTCATTGTCTCAATGCAAATAACATCAACTCCTGCTAAGATCAATGATGTGATCTGCCGGTGGAAATTTTCATACATCTCTTCAGGCTCAATATCACCATAGGGTTTAAGCATCTTACCGGAAGGTCCGCAGGATCCGGAGATATATGCTTTATCCGCAACAGCACTCCTCACTGCTTCAACAGCGATCCTGTTTATAGTATCAGTTTTCTCATCGAGAGAATAATCTTTTAATTTCAATGGTGATGCGCCGAAAGTATTGGTTTGAATTATTTCTGCTCCTGCTTCAAGATATTCCTTTGCTATGTCTGTTAATACACCGGTATGCGACATATTGTATGATTCAGGGCATGGGACCTTGGGGAGACCTCTGCTGAGGAGTACTGAGCCTATCGCACCATCGGAGACAAGGATCTCCCTTCTTCCCAGTTTCTCCATCAATGTTTCCATTATTTCTCCAGAAGTTCTTTAACTGTATCAACTGCATTACCTGCATCAAAACTATATCTGTCTACTCCTATTTCTGATGCATATTGATCGGAAACCGGTGCTCCTCCAATTATTGTTCTGATCTTTCCATCAAGACTCTCTTTTTTAAGAAGATCTACAACTTCTTTCATGTTTGCCATTGTTGTAGTCAACAGAGCAGACATCCCGATAATTGTGGCTCCGGTCTCTTTTGCCGTTTCTACAAATCTTTCGGGTGAAACATCATGTCCGAGATCGATAACCTCATATCCGGCTCCTTTGAGCATTATTCCAACCAGGTTCTTACCTATATCATGAAGGTCTCCCTGTATTGTTCCTATCACAATTTTTCCTCTCGATGATATTCCGCTCTTGATCAGTATCGGTTTTATCAATTCCATTCCTGCATACATTGCTTTAGCTGCCATAAGAACATCAGGTAGAAATATTTCATGATCTCTGAATCTATCCCCAATTATATTCATCCCCTTTATCAGTCCATCGTTTAGAATTGTTTCAGCCGATATTCCTTCATCTAATGCTTTTTTTGTATCAGATGCTACATCCTTATCATTGCCTGAGATAAGTTGTGTTGATATGGAATTAATGATGTCCATCTATGCCTCCTGTTTTATCTTTTTTATCCTTTCTCTACAGTTCTTTCCAGTACAGGTTTTACAAAAATCAAAGTCCTCTTTTAAATAGTGAATCTCTTTTTTACCTGAAATAAGTACACCGGAGATTGATTTGATCGGTGTCATTAATGAACTTTCATTTAATGATATACCTATATCCCCGGGTTTCAGATATCTAAATAGTTTTCTTTGCCCGGTTATATCCCATCCGCAATAACCCGGGCTGTACATTAATACCCGATGGCCAGGAGCTATTGAGCCAAGTTCATTCAGATGGCTGTGAAAAAATCTTTCTCCGTATTCGCCTCCTCTGTCAGCTGCAGCTGAAGCAATTGAGTCTAACATTGAACCCAGAGCAAATTCATTTTTGTTAAAAAGATCATTTATTGTATCTGATATCACAGCTCCCAGTGTAAAGACATATAGAGCCAGGTCGTTGCTTTTTCGGAATAAAGAGGAAATGACCGAGTTTATTATATTTCCGCCGGCGATCGTGAGGATATTTTCCAGATCTATAGTGGATATTCCTCCTATCAATCCCTTTGGTTCTTTGGTGTCAAGAAAAATTGAAAATGCTCTTTTATACAGGTCAGTAATTTTTTCAGGAAGTATTGAATCCACGGGAATTCCCTGCAGTTTCAGAACTTCTTCTCTGTCTGGTATGACAGTTTCATGTGGAATTGTTAGTATTTCTCTCATTAATTTTGTTCCGGAAGTGAATCCATCCCATATTTTTTTGATTCTGTGAGCATTAACCCGGTTAATTCTTTTTTAACTTTAACCGGAAGATCTGTAGGAGTATAGTTGGAAATGTGTTTATTTACTTCACTTTTTGCCCTTTCCTTAAGAGTGAGGCTTCCCTCCTCCTCCCATCTTGAAAGGTTAGCTCTGTCAATAACTTTCCCTGGAAAATAATGTTCATCTTTTAAATATTTTCTCGTATGATCCGCAATAAGGAGATGGTTCTCTTTAAGCAATTCCTGGAAATGGGGGAGTGCGGGGAAGTCTTCTCTCGGTACAATTCCCTCTGCCATTCTCAATGTCATTCCGCATATCTCGTTATCAACTACAAGTTTTTCAAGGCTTTGACAATTCTCGAAATCGAGCATTCCTGGCCCGGAAATGCTATTAATTCCTGATAATACTGCCATGGTTGCACCCATAGCTGATTCGAGGCCTGCCTGAGCATCCAGCCTTTTTGAATCGCTTAGTGAAATATAAGCCTGGGTTGGAATCCCCAGATATTTTCCGATTTCATTATAAGCGCAGTCGATCATCTGGGTTTCGACAGCACCCATAGGAGTTGTTTCATATCTTATATCAAATGCCGCCGGTGATCCTCCATAGAGGAGAGGTGCTCCCGGATTAGCAAGTTGACTGATCACTATTCCGCTAAGTGTTTCTGCTGTGTGAGCAACCAGTGTTCCGGTAATTGTAACCGGTGAAATAAATCCCGTTAACGGCATAGCAATAAATTCGATCGGGATACCATTTTTACCACAGTCTATAACATTTTGTGAAGTAACATCACTCCACTTCAGGGGTGATGTAGGGCAGCATGAAAATATTGTAAGAGGCTTCTCTTTAAGATTTTTACTATCCCCTCGGACCATAATCTGCATCTCATGCATAACATTGAATGCATCTATGGTGAATGTTCCGGTGATGACCGGTTTTTTCCCAAACATTAAGCTCAGATAGAGTCGATAACTGTCTGAGACCTTTTCATGAATATCGTCAGGAACAAAGGCAGTACTTTGCGCTGCAATATTATCAAGTGAAGAGACCAGCTTTACATATTTTATATAATCTGATGTTCCCGGCCTTCTGATCTCACCGGTATCAGAATCGAGAATATTTAATGCAGCAGAGCCGGGAGTAAAATAGACATTGTTTTCACTGAAGTTGTGGGTTTCTTCTCCTGAAGTATCATAAAGCTTAAATGATGAAGGTATTGTTCCAAGAGCTTTATCGATTATTTCCTGGGTGTAGATAACATTATTTGTTGTCCTGTCAACTTCGGCCCCGAATCCGGACAGCATTTCAAGAATTCCTTCATTGTGTATCTTTGTTCCAAGTTTGCATAACACATCCCTGGATTCATCCAGAATCTTTTCAATGAGCTGATCACTTAAAAATCTTACCTGCGGCCTGATATTCATAATTGATCTCCTTTTAAGCGGGGCATACAATATGCTGGAAATATCAGTATAGAAAAGTGAAAATTTAATGTCAAGAAAAGGAGAATAGAGTAAATCTGAGATAAAAACTGTGTTAAAATTTTTTTATTATGTTCTACTATAAAAAATGAGATTTAAATTTGGAATACTATTTCTAATACTGATTGTTTTATACTTTTTCAGGGACAGGTTGAAAAAAAGTGAATTTTTCCGTTCAGCCGGCACTGTCTTCAATATTGTATTTTATATTTATCTTTTCGCACTTCTGGCAGCATTTATTTATCAGGTAATTTCGAATCTTTTGAAGTAAAAAAAAAGCACAGGGTTTTTAAGTCCTGTGCTTTTACTAAAAGTAAACTAAAGTTGATACACAATCAACATTAATAAGTTAATATACAATTGCTGAATTTTCAACAACAAAATAATAAATACTTATTTTTATATTACTTTATTTTCCTTAAGATAGTTTATTACTGTTTCAACTTCTTCTTCGATGGTCTGTGTATCGGCATCGAGAACGATCTCAGCATTAAGCGGTTCTTCATATGGTGCGGATATACCGGTGAATTCTTTTATCTCTCCACTCTTAGCTTTTTTGTATAAGCCCTTCGGATCTCTTGCTTCACATGTGTCGATAGAGGCTTTTACAAAGATCTCGATAAAGCGGCCTTCTCCAAGGATCTCCCTTGCATAATCCCTGTCCTTCCTGTAAGGAGATATGAATGCGGTAGTTGTAATAACACCGGAATCAACGAAAAGGTTTCCTACTTCTGAGATCCTTCTTATATTCTCTTCTCTGTCTTCAGGTGAAAAACCGAGATTTTTATTAAGGCCATGCCTTACATTGTCACCATCTAGTACATAAGTGAGTTTACCGGACTTGAAGAGCCTGGAGGCAACCTCATTTGCAATTGTGGATTTTCCACTTGCTGATAATCCTGTAAACCAGAGAAGTGTACCTTTCTGATTAAGTAGTTTTTCTCTATCCTCTCTTTTTACTAAGTGTTCATGCCACACTACATTTGTTGCTTTCTGTTCAGCCATTATTCCTCCTGGATATATGAATATTGAAAGTGAATAATACCACAGATTTCAGTTTCATTGAAGAATTTTACAATCTGTATTAAAATAATAAACCATAGACATGAAGCTTAAATACAAAATTTCTCCTTTACTCCTTAAAAATCTTGGCCCGGGCCTTCTCTGGGCAGGTGCAGCTATTGGTGTTTCACACCTTGTTCAGTCCACTAGGGCAGGTGCTGAATATGGCTTTGCTCTCCTTTGGATCGTTATATTGGCAAATATCTTCAAGTATCCTTTCTTTGAATATGGAACAAGATATGCCGCATCAACAGGAAGATCACTTATCAGCGGTTATAAGGACCTGGGAAGACCTTATTTTATTCTGTATCTGATCCTGACCTTTGCTACAATGTTCACGATCCAGGCTGCGGTTACAATTGTAACTGCCGGACTAGTGTCATGGCTGGCGAACGATCTCTTTTCGCCTTTGATCTTTTCTGTCCTTATACTGATCTTATCCATACTGATCCTTTATATCGGCAAGTATTCAGTTCTGGACAGGTTTATGAAAGTAATAATTATTCTACTTGCTATTACTACAATTGTTGCATTTTCAGCAGCAATCGGTGAGTTCGGATTGAAGGTAAGAGAGGGAATAAAAGTTCCTGATATATGGAATAAACATGGTATTTTATTCATGATAGCTCTGATGGGATGGATGCCCTCGGCTATAGATATTTCTGTCTGGAGTTCCATCTGGACAATTGAGAAGAGTAAGGAGCATGGAGGAAAACCTGATCTTAAAGCATCTCTTTTTGACTTTAATCTGGGTTATATAGGAACATCAGTGATCTCTATCCTTTTCCTCTCTTTAGGGGCTATGGTGATGTTCGGTTCAGGGGAAACTCTTTCAAACAAGGGGTCTGTTTTTTCGGGACAATTCATTTCCATGTATACAACAAGTATCGGTGAATGGAGTAAATATATAATTGCAATTGCTGCTATTACAACAATGTTCAGTACTACGCTCACATGCCTGGATGCATTTTCGAGGGTTATGAGAGAATCAACTGAACATATATTCGGAAAAGTGAAAAATGAAAATGATGGAAATAAACTATACATTCTCTGGATGATAATAGTATCAGGAGGAGCAGTTCTGCTTCTGAGTATTCTACATGGCAGTATGGTTTTTATGGTTACTCTGGCAACCACACTCTCTTTTCTCACAGCACCTGTCCTTGCTGTTATGAACTTCAAAGTTGTGACAGGGTCGAAAATGCCTCAATATGCGGTTCCACCTAAGTGGATGATAATTTTAAGCAAAGCAGGCATAATTTTTCTTACAGGTTTCAGTTCGGTGTATCTATATTTCCGGTTCGTTCTGTAAATTTTCAGATCTTCTTTCCAAAAAGGTGAAGTATCAGAGCTAAAAATGACAGTGTTATAACTGCTGTAACTGCATAAGGGAGTCCGAATGAAAATGGCAGGATGCCGCCGAAAAGGGCAACTCCTGCTATGACAAGTGAATATGGTATCTGGGTCTTGACATGGTCGATATGGTCACAGGACGAGGCCATTGAACTCATTATCGTTGTATCGGAGATCGGAGAACAATGATCACCGAAAACTGATCCGGCAAGAACTGATGATATTGTCAATATCAGAAAATGTTTCAGATCAGGTGAATTTGCCAGAAGTCCGATAGTGATCGGTATTACCAGAGGATACATGATACTGATAGTCCCCCATGATGTCCCTGTTGAGAATGAGATAGCTGCAGAAAAAATGAACACTATTGCAGGGAAGAGGTGGTAATCCAGATTGGAGGAGAGAAGTGAAACAAGATAATCCGCTGTTTTCAACTCAACAAGAACAACTCCCAGTGACCATGCCATAATCAGTATCAGTATAGCCATCATCATCGACTTCATACCCTGGACCATTGAATTAATTGCCTCTCTCATTTTAAGAATTTTCCGGACTATTGATATTGATATTGCAGTTAAAACTCCCATAAGAGATGACCATAGCAGAACTCTGAAAGAATCAGCTGAGGAGATAATAGAACCAAGATCCTTTAAAATTGATCCCGAAAAGATAATTCCAAAGAATGATTTTGAAGCCAGCGGGCTGTTCTCCGCGGCAAGAGCTGTTTTCCCTGAAAAATACAATCCTATAAACGTTACTATTATCACCATAACGATTGGGATAATCCCGCTATACCACTTCGGGGTAACAAATTTGGAGGGAGTGAGCCCCGATGATTCGAAATCTGATAATGGAATTGCCTTCTCATTCAGTAATAATCCTTTCTTCGCTCTCCTTTCAGCTTTAAGCATCGGCCCGAAATCTTTGTTCATAGTGAAGATCAGGAATACAAAGAAGAGTGACAATATGGAGTAATACCGTAAAGGAATTGAGGATAATAAAAGTGAATAGGCATCAAAATCAACATTGTAAGCCTCGAGTGATTGATTGATCAATGATATTTCAAAACCGATCCAGGTCGAGATCAATGCAATTGAGACCATTGGCGCGGCAGTTGAATCAACAATATATGAAAGTTTTTCCCTTGATATTTTCCACTTATCAGACAGTGGACGCATAGTATTTCCTACTATCAGAGTATTTGTATAATCATCAAAAAATATAAAAATCCCCATTAACCAGGTGTACATTTGAGTCGATTTTGCAGAGTTTACACGTCTGGATAGTGTATCAACAATCCCTTTGAATCCTCCGGTTTTTGTTATCACTCCCACCATTCCTCCAAGCAGAAGGGTGAAAATAACTATGGATGCCCGGTCATGATCTGCAATTGCATTTATAATGTATTTATCAAGAACATTGAAAAATGATCTGAGGATATTAAAATTGTTGAGAAGAAGGGCTCCTGCAAATACACCTATAAATAATGCAGTTATTACTTCTTTGAAGATCATGGCAAGTATTATCGCTAGGATCGGAGGGATTATTGTCAGAACTCCCGGGATAGAATGAATGGAATAGTCAAATGTTCCTTTCTCAGTGGTAATTGTAATTTTGATAGTTCCCGTTCTTTCAATAACAAATGATCTTGAATCTGTCTGTTTTCCATCCACCTGTAAATCAATGATCCCCACGATCTTTGTAAGATCGATCTTCTGACCTTTGAATACCATATCAGGAAGAGAAGGTCCGGCTGATTCAGCAGAATATGCACTTAGTGAAGTAATAATAACAAGAATAAACACAATAATAGTTCTTTTCATTTATGTCTCCGAATTAGTAATACTATATTTTCCCCGGAATAATATCAAGTATAATCTCATAGATGTGGTGACGCCCATTAGAATATAATAGTCAAGAGTACAGACTGATTTTTTATTTTTT
>JAOZUQ010000052.1 GCA_029938635.1 Candidatus Aminicenantota bacterium
AAGATTATTTTTTATACCGGATACCTTCTAGATGATTATCAAATCTTCGTTTGACGTTTTAAGCCAAATTCAAAAAAATTCTTTTCGAATCTCTTCGCTTTATTATTATGTGATGCTTTGCATCAGGAAATTCTATTCTTAGTGATTTACTCAATATTGAAATATGTTAAAATCGGGTTGCAAACGTCAAACGAAGATTTGACCCCTTTGTTTCGATGTATGTTCTGTTGACATTGTCAGCAGGAATGTATAATATTTAACGTTAAATCTTATTAATTATGAAAAAATTTGATAACTTGAAACTTTGTTTAAAAACTTCAAAAGATCATAAAACCATTGTAAAAGTCGGAAATGTGAAAATAGGTTCCGGTTTTACAATGATAGCAGGGCCATGCAGTGTGGAGAGCGAGGAACAAACCTATAAAACAGCTCTCCCATTAAAAGAAGCAGGTATCGATATATTGAGAGGCGGTGTATTCAAAGCCAGAACATCCCCTTACGATTTTCAGGGATTGGGAGTTGAGGGGCTGAAGATACTTAATAAAGTTGGAAAAGAACTTGATATTCCTGTTATTACAGAAGTTCTTGACACAAGGGATGTTGAAGTAACTGCCGCCCATGTTGATATTCTGCAAATCGGGTCGAGGAACATGCAGAATTTTGCACTACTGAAAGAGGTGGGTTCTTCAGACAAACCCGTATTGTTGAAGAGAGGGATGTCGGCCACCCTTGAAGAGTGGCTGAATTGTGCAGAATATATTCTCGAGAGGGGAAACCCGAATGTTATCCTCTGCGAAAGAGGAATAAGAACATTTGATACATTTACCAGAAATACACTTGATATTGCAGTGGTTCCCTCTATAAAAATCCTTACACATCTTCCGGTTTTTGTGGATCCTTCTCACGGGACAGGGAATCCGGATCTTATTGAGCCGATGAGCCTTTCTTCTGTAGGCGCGGGTGCTGACGGCCTTATGATCGAAGTGCACTATAGGCCGGAGGAAGCCCTTAGTGACAGGGAACAGGCGATCGATCCCTTGATGTATACAGGAATTATCAAGAAGGTAAGGAAGATGTCAGGCTTTTTAACTACAGAACTGGTTTAAACGAGATCTGTAGTTTCCCCTTACCATCATCTTCTTTGCAAAATTTATAAAACTACTATTCTGATTATCCCCCCGGCTCCGCCTTCCCCCCTTAAAAAGGGAGGCAATCTTACAAACGCAGATTTCCCCCTTCTTTAAGGGGGATTAAAGGGGGATCAGAACCATTTCTATCTTTAAAATGTTTTGTTTTTGTCATTCGGGTGGGAGCAAAAAAAAAGGGGCTGTTTCCAGCCCCTCTCTTTTATAACGTTTACTTTACTTTCTAATCTTTTGTTAATACAGGAAAGTAGTTTGCAAGTACTTTGTATCCGACAAACAAAATTGATATAAGCATAGTTGATATCAATATCTCTCCAATCGATGGAAAATAAGCACCCCATCCGGGCCTGGTTTTGAATGCTATCAGATAGGTGTTCAAACGATTCAGCATAAGTCCGGCTATTATAAACATAGATATGTTCATCATCTTGCCGGGATTATCCTTGTATGATTTAAGATTCAGAAGAATTAGCGGAATGATCGCAAAAAGTGACAATTCCACTACATACAAAAGTCCCATCGTGCTTAAGAGCATGGATATCTTTCCGTAATAAATGACATCCCATATCCTTAAGATCAGATAGAGCCCTAACACCCAGGGGGTAAATTTAAGCAAACCCTTTAATAGATGATTCTCAGGTTTTGTTTTAAATGTTCTTGAGGAAATTGTTGACTCCACTACAACCACCGGGAATCCTACTGCAATAGCAGAAATAAGGAACATTAATGGAAGCCAGGGTGTGAACCATAGTGGATGCAATTTGTATTTAGCTAGAAGCATAAGCGATCCGAGAGAAGATTGATGGAGAGTTGATACGACAACACCCAGGATTATGAATAAAAGGATTATCTTATTAAGCAAAGGCTCAATAAAAACAGATATTTTTTTCAGAAATCCCTTATCGTTCTTTTTCCATCTCTCTGTTGCGACCGGGATGAACTCGATGATCAGAATTGAGAGGTAGAGCATTACGCAGATGGCAACTTCGAACATTGCCGAATTTCCCTGCCAGTTTCCGGGAAGTACCGGGTTGTAGACCTGCCACCACCTCCCTACATCGAGAACGATAGAGAAACCTGCAAGTCCATATCCGAGCATTGCAGTGAGAACTGCAGGCCTTACCAGAGGAGAATATTTCCCCTTGTTGAATATGTAAACAAGTGCAGCTGTGGTAAAACCCCCTGCTGCTAATGCAATTCCTATAACAACATCAAATGCAATCCATAATCCCCAGGGTGATCCGTCACTCAGGTTCGATACTGCACCGATACCGAAAATAAATCTGTAAATCATTACAACGGCACCAACTGCAATAAAAAACACTCCGACTTTAAACCATCTTGTCCAGAGGTTTGTGTTCATTGGTTCAGCATTTACCTTCATGGTCTCATTCCCCCCCGCCTGTCGAATCTTTTTTCTTTGAGATCAGGCTGTAAATTCCAAGTGCTCCGTAAAGAGCAACCGGTGGAACGAAATATTTGAAGATACCATGCTGAATTGATTCTGCCATGTCCGGAACAGGTTCCGAATCAAAGGTTTGAAGGCCGAGTTTTTCAAAAGGTACAGAAGAGAGATACAATACAGATGTCCCGCCGGCCTCTTTTTCGCCGTAAACATGGTTGACATATTTATCGGGGTCAGCTTCGATCCTCCTCTTTGCTTCTTTCAACATTTCATCTCTTGTACCGAATGCAATTGCTCCTGTCGGGCACACTCTTGCACATTCGGTAGTTTTTCCCTCTGCGAGAAGTTCTTTACAGAAATCACACTTCATTATCTCGGGGAATGCTTTGTCATATTCAAACGTAGGTACATCGAACGGACAGGCAATCATACAATATCTGCAGCCGATACATTTGTCCTTGTCATAAGTTACAACTCCGTTCTCCTGCTTGATAAGTGCTGATACAGGACATGCTGATACACATGCCGGATCATTGCAATGCATGCACTGGCGTTTTACAAAGGATGACTCATCTCCCTCTTTATAAAGTTTGATAAGTGTGTGGTTCTTTGCGTTAAGTTCTAGAGGCATATCATATTTTTTGTCCTCACCAGTTGTGCTAAATCCCCTGTAATCCTTGCAGGCTGACTGGCATGCACGGCATCCGATGCACTTTGTACTGTCATTCAGCATGGAGTATGTCTGGGAAAAATTATCCTTGCCTTCAGAAGCGGATACTTTTTTTGAACTTCCTATCAGGGTCCCGGCTGTGATTGCGGAGATCTTCAGAAAGTTCCTGCGATTAATAGACATTATCTACTCCTCTTTTTCGTTTTCAGAATTTTTGGATTTTGCTATTGAATAACCTGCAGCCACTCCAACTGCGCCGCCAACTACTGCCGTGGCTACCGCCCCGATATTTGATCCTCTTTCAGTAATGATCCCGGGATATGTTGAAGGTGCCGTTGCCGCATGAATGTCTACTTTCTCAAGCATTGAGTTTACATAAGGAAATTCGGGTTCAACACATCCCACGCAGGGACTTCCGCTCCCTATGCACCAGTTTGTCGAGCTGTTCCACATTCTTGTTGAACAATCGGCATATGCAACCGGGCCTTTACATCCAAGTTCATATAAACATCCGTCATCAGAGAATTTTTTAGCAAAATTACCCTTGTCAAACTGACCCCTCAAAGGGCAATTGTCATGAATTTTCGTGCCGTAAAACGCAAGAGGCCTTCCATGTTTATCAACCTTTAATGCTCCAAGGCCACCTATAAGGACTGTTGCTATAGTTCCGACTATCCAGTCGGGGTGAGGCGGGCATCCGGGAATGTTAACGACTGGAGTTTTGATCCCTTTCTCGGTTAAAATGTCTGTTATGGGTTTAATTCCTGTAGGATTCGGAGCTGCTCCGGGGATTCCGCCGTATGAAGGGCAGGTCCCTATACTCAAAACAGCCATAGCTTTTGGAGCCAGGTCTAAAAGGTGTTGTAGTGTAGATATTCCGTGGCCGTTCTTTTCACCGACCTCACAATATACGCCATGATCTTTTGTTGATACGCCACCTTCATATGCAAGTATAAAAGTGCCGGGTTTTCCTTCTTTGTATTTATCCAGAATTTCGATTATCTGATCTCCCTGTCCTGCCATTACGGTAGGATGGAATTCAAGAGCAACATGCTTACCGGGAACAACCTCTCCCAATAACAGGTCCTGAATAGTAGGGCTTAATGAATTAAGCAGGGAAACTGAACATCCAGTACATGAACCTGCTGCGATCCATATTACCGGGACATGTGCAAGTTCGTCTGCCAGCAATTTTTGAAATCCTGGTATATCCAGCAGACTTATACCAACAGCAGCACCAGTTCCTTTCCCAATCAGTTTCAAAAAGCCTCTTCGGGTTATGTCTTTTTTTTCTTCCACTTTTTCCTCCTAATTGTTTGAAATATTTGGTGAAATGGTTTTTGTTGTAATGTTGATCTCATCCATTACCATGTCAATGATCCTCGGTATTTTTTTCTTTACCGTATCTGTCAGCGATAGGCCCCAGTCTATAATCTCAGGTTCCACTCCGATGATCACTGTCTGATCGGGAGCTTTGTTCTGAAGTCCGGCAAGCCTGATCGCCTCAATAATTCCTAATTGATGAAGCGAATCATAGTTATTTTCGGATGGGACATCTTCCGGGGAAAATTTATAGAGGGTTCCGGGTGAGTGTTGTCCCTTCACTGCATCGATCACTATGATCTTTTTTCTCCCCTCGATAGCTCCCAGCAGGTCATATCCGAGAGTCCCGCCGTCAAATAACTCGGTATTCTGTGGTAGTGGATTTTTACTCATTTCGTCAACTACATGAACGCCGATACCATCATCCATCTGAATGGTATTTCCAACGCCTAGGATCAGTATCGGTTTCTTGTTCATGGTTAAGTTGCCTGATCAGCTTACAACAAATTTACCCATTTCTGTCCCTTTTGGATTGATTACATGAATCGCGCAAGCGAGACAGGGATCGAATGACCTTACTATCCTTACAAGTTCAAAAGGATTTTTTTCGTCTCTTACTTTCGTCCCTTCCAAAGCCTGCTCGAAAGGTCCGGGCTGACCTTTGTCATCTCTCGGGCCTCCGTTCCATGTTGTCGGGACAACTGCCTGATAATTATCTATTTTATAATTCTTAATGGTTATCCAATGTCCAAGTGCTCCTCTCGGTGCACCTGTGATTCCCATTCCCTCACCACTTTCCGGAATCTCAAAGTCAGCATGTACCGGTTCTCCCGGTTTAAGTTCCATTACCCACTTTGCCATCTGATCAGCTACCATCTTGGCCTCGATAGCTCTGGCAGCATGTCTTCCAAGTGTTGAGACAAGAGCTGAAGGTGAGGCATTGAATTTTTTCAATACGGAATTTACAAGTGTTACAGTTGGTTCCACCCCTCTTACATAAGCATTAAGCTGCCTTGCGAGAGGGCCGACCTCATAAACCTGTCCGTCATATCTTGGTGATTTTATCCATGAATATGCCCCTTTTTTTCCCGGAAAGGCTTCGGTTTCTCCCTTTGAAGGATGTAGATCTGATCCGGATTTATACCAGCTGTGTTTAACATGCTCGGTGATTTTTGAAGGGTCGAACTTTCTGGGTTTCAGATCTTTCGCCGATACAAGCCCCTGAGGGAAGAATCTTTTTCTTTTGGTGAGATCCGGTTCTGAATCGAGTTCGAAAACACCATAGGCCATATAGTTTCCCACTCCGCCTCCGATCCCGAAATAATCGCTGTAAACACCTGCAACTGCAAGGACGTCAGGAATATACACATTGTCAATAAAATGTCTGATCTTCTCCAGCTTCCACCTAAAGTCTGCAATCTTGTCCACAGATACATTTTCAGTGACACCACCGGGCATCATTGACATGTTGTGGGGCATATGGCCTCCGAAGATCGCAAGGAGTTCATGACATTTTGTTCTGATATCAAGCGCTTCCACATAATTTCTGGTAGCACTGATGTTAACACTTTTAGGGAGGCGATAATCACCTTCATATCTTGGTACGAATGGAGCGAGGTTTCCGCCTCCGATAAATTTTTTCACCTGAAGAAGGTGAGGATCTTTGCCGTTATAATCAGCAACGGCAGTTACATCAACATAATCGAGCGCAGTAAGGTGGTAGAAATGCAGAATGTGTGATTGTAAGAAATTGCTTCCAAAAATCAGGTTCCTTAGAACTCTTCCGTTGTCAGGAATCTTGTCTGCAATACCGAAAGCAGCATCGAGATTCAGCGTAGATGCAGTCGAATGAGCTGTCGGGCAGACTCCGCAGATTCTTTGTGTGATTCTTTGAGCATCTCTTGGGTCCCTGTTCTTCAAGATCTGTTCAAATCCCCGAAAGAGCATCCCTGAACTTTTTGCCTCTTTTACGATGCCATTCTCAACAATAGCTTCGATTTTCAGATGGCCTTCAATTCGGGTAATTGGGTCAATTACAATTTTTCCCATTTTTTTCTCCTTTTATTGAAAATCAACTTTATAAGCAGATAGTAAAAGGCCTGATGGCCTTATTAAACCAAGAATTATAGTCGTGGCTAACAAATTGTTAAAATAAAAACGATTTGTCGTCATTTTTTAACAATAAAAGGTTGAAAAAAAAAAGTCAAGTATTTTACAATTTATTAATTGTAATAAATTAAAAGTGTTTTCTTTTTTCTGATAAAAAGTCGAAAAATTCTTGAAACCCCTCACCTGTTTTGGCAGAAGTTCTGAATATTGTGACTTTCGGATTGTGAATTCTGCAGTCTTTCTCGACCTGCTCGATATCATATTCCATAAAATCAAGGAGATCTACTTTATTTATAATTACCGCCTCTGCTTTAAGGAATAATGATGGATATTTTCTTACTTTTTCATCTCCTTCCGGGATGCTGAGAACTGCGACCTTAAAATTTTCTCCAAGATCAAAAGATGATGGACAAACTAAATTACCAACATTTTCGATGAATAGGAAGTCTATGTCGGTATTGATGATATCAAGTTTTTCTTTTAATTGTGCAGGAGAAATATGACAGCCTCCACCTGTTTCAATGGGGTAGGAAATATTGTTGCCGGCTTTGATTATCCTGTTGGAATCAAGAGCCGTTTTAACATCACCTATTATAACACCGAAAGATCTTTTAAAATGACCGGCAGTATACTCGAGGATTGATGTTTTCCCGCAACCGGGGGAGCCGATGATATTTATTGCAAATATACCTTTGTTGTACAGGAACTGCCTGTTCTCAGATGCGATCTGATTGTTTTGTTCATATGCAGATATTTTTAGTTTCTTTTTCATTTTATAAAATTATAAAAAATATCAAAGCTCAAATCAAATGGCATGGAGATCTTTTGTTTCAGTTTTAATATTTATTTGAGCAGTCCCCTGATGGTAATAATGAGATCATCCGGATCTATCGGTTTTTCCATAAATTTTTCGACAGGCATGAATACACCATCCTGCTCAATATCAAACTTGAACTTAGTCCTCTGGTTGACTGCGGTAGCAAGGATAATTGGAATTTTACTAAATCTGTTATCGGTTTTAACCTGCTGAGCAAAGTTAAATCCATCACTGTCATTTTCCATCATCACATCGAGTATTATCAGATCAATTTTTTCCTTATTCAAAATTTCATCTGCAACCTGGATGTTTGTAGCAGTAAGAACCTCATAATTGTTGTGCTCCAGTACTATTTTTCTGGAATCTAATACATCCACATCATCATCGACAACCAAAATCTTATAACTCATTGTTCTCTCCTTCTTTATAAAGCGGTAATGTTATTTTTAATGTAGTTCCAACATTTAACGTGCTGGCAATTTCAATGGTCCCTTCATGGTCCTCGACTATCTGCTTTACGAGTGACAATCCTAGACCGATACTTCCATCTATATTTTTTCTTGCATTTGATCCTCTTTCGAATATCAGGAATACCTTATCAATGTCATCACTGGAGATGCCGATACCGGTGTCAGAAATTTCCAATATTATATTCTTGTTCTCAGAATTTCTGTAACTGTTAAAGATGATCTTTCCACTATTTCTATTATATTTGATCGCATTCATTATAATATTGTTGAATACTCTTAAAAGAAAAGTGTGATTCCCGTTAACATATTCATCATTGACACAAAATTCACATTGCTCGATCGCTATGCTTCTCTTTTCTGCATATGGCCTCATAAGCATAATGGATTCATTCAGTGTGTTAAAAATGTTCAGTTTTTCTCTTTTCATCAAAGATTTGTCTTCAAGCTTGGAATAATCGAGGATATCATCTACCATCTTGATAAGTATCGATGCTTTTTTGATTGCTCTGGCAACAAGCTGTTTTGATTCTTCCGGGTTTGTAACATATCCCTTATCAATTAAGGTCAGAAGATCAATGATAGAAGATAATGGACTCTTGATATCATGGGCGAGTACAGCCAGTGCTTTCTTGTCATCTGAAATATTACTCATTATTATCCTCATTAATGTTTACAGATTTAACCGATATCTCAGTACCACTGTTCAACTCTCTTACAGCTGATCCACACTTCGGGCATAATTCAAAAATATCCTCAAGTTTATAGGCATTGCCGCATTCACACACTGCTTTTGCTTCGATTTTCTTAATATTGATCTCAACGTTCTTTACCTGTTTTTCAGTAAATATCGTTTCGAGGCCGAAAACAAGGGAATCAGTCACGATCCCCGAAAAGGCTCCGGTCTCAATATCAATAGCAGTAATCTTAGCGAAATCTTCCGGCAGACTTTTTTCAAGAGAAGAAATTATATCCTGTGCAATTGCAAATTCATGCATTGGTCAGCTCCCTCTCGATTTCAGCAAAGATATCGTCAACCATTCCGGGTAATCCTTCCTGTACATCAGAACTCAGTTCCTGTGACATCCTGATCTCCCCGGCCTGCATACAATAAACGGTAATACTGGTATTCTTTGTTGCTCCCAGTTCATCTGCCTTATCAATAAAACTAATCAGGTCGAACTCATGCAGGGAATAGTTCTTTGCCTGTTTAAGTGAGACCACTTCTTCAGGTTTGAAGCAGGCAAATTTCCCCGGCTTCAGGCCGCATTCACCGGAATCGATAAAAATTATCCTGTCTCTCTGTTCAAACTGGTGAAGAAGGTTCATTCCTGGGGTACCTGCATCTATAAAATCCACCTCCCCAGAATAGTCTCTTTTTCTCAGAATCTCAACAGCGTGCATTCCAACCCCTTCATCTGCGAGCAGATAGTTTCCGAGGCCTATTACAGCTGTTTTATTCCTGATCATTTCTATTATTTAAATTCAATATTAAGGAAATGGGTTGAACATGAAATGCAGGGATCATAAGCCCTTACCATCATTTCAAGATTAAAACCCATCTCTTTTTCTCCTATCGCAAGATTTTCCTTCACATATTTCTCAAAGTCCAACTGAATATTATTATGGTTCAAATTTGTTGGAATTACACAATTTGCGCTTGTGCAAATCCCGTTCTCATCATATTCATATTCATGAAAAAGGATTCCTCTGGGAACTTCAACAGCTCCAACCCCTCTTCCTGCTTTGATGTTTGTCTCTTTTTTCTCGGTTTTTAATTCTGTATCAAGAAGGTTATCGATTATTTCGATCGATCTTTCAACTGCAAAAACACATTCAACAACCTGTGCAATATTGTTCATGAATGGATTATAGTTAATGCCATCAAGTCCAAGCATCCCGGCTACCGAAGCTGAAAGCGCAGGAAGCTGTTTGTAATTGTTGTTATAACGGGCGAGAGCTCCAACCATGAATGATTCTCTGTTGAATTTTCCATACTTTGCAGTTGATTGCGAGACAACAAATTCGTTAACCATATTCCTGTATCCATCGACATGGAGAGGTGTATCAATATCGTTTGTTATGCATTCACCTTCATAAAAGGCATATTCCTTATCATTAGTAAGAGAAAGATATTCTGTTTCTCTTGTGAAATCGGGTATTCCTCCTGCCAGTGATTTTACGACTTCTGCGAGTTTTTTGAGGTCATCTACAGATTCAATAAGTCTTTTCTTCAACACTTCCAGTTCTTTTTTTGTTGGCATCATTGAGAATCGGCCAACTCTTGCCCTTATCGGGTGAGTTGTCCTTCCACCGATTATCTCACAAAGCTCATTGGCCAGGCGATGAAGTTTGGTGACGAGAAGTATTACTTCGGTATGAGATTTTATCAGTGGTATTACACTGTTTACCTTAAGAAGGTCGGGAACTACCAGATAGCATACATGAAGAATATGACTCTGAAGTGTCTCTCCGTGAAGTAATAATTCTCTCAAATCCTTTGTCAGATCAGAGATCTCGATTCCCATTGCAGCTTCGGTCGCTTTCAATGAGGCAAAAGTATGTCCGATTGAACAAATCCCACAGATTCTTGATGTAATTGTGGCTACTTCATGATATTCCCTGCCAATAACCATCGCTTCGAAAAATCTCGGTGCTTCGGGAACCTGCCATTCTATCTTGTTTACATTGCCTTCCTTGATATCAACCACAATATTTCCGTGCCCTTCAACACGGGTGATATGATGAACGTCTATTTTTATGTTATTGCTCATTTTTTAACCTCCGGCTTCACTCCGAACAAATTGATCTTTCTCTTTATCTCATCAACAGTATAATTATACTTTTCAAGTATCTCATGCATTGCATTCTGGTTAGGGTTGTCAACAGTTCCACGGCAGGCATCACATGGGACTCCGTTTGACGGACAAACAGCTCCGCAGCCTGCCCTTGCAAGCGGTCCGAGACAGACCTCATTCAGATCGAACAAACACTCATTCTCCCGCAGCTTACATTCAATGCAAACAGGATAATTTGGAATTGAGGGTGTCTTGCCGAGTGCAATTGCCTTTACTACACTGAGGAACTCATTCTTGTCTATCGGGCATCCGGGAATATGGAAGTCTACTTTTACAACTTCATCAACCCCTTTTGTAGGATAGGTGTCAAGGTGAGGCATGTTATAAGAATCCCCGTATACTTCTTTTTTAACCTGATCAAGGCTTTCCCGGTTGTTTTTCAGGCGATTTATACCACCGGAAACAGCACATTGTCCAAATGCAACTAGAAGTTTTGATCTTTCTCTTATATCTTTTATCCTTTCCTCATCTTCCTTACGTGTAATGGAGCCTTCGATAAATGCTATATCGTATTCAGGTGCACTTCCGGTCAACACCTCTCTGAACTCAACTACATCAACCAGGTTTGTGAGCCCGATAACATCTTCTTCGAGGTTTGCGATCTGAAGCTGACAGCCTTCACAGCAGGCAAAATCAAAAAATGCAACTTTCGGTTTGGATCCCATTAGAGTGCCTCCTTTAAATGTTTGATATCATCATAATAGAAAACCGCCCCATCCTGACATACGTAGATATTGTCCATCTGGCAATGGCCGCATTTTCCCACACCACACTTCATTCTCCTTTCAAGAGAAACTATGATCTTTTTATCTGAAAAATCCATATCGTGAAGGCCCATGATCACATATTTATACATTATGGGAGGGCCGACCACTATGGCATAAGTTTCCAACGGGTCAACATTTTCAAGTTTCGGAAGTAAAGTTGTGATTACTCCTATATTTCCGTCCCATTTATTGCCATTACATGTGTCAACTGTCTCCAGAAAAGTGATATCATTTCTATTTTTCCACTCTTCTATCTCATCTGTGAAGAGTCTCTGCCCCGGCTCCTTACAGCCGAACAGGATCGTAATATCCTTGTAATCAGCTCTATTCTGAAGAGCGTAAAGTATTGCAGATCTTGCCGGAACAAGCCCGATCCCGCCTGTAACGAAAAGGAGGTTCTTGCCCCTCAGGTTGTTCATGGGGAATGATGTTCCAAACGGGCCTCTTATGCCAATTTTATCCCCTACATTTAGAGAATGTATTGCATTTGTTACGCTTCCTATATTACGGATCACCATTTCAAACTTATTGTCATCTGAAGGGGGGGAAGAAATTGATATGGGTGCTTCACCTATACCCGGTATTGAAATTTCAGCAAATTGCCCGGGGAGATGTCCAAGGGAATGTCCTTTGAGATCAAATTCAAAGAAACTGTCAACATCGGTCATCTTCTTTTTTGAAACTAATTCAGCCACTTCGGGCAGATATATAGAGTTTTTCTGTATCTCTTCTCCGCATGTACAGTCTTCACACATTTTGTCCTCCTTGTTTGTTATCTTCCATATATTTAAGTACTTTAACAGGGCCTGCTATATCAGCAGCACAGGAGTATTGGCAACGACCGCAACCTACACATCCGAAATAGTGGTATTTCTCAGGAAGATGTTTCCCTTTTCGATATATTCTATGCCTGAATCTTTGTCCTTTTTCTTTTCTGAAATTATGTCCATCGGCACAAACTGCAAAATCTTCAAGCATACAGCCGTCCCACACCCTTATCCTTTTTCCTTCAGCAAGGCTTAATTCAACCTCGTCTCTAACATCAAAACAATAGCAGGTCGGACAGACAAGAACACATGATCCGCAGGAAAAACATTTTTCTCCAAATACTTCCCATACGGGGTGGGCATGGTTTTTCCCAAGGTAATCAGGAACAAGTTCAACGGAGATCGGGATCTTCTGGTCATCCTTTACTTTATTTTTTGCATCGTCAATTTCCTGAAGAGTGTAATTGTTTTTTATAAAATTTCCGCCCTTAATGAATTCTTTCCCTTTCTCACTGACAACTTCAACTATATATTCTCCGTTCATTTTTACCATCATCAGGTCAGCGACTTTGTATGCCTGATCCCTGACAACAGATTTTGCGAATCTGTATTTAAAATATTTTGTCGGATAAAGGCCTACAAGGATTGAGTTCTCTCTTTTTTTCATATAATGTTCGTCTCTTTCCCCTTCGGAAAATGCTCTATCCATCATGTAAATTGCGGCAAGATCATAATAGTGAATTCCTACTATTGCCATCGGGTCACAATTATTCACAGCCTGGTATGATTCCGAATCTCCAGGTTTATACTTCAGAAGAAGTTCCTTTGGCGGTTGGAAATACTTCTTGGGAGGAAGCATCGTCACATCATAATCGAGAGCAAGTTTATCAGAAGATTCAAGCTCGTTAAAAACAAAATGTGATCCTTTTTTGACTACACCGATCACTTTTTCATTTTTCTCATCGATCTTTTTGTCTAAAAATGACAAAAAATCACTTTCAGAGATCTTTAAAATTTCCATAAATTTAGCTCCTTTTGTTATTGGAAAATAATATTTTTTTTTTAACGAAATTCATTTTTAGTTGGCATTATAACAATTGCTTCGTAGTTGTCAATATTAAATTAAAAAAAAAATTATTAAATTCTTTGCTTTTTTCTGGCAATGGATAGCGAAACATTTTTTCCCCGAAGTTTCTATTAATCCAGGGGAATAAACATGAATGATCACTTTGCATTTTCACTAACGGCAGAAATTGATCGAAATATTGACATAAAGACATTTTTCCTATATATTGTAGCTTAATTTTCTATTTGACAGGAGTTATGAAGTGAAAAGAACTTATCAACCTAATAACAGAAAGAGATCGAAAACTCACGGTTTTAGAGTGAGGATGTCTACTAAGAGTGGCCGTGCTGTAATTAACAGCCGAAGAAGAAAGGGCAGAAAGAAACTCGCAGTTTAATTTAAAAATATGCCGGATTTCCCCCCTTCTCAGAGGTTAAGCAAGAGTGACCGCTTTTTATTAATGCTGAAGAGAAGGAAATATATAAAGACTGATTTTTTTTTTTTTATTATGTAAAGAATGATCTCCCTTTTCATCGCTTTGCTGTTTCGGTAAGCAGAAAAACAGGAAAGGCAGTTGAAAGGAATTATATAAAAAGAAGAATGAGGGAATTGTACAGGCTGAACAAAGATATTCTAGAGGAGAATCATGATCTCTGGGTCCTGATGAAAAAGAAATTTTCGAAATCTGATTCAAATGAAATTAAAAATATATTTGTTGATTCTTTGTTGAAAATAAAAAACAAATGATAAAAAAAGCGGCTGTTCAGATCTTGAAGGGATACAAAAAATATATTTCTCCGCACCTGGGGAATAATTGCAGATTTTACCCTACCTGTTCGGTCTATACCATGGAGTCAATTAAGAGATTCGGATTTTTAAAAGGGACCTTTCTCGGAACAAAAAGAATTTTTAAATGTCACCCCTTCCATCCGGGAGGAGTAGATCATGTCCCCGACAAATTTGAGGTGAAAATAAAATGGACACAAAAAAGCTGATTTTAGCTATCGCATTGTCGATAATCGTTATTACTTTATACCAGTATTTCTTTATGCCTAAACCGGCAGTCAAGACCAATGTTCCTGTTGAAGCAGGCGTGGTTCCTACAGCGACTCCTCCTGTTAGTGCGGAGAAATCTGATGAGAGTGGATCAAAAAGCCTTTCAGATATTTTCTCGAAAACAAAAAAAAAAGAGAAAGTAGAAGAGATTAAAGTTGAACCCGTTGCATCTGATGTGGCCGGTGATTTAGAAAAGGATATTGTTGTTGAGACAAACCTGTTCACTGCTGTGTTTACCAACAGAGGCGGTGGTTTAAAATCATTTGTATTGAAAAAATATAAAGATGATCTTAAAAATCCTCTTAATCTTATTTCTGAAAAGGTTAATGATGAATTCGGCGGGGATAAATATCTCCCATTCTATTTTTCAGTATTTTCTCAGGAAGAGTTTGTTAAAGAGTTGAACAGAAATCTTTTTGGTCACTCAGGGACAGGCACACTGATAGTATCCGGAAATATTGAGAAAGAGCTGGTCTTTAAATATTCCAGTGTGGAAAAAAACATTTCAGTGGAAAAAAGGTTTTTTTTCCGGAATGATTCATATGTTATCGGAATGAAGATATCTGTTGTAAAGGATGGAAAGCCTATCAGCATTCCCCTGGTTTTCGGGCCTGATCTTGAAAATAATATCGGAGCTCAGAGAGCTCAGACCTCAAACCTGACCCTGAAGGGTTTTGACGGAACAGATATACAGGATCTCAAATTCTCAGGAGTGAAACGGCAGAAACTTGGGGCGGGGATAGAGAGCGGTGAGGGTACCTTCAACGGATTTTTCTATTGGATAGCTTATGAACGCCCATATTTTGCGGCGATGATCAGAATGGCGAGAAGGGATGCTCCGTTAAAATATTACACGGTACAGAGGGAAGAAGAGAAAGGGATAAAAAAAGATTATTCTTTTATAACTTTTTCTGATCCTGTTTCTGTTTATTTTGGCCCCAAGGATGAAAAGGAACTTGCAAAAGTTGAAGCTATTTTTCCTGAATCCAACAAAGTAATAGATTACGGCTGGGCAATATTTGGTGCAATTGCCAAGATTATGCTTAAGGGGTTGACCTTTATTCATCAATATATTCCTAATTACGGGTGGGCTCTTGTTGTTTTCACTCTCTTTATCAAGATACTGCTCTTTCCTCTTACTTATGCTTCCAGTGTTTCCATGGCCAAGATGCAGACACTTCAGCCGAAAATTAAAGCAATCAAGAAAAAATATAAGAACCTTAAAGACCCTGAACAGCGAAAGAAGATGAATGCCGAGACCATGGCTCTGTATAAGACCGAAAAGGTCAATCCTGCAGGAGGATGTTTGCCGCTCCTGCTGCAGATGCCTGTATTTTTCGGGTTGTTCAGGCTTCTCCAGACATCTATCAGTATTCGCCATGAACCATGGATATTGTGGATCACAGACCTTTCGTTGAAAGATGCTTTTTATGTATTGCCCATCCTGATGGGTGTTACCCAGATAATTGTTTCTAAAATGTCTCCTACCACAGCAGATAGTTCACAGAAAAAGATGATGTATATAATGCCTGTAGTCATGGTATTTCTATTTATGAACTTTTCAAGTGGTCTTAATCTTTACTGGTTTGTTTCAAACCTGCTTCAGATAGGACAACAGCATATAATTAATAAAAAGATTTTCAGTGAAAAAAAACGTGAAGATGCCGAAAGGAAAACCCTGAAGAGAAAAAAAAGAGGTGCCTGATAAATGAAAAAGGAATTTAGCTCTGCATCATTGAAAGAAGCCCTGCTGAAAGCAGCTGAAGAATTTAATGTTAGTGAAGAAGATATCAGATATGAGATTATAACGGCAAAGACAAAATATTTTGGATTTAAACAAAGGGAGATACATATCAATGCATGGGCTCCCGAAGGAATAGATGAAAAAGAGCTCTCCTCATTTATCAATTCAATGATAGATCAGATGGGGCTGAGTCTTGAGTTTACGCTGACCGAAGGAAAGGGCTTTGTTACTGTAAATTTTTCAGGAGAAGATTATAAACTTCTTCTCTATAAAAACGGCAATCTTCTAAATGCTATTCAATATCTTCTGAACAGATTGTTCGGAGAGGTTGTAGGAAGCAAAATTTATTGTGAATGCGAAAATTTCAGGAAAACAAGAGAGCAGGACCTCAGCAGGCTTGCTCATCAACATGCCAAGTCAATAAGAAAGAACGGGAAAAGGGTCACCGTAAGGGATCTTAATCCATTTGAAAGAAGAGTCGTTCATATGATAATAAACAAATATTCAGATCTTGAATCTGCCAGTGCGGGAGATTCGTTTCTGAAGACGATCACAATAAAGAAGAAATAATGGAAGAGGGGACTATAGCTGCCCTTTCAACGCCTTTGGGACGGGGCGGGATAGCTGTTATCCGGATTTCGGGAGACCTTGCCCAGACAATAACTAAAGAAATTATCGAAGGTGTTCCCGAAAAGATCATTGATAGGAAGGCTGTACACTCATTTATCACTGAATCAGGAAAGCGGATCGAGGAGTGTGTCTATACATTCTTCAGATCACCTAATTCATACACAGGTGAAGATATAGTTGAAATATCTATCCATTCAAATCCTCACCTTTCAGAAGCGGTTCTGAACCTCGTATTCGGCAGAGGTGCGAGGGAAGCTCTTCCGGGTGAGTTTACATACAGAGCATTCAAAAATAACAAGATCGACCTTATTCAGGCGGAATCAGTTAATGAATTGATAAATGCCAACTCAAAATATTATGCAGAGATGAAGTTCGGGAACCTGGAGGGGAAGCTTTCCATATTTCTTGAAGATCTTAAAAAGGAGCTTGTCAACCTTGCAGTTAAGGTTGAAAGTATCATTGAGTTTCAGGAAGATCAATCACTTGAAGAGATAGAGTTCACTCCTGAGCTGGAATCTTCAATCAAAGGAATAAGTAGAATAATCAGCGGGTACAGGTTTAACGAAGTACTCGATAAAGGACTGAAGGTTATTATTGTAGGCAAGGCGAATGTCGGGAAATCTTCACTTTTTAATTCTCTGCTTCTGGAGGAACGGTCCATTACCTCGTCGATCCCCGGGACCACACGTGACTTTATTAGAGAAAAGATCTTCATTGAAGGATATCCGGTTGAACTTATGGATGTGGCAGGGATAAATTCAGGATCGGTGGACGATATTGAAAAGCTCGGGATCAGCAGAAGTCTTGATTTGGTAAAAGATTCAGATGCTGTAATATTTCTTCTGGATGGCTCAATAGACCTTGATGATAATGACAGGTCGATATACGATCTTATAAAAGAGAAAGAACAGATCATATTTATTAACAAATCTGACAACCTGAAAGACGGAGTGATCGAATCTGTATCCGAAGAATTCAATAGCAGCAAAGTTTTCCAGCTCTCTGTTTTAAATAACACCGGAATGGAAAAGGTTTATGAGTTCATAGCGTCAATTATAAATGAGATCGGAGAGGATAAGGCGGAGATAAGTGTGAACCTTAGACAGAAAAATCTCCTTATGGAAATTTCAGATTCTCTTATTAATGTAAAAAGAATGATAAAAGCAGGAAAAACAGATATAGAATTAACAGCTGAGGAGGTCAGGACCTGTGTAACAAACATTGGGCGGCTTCTGGGTGAAGTAACAAATGAAGATATTCTGGGAAAAATATTTTCAAATTTTTGTGTAGGAAAATGAAGATAATAATAATAGGAGCGGGGCATGCGGGGATTGAGGCTGCATATGCCGTATCAAGGCTTGGTGCGGAAGCTCTCCTCATAACTACCCATCTCGAGACGATCGGCCAGATGTCATGCAATCCTTCGATAGGAGGAATAGCCAAAGGGCATCTCGTAAAAGAGATCGATGTGTTCGGAGGGGTGATGGCTCGAGCTGCCGATGCTACAGGAATTCATTTCCTGACTCTCAACAGGAGCAAAGGGCCTGCGGTGAGGGCTACGCGTACCCAGAATGACAAAATAAAATACAGGGCTTATACAAAAGCTTTTCTCGAAAAATGTGAAAATATTTCAGTCTACCAGTCGATAGTTTCCGGGATCAATATAGAAAAAGGTAAAGTTACCGGAGTAGACCTGCTTGAGGGCAATACTATTGATGGTGATGCTGTAATTATTACGGCAGGGACATTCCTGAACGGGAAAATATATATCGGGGATACTGTTATTGAGGGTGGGCGAAGTAATGAACCTGCCTCCACACATCTTGCAGAGGATATAAAAAAGATAGGATTTGAAACTATCAGGCTTAAAACAGGCACACCGATGAGGCTTCATGCCGATACAATTGATTATTCCTTCTTCGAACCCCAGCCGGGCGATGAGAATCCGAATCCTTTTTCCGTGTTTACCGAAACTAAACCTGAGAATAAAATTATATGTTATCTCGGATATACAAACCCGAATGTTAGAAAAACCCTTGAGGATAATCTTCACTACTCTCCTCTCATTTCGGGGAAGATCGAAGGGATCGGCCCCAGGTATTGCCCCTCAATTGAGGATAAAATAATCAAATTCCCTCATAGGGAGAGGCACCATTTTTATCTGGAGCCGGAAGGTGTTGATAATAAGGAAATATATGTCAACGGATTATCGACAAGCCTGCCGGTTGAAGTTCAGAAGAAAATTCTGAAACAGATCCCCGGACTGGACAAAGCCGTTATGATGAGGCCTGCTTATGCCATCGAGTATGATGCGATATCACCCACACAATTGGAAAAAACCCTTGAGACAAAGAAAGTGTCGGGACTATATTTTGCCGGCCAGGTTAACGGGACATCAGGATATGAGGAGGCTGCGGCACAGGGTCTTATGGCAGGAATCAATTCTGTTCTTAAGATAAAGGGTGAAGAGCCGTTTATTCTGAAAAGATCTGAAGCGTATATCGGGGTTATGATAGATGACCTGGTATCGAAGGGTATTGATGAACCCTACAGGATGTTCACATCGAGAGCAGAATACAGGCTGCAATTGAGAGAGGATAATGCATTCGAAAGGTTAAGTGGTCATTCCAGAGGTTTTGGACTGATAGATGAAAAGATTTACCGGAAGATTGGTGAAAGGTCGGCAAAAAGAGATAAGATAATAGAAATATTGAGATTAACAAAAATAAATTATAAGAATAAATCACAAAGTTTATTTCACCTCCTGAAGATGCCGGAACACAATTTTGAATTAATTGAAAAATTGTATGGAAAAAAGATCGGTGTCGAAAAGCCGGGTGACGAACTCACCTTGTCGGATATCTCTTTCATAGAGGCAGAAGTAAAGTATGAAGGTTATATCCGGATCCAGAATGAAAACATAAAAAGACTGAACAATATCGATAGAATTGATATCCCTGCTGATATCGATTATGAAAAAATAGACGGCCTCTCAACAGAAGTTATCCAGAAACTAAAGGTAAAACTCCCGAAAACCTTAAAAGAGGCCCTCGATCTCTCCGGAGTAACCCCCGCATCGATCAATGCAATAAGCATCTACCTTACCTTAAGAAACAGAGGAAAGTGACTTAACCCTTACCCAACATCCTTACATTTCTTCTATCACTCCCTTGTTACAAAATATTGCGCCGATTATTATTAAAAGGGCGGCAAATCCTATACTTGAGCTTATTTTTATTCCTAACACAAATCCGGTTGTGAGTGTTGAAAGGAGTGGAATTAAATAGGAAAAGGAAACAACCAGATTTTTATCTCCTTTTTTCATTGCACGATCCCAGAAGAAGTAGGATAGAGTTGAGGGGAAAAGTATAAGGTATATGAATTGAAAATATTGGGATGGAGAGAGCTTAAAAATAAAATTCAGGTTTTTTATATCGCCATTAAGCAGGATGATAATAAAAATAAATAGAGATGAAATTAAGAAAAGAAGTGGTAATGCTATAGTGTCATTTTTAAATTGATGTTTTCTGGTTAGATTAGAATAGGCTCCCCAGGAGATGGCAGCAAAGAATGCAAGTAAATACGGGAAAATATTTTGTCCGATACTTTTCTTTAGCAGGATATAATTAAAAGTATTTGTACCGGATAAGGCGAGGGCAGTGCCGGCAAATGAAATTAAAATTCCGGTTATTAATAATAATTTACGGGATCTGTTTTTAAGAATAATTATTGAAAAAATAAAACAAAATGCCGGCCATAAATAATTAAGAAGTCCAACCACCAAAACGGCTTCTTTAGAATTTGCTCCACCTAATGCAAAATAAAAAAGGACCATATAGCTGACAAAGAATAATCCCACTTTAAAAAAATATTCGAACGGAATTGATCTTATTGTGGTTATGAAACTTTTTTTATATTTAAAAAATTCTACGGTTAGCAACAAGCTCCCACTAACAAAAAAAATGAAAAAACCGGAATTTAGAACACCCATTACTTGTATAATATTTCTGGAAAAAGCAATGGTGGAACTCCAGAATATTATAGCCAGAAAGCCCATCAAAGTGGAGGAGGGTTTTTCTTTAAATGCCATCAATAAAGAATATAGAATAATTGCCTTTTAGGCAAACAAACAGATCTTAAGGGTGCTTTATTTTTTTATGGCTTTTTCCAGTTCGTCCAGGCGGTCATTTGCCCTGTGGAGCATCATGGTGCTTCCGGCCATCGGGCCGCCTAAAAAGAAGAGCGCAACACCGAAAAGAATTGTTGTAAGTTCTTTGTTCATTATACCTAATACTATTCCTGCAACTCCTATTATAACTGAAATAATTCCTGCCGGAATTCCCATCGGGCATCTCGAACCTTTTGCATGTTTACTCATATTATCTCCTGTTTAATCCAAATTTAACACATTTTTAAGCTCTTCCTCTTCCGGAAGGCCTCTGAAAACAATTTCTCCGTCTATCAATATTGCAGGTACTGCATGGATCCCGAGCTTGTATCTCCTGATCATCCCTTTCGGTGAACTGATCAACGTCTGTTTCAGCTTGAACTTCCCCGGGTTCTCCTCTATTATTTTATTCAATAATTTTTTTGCAGTTCTGCAATAAGGGCATGTAATCCCGTAAAACAATTCAATCTCTTTCATACTGAACCCATAATGGTTGCATTTTACTTCAAGCTGCTTAAAATTGCAATATCAAAAAATGTAACGTTTGGGGACGGTACCAAACTTTCCGATTTTCATGTAAAATTTGAAGAATGGAGAAGATTAATGAATGTTATTGAGTTACCTTTTGTAAAAAAAGTGGGAGTACAAAATGGGGATGATGGTAAGCTGATGTTGGAGTTCAAAGAAGATCTGTGTAACCACATAAAAACAATTCATGCTGCTGCACAATTTACACTTGCAGAAACATCTAGTGGTGAAATTCTTCAGGACTTATTTCCTGACCTTGCCGATAAGGTGATCCCTGTCCTCCGCGATTCACAAATAAAGTTCAGAAAACCTGCAAAAAGTGTAATTTATGCTTACCCGTCAGTTTCCGAAGAGTCAAGGTTAAAGTTCGAAGAACAATTCAATAGAAACGTACGAGGATTTATTTCTGTAGATGTGAAAGTAAAAGACAGTGAAGGAGTTGTCACATGCACAGGAACCTTCGCCTGGTTTGTACAAAGACTTTAAAAATAAGTGGGGATAGGGCACTTCGACAAGCTCAGTGACCAAACGAAGAAGGGGGACGCCCATTAGAATATAATAGTCAAGAGTACAGACTGATTTTTTATT
>JAOZUQ010000092.1 GCA_029938635.1 Candidatus Aminicenantota bacterium
TTACCGTCAGGAGAAAAAATATCTATCTGCCTGTAATTGCCTTTTGTCCACTGAGTAACAAAGACCCAGATAAGGCCATTATGTGACTCAATACCTATATAGTAAGTTTCCTCATTCGGAAGTTTTTTCGCAAGGTTTCTTATCAGCTCTTCCGGAGCAAGCCCTTTTGCACCACGGACAATTGGAGCAGCCTTCTCCTCTTCGGTGACACTCTTCTTACCTCTCTTAAGGCTGAAACTATTTATAACCTTCCCTTTCATATCTGAAATTTCAATGTTGTATTTATCGCTCACCCCGTAATAAAGACGGTCTCCGTGTTTACCGAGTTCAAACAAAGGTGTTAACCCGTTTGCAATAATGGCAGCCTGATTATTTGAATTCTGAATCGCTCCACCTTTATACATAGAAAATTTTGCGAGAAGTGTCTCCTTACCTGTTATAAGACTGATCTTTTTAACTTCTGCAATGCCTCCCGGAGCTGCAATAATATTTCTGGGAGCTGTAATAAATTCATATTGACTAAGGAAGAGGATAGGATTCCTTGACCTTAAATTCGGTTTTGATTCAAGGAATTCTCCCGTCCAGTCAAAGTAGTGTATCCGGTCTGTATCCTGTATCGCAATTTTGCCTCCGGCATTATAAAGCCCCGTCTGCCTGAACAATTTTATTTCACCGGGGCCCTCACCCTTTTTCCCGAATCCTTTTATCAGTTTTCCATCTTTATCGAACAGGAATAGTCGTTTAAGCTTATCGTCAAGGCAGCAGAGTATTCCGTCTTTTGAAACCAGGATCGATCTGATATTACCAAACGGGTTCCCCTCTCCTTCGTCAACCTGCCAGAGTTCTTTAATGTGAAAGTTGCCTGTCCCCTTTTCAGGTTTGTCAGTATTAATAACCTCACCCTGCAGGCTGACAGAAAACAGGACAAGAAAAATAACTGCCAGTGTTATTAAAGAAATCAGAAAATAGTAAATATCATTCCCAAGAGTTTTTGTTTTCATTTTCTCCTCCGAAATAAAATTAATAGAATTATTACGAAAAATCCGGAGTCAATGTTTATCCGGCATTAATACTATCTGAAATCTTGATCAGAAATATTCTTAATATATTTTGGTTTTACCTTTGAATTTTTTCTTTTTAGTTTTCGGGAAAGGCCTTTTGTTTGATTTCTCTTTTTTCCTGCCACCACCGGGGGCATCAGCTTTATCCACATAGACCTTCACTCCGTGAAGTTCAGCCTTGTCTAAATTCTTTAGCATAATATCAGAAGAACTTATATCAACTTCAAAAAATGAGAAAGTGCTCATAATCTCTATTTTTCCTATCTCAATATCCTTAGTCCCGGTCATATCGTTGATCATTCCGATAATGTGGGGAGGTTCGACCTTATCTTTCCTGCCTGACTTCACAAAGAATCTTGCTAAATCTCCCTTGTTCAGCTTTGGACCTCTTTCTCTTTCTTTTCCCCTTTCTCCTCTTCCTCTCTCTTTTTTTCCTTTTCTTCCCGGATCAATATTAAGATCCGGAGAATCTTTGTAATATTCAAGAAAACGGTTAAATTCAAGGGATACAAATTGTTTTATAACCTGCTCTTTTGTCAGCCAGTCAAGTTTTTTATAGATCACATCCAGATACGGATCGATATCTGAATCAGCAACATCCACCTTTTCCATCCTGTCTATCATATTGAAAAGTTGCTTCTCACATATATCTTTGCCGTCAGGCACTTTTTTATATTCAAATTTTTTACCAATAAGATTCTCTACCTGTCTAATCCTGTGTTTCTCTTTTTTATGCATTATTGCAATTGAGACACCTTTCTTTCCCGCTCTCCCTGTTCTGCCGCTTCTGTGTGTGTAAGCCTGCAATTCATCCGGGAAATTGTAGTTTATAATATGGGTAAGATCATCAACATCCAGCCCACGGGCAGCGACATCTGTAGCAACAAGTATCTGAAGATTTTTCGACCTGAACTTGTGCATTACATAATCTCTCTGCGCCTGAGAAAGGTCACCATGAAGAGAATCCGCATTATATCCGTCAACGATGAGCTTTTCAGCTATATCCTTTGTATCTGCTCTGGTCCTGCAGAAAACGATCCCATAGATATCGGGATTAATATCAACGATCCTTTTAAGTGCACGATATTTATTGCTTGCCTGGACCATATAGTATAAATGACTTACATTTTCGGCTCCCGCATTCCGGTTTCCGACCTGGATCTCAATAGCATTACTCATGTAATTTGAAGCAATTCTTGAAACTTCTCTTGGCATTGTTGCTGAAAAGAGGTAAGTATTTTTTTGTAATGGAGTTTTCTCCAGTATTGCATTCAGCTCTTCTTTAAAACCCATATTCAGCATCTCATCCGCTTCATCCAGTACAACAGATTTGATTTTTGACAGATCAACTCTTCTTCTCTCGATCATGTCAAGAAGTCTTCCCGGTGTTGCAACTATCATCTGAGGTTTTTTCCGCAACTCTTTCAATTGCCCTTCGATACTTGCACCACCATAGACTGCAACGACACGAAAATCCTTAATATATTTTGAATAGCTCTTGATATCATTTGTGATCTGAATACAAAGTTCACGTGTTGGACTTAACACAACAGCCTGAACGTTTTTATTGTTAGTATCTGTTTTCGATATCAGAGGAAGGCCGAATGCTGCTGTTTTACCTGTTCCCGTTTGGGCCAGCCCTACCATATCTGTATCCTTTTCCAATAATAGGGGGATTACTTTTTCCTGTATAGGCATGGGGTTTTCAAACCCCATCTCTTTGATCCCTTTGATCAACCGGGGATCCAGTCCCATATTTTCAAAACCTTGTGAATCCATCTCTTCTCCTCTCATAATAGCTGATCTTCTCCGCCTCAATATTCAGACAAAAATAGAAATAATCCCGGAATTAATGAGTACCTGAAATGAATGTTATTTCTCCAGATCTAATTTGATGTGGGTGTTTTTTATTTCGATAAATATCACTATTAAAACGTAGTATATCACAGAACACACCTTTCACCAATTTATTCAAAAGGGGACAGAGGTCCTGTAGATATATTTAAACGACCTATTACCGCTTTACCCATTACCAGAAGTACTATAATTAAAAGGGACACGGAGTCACCAGTCCTATATAGAGTGTGAGACACCTTTATAAATATTGAAATTTTATTTTTTATATGATATCAATATTTCAGAGGAAGATCGGTGATTTGTTATCACTCTGGATATTTCCCGGCATTAGGGAAGAGAGTGGGGAAATATTTCAGCTTCTTGCAGTCCACGCTGCATGCCCTAATTAATTTGAAAAAATTAATTTAGGAGTTCAATCATGCGGAAAACATTCACAATCGGAGATGTTAAAAAGGAAGTTGAGAAAGCTGAGAAAAAGATCAGAGTTCATATTAGAAAAACATATTTAGAGCATTCCCATTATTTCAGTAAGATCGGAAACGCCAACATTTTTCTGAAACTTGAAAATACTCAGATAACAGGCTCCTTTAAACTAAGGGGAGCTTTAAACAGCATTCTTTCACTTTCTGATGAAGAAAAGGGTAAAGGTATTATAACCGCTTCAACAGGTAATCACGGTGCTGCAGTCAGTTATGCAATGAAAAAACTCGGCTTAAAGGGAAAGATATATGTTCCGGAAAATATTAGTGCTGCAAAACTTGAAGTATTACAGGCTTATAATACAGATCTTTTCTTCTATGGCACAGACAATGCCATAACTGAGACCTTTGCCAGGAAAACTGCAGAGAGCGAAGGGAGCTTTTTCATATCTCCTTACAATGACCCGAAGGTTATCGGAGGACAGGGAACAATTGGAATTGAGATAATTGATCAGCTCAATAATATCGATGCTGTATTTGTCCCTGTCGGTGGCGGCGGTTTGATAGCAGGTATTGCCGGATATTTAAAATCTGTTTTACCTGAGATCAAGATTATTGGATGTCAACCTGAAAATTCACATGTAATGTTTGATTCTGTCAAAGCGGGCAAAATTCTTGAAATTGACTGCCCGCCTTCAATTTCTGACGGAACAGCCGGGGGAGTTGAAGAGGGCTCAATAACATTTGATATATGCAGAGATTATATTGATGAATTTGTGCTGGTAAGCGAAGAGGAAATTGAAAATGCATTAAAGTTGGTCCTTCAGAAATCCCATATGATGGTCGAAGGAGCTGCAGCCCTTTCGGTTGCATCATTTCTAAAGGTCCGTAATAAGTATAAAAATAAAAATATTGTGTTGATCCTGAGCGGGAACAAGCTTGGATTTGAAACGTTGAGAAAAATCGTTTCAGGAGAAAAATAAAATGAAACCGTTGATCTTTGATCTTGATCAGATAAAAAATTCTTTAAAAAATTTGGACCCCATTAAATCAATTGAAGAAGGTTTTATCGCATATTCTGAAGGCAGAACTGTAATTCCCCCGGTTGGAGAACTTTTATTTAAAAATCCCCCGGGGGATGCGCATATAAAATATGGATATATTCATGGTGATGAATACTATGTCGTAAAAATCGCATCCGGATTTTATGAAAATGTAAAACATGGGATCCCGCCCGGAGACGGTCTTATGCTGCTCTTTTTGCAGAGAACCGGGCAATTAACCGGGATACTTCTGGATGAAGGGTATTTAACAAATGTCCGTACTGCTGCTGCAGGTGCAATTGCTGCAAAATATATGGCACCAGGCAAAATTAATCGCATAGGGGTTTTCGGAACCGGAGTACAGGGACAAATGCAGGTCCAATATTTAACAAAGATCACTCCATGCAGACATATTATGATATGGGGCCAGGATATTGACGAATGCAGTCGATACAAAGAAAAAATGGAAAACCTGGGTTATTCAGTAACCCCGACTCTGGACCCGGAAGAAATAGCGGAGAATTGTAATTTAATAATAACTGCTACTCCTTCAACTAAGCCGCTGTTGAAATCAGAGAATATCAGGCCCGGGACCCATATTACTGCAATGGGGTCAGACACTCCGGAAAAAAATGAGTTAGATCCGCTGATCCTGGGGAAAGCAGACTTGATCGCAGGAGACAGCCTGGAACAATGCAGGACAAGGGGAGAGATTTTTAAGGCCGTATCAACTGGGGAAATATCAATGAAACAACCGGTTGAACTCGGCAATATTGTTTCCGGGACAATACCCGGACGACTATCGGATGATCAGATAACTATTGCAGACCTGACCGGTGTTGCCATTCAGGATATTCAAATATCGGTTGCGGTATTTAATGATCTGAAATCAAAGGACAAAGGAGAGGTATAATGAAAATAGAAGTTTTTGAACTTGAGAGGATCCAATCACTTTATGAGAATGTGGTTGAATACAACCTGACCGAGAGCGGGCTTCACCCGTTTACACTCAAAGAGTTGTTAAGCGAAGAAGAGATAAATTCATTGTTAGATGTGAGACTGGGATACGGCCAGACCAATGGCGCTCCGGATCTGAGAGATGCGATCAGCAAATTATATATCGGGGCGGGAAGAGACAATATTCTGGTAACCAACGGATCTGCAGAAGCCAATTTCATCAATATCTGGAGCAATCTGGAATCCGGAGATGAACTGGTGCTGATGCTCCCCAACTATATGCAGATCTGGGGACTTGCGCGGTCGATGGGAGTTAATGTAAAGCCGTTTCACCTGAAAGAGGAATTGAACTGGGCACCGGATATGGATGAATTAAGATCACTCATCACGTCCGACACAAAAATGATCTCCCTGTGCAATCCGAACAATCCGACCGGCGCAACCTTGAGCCCCGATAACATGGAAGAGATCGTCTCCATGGCGAAAAAAGCCGACGCCTGGATATATTGTGATGAAATATACAGAGGAGCTGAGCTGGACGGGAAGGAGATCCCCAGTTTTTACGGAATGTACAACAAAGTTATTGTTGACGGAGGGCTTTCCAAGGCTTACGGACTACCCGGACTTAGAATGGGATGGATGGCAGGCCCGGCAGATATGATTGAAAAGGCATGGTCATATAACGATTATCTGACGATCAGCACCGGCATATTGAGTCAGGCCATTACATCAAAGATACTTCAGCCGGAAATGAGAGGAAGGATCCTGAAAAGAAACAGGGGGATGCTGAAAGAAAACATCAAAGCAGTGATGGAGTGGGTGGAGAAGCACAGGGATAATTTCAGCATGATCCCTCCGAAAGCCGGCGGGATGGCGTTTATCAGATATAACATGGACATTAACTCCAGAGAACTTGCTGACCGGCTGAGAACTGAGAAGAGTGTATTTATTATGGACGGAGACTGCTTCGGAATGGATCACTATTTCCGCCTCGGATTCGGAGCAGAGAAAGGCTATCTCCTTGCCGGATTAAACAGAATAGATGAGTTTTTAAAAGA
>JAOZUQ010000012.1:0-19350 GCA_029938635.1 Candidatus Aminicenantota bacterium
CTAATTCTTTGATAAATAAAATATTTTCACAAGCAGTTTTTGATAAAGTGATAGGGCATTTAAAGGAATATAGAGAATCAAATGAGAGCAAATAAAAGAAGAATAGAGTTTTTGAAACCTGAAAATGCTATTGTTAACTGTCCTATTTTGCACAATACATTCACAGTTTTTAGAATAACTACTGAAAAATAGAATTAAATATTTATAATATAATTAGGAGGATAAGATGATAGAAGAAAATGCTTCCGAGCTTAAATATGAAGATACAAGCATTAAGTGTTTTAAAGAGGGAAAAATCGCTGTTCTTCAAATTAAGGCGAATGTATTCAGCACTTTAGTTAACTTTACTGAAAGCGGAAAGTTTTTCAAATTATTTGAATTAATTGAAAAGGACAAGGAGATTTCTTCTATATTTCTTTATAATGAGCCTGATTGTTTAAGTACTAAACAATATGATATATTCATTGAGAACATTTATGCTGAAAAAGGTATTAATCATGATTTTTCATCAAGAAAAATTAGTGATAAAATTCTAAGGGCAAGAGAAATAGTTGTTTTAAATAGATTTATTTTAAATATATCAAATTCGAGTAAATTATTTGTAATTGGTTTACAGGGGAATATTGCTACTCCTTTTTTTGGGGCAAGCCTCGCTTCTGATATAAGATTTGGTTCAACCGATTTAGTTTTTTCATTTCCACATATAAAATACAAGTTTCATCCAGGAGGAGCATTACCTTTCTTTATTTCTAAATACTTGAATCCTGGAATTTCGTCAGAGATTATCTTTAGGGGTGAAGATATCAAAAGTAATAAAGCAATGGATTTAGGTTTAATAAATAAAATTATTACAAATGATGATTTTAAAGAAAATTGTATAAAAGAAATTAATGCTAGTTATAATCTGGAACAGTGTTGTATAGCAAGAACAAAGAGTATGATGAACTGCTATTCAAGAAAAGAACTAAAAAATTATATAGAGAAGGAATTCAATATTTTCATATAATATTTTATTAATAAAACTACCTTTTTTTAAAATTTTACGTAGATCACAATATAATATTTACGTTTTACTATATTACTATCGGTATGACAAAGAAATATTACTCTTAAAGTTGGTTTTCGAACCTTTACTAGTGGAATCTCATAGTGAACTTCCATCCTGTATTTCAATGGATTAAGATAAGATCATTGTTTTTCGCTATGTTACTATCGAAACCCCTCAATAAAAAAATTATTTTTTATTACGATATCTTTTCATGTAATCCTCAGCGCTCTTTTCTTCATTTATACCGAGGAATTTTGAATATGATTTGATAAGCCATCTGAGAAAACCCGGATCATTCAGTTTCTCAAATTTTTCATTTTCTATATGAACTATGCTTTTATATCCTATATTTAGAATGTCACCAACATCTCTGACCTTCAACTTCCTGGACTCTCTGATTTTTTTCAGATATTTCCCTGTTATTTCAACATCCGCATCAACAAAAGCCTTATCAGCAACTACCTCTTCCTGCTCAATGATTTCAGGTTCTTCTTTTACACTTCCTTCCCTCTCTTCATCCTCATCAGGTATATCTTCTTCAAATTCGATCACATGAGGTTCCCTTATTTCAGGTTCTTGCTCAACACTTCCTTTCCTCTCTTCATCCTCATCAGGTATATCTTCTTCAAATTCGATCGCTTGAGGTTCAATTTCATCTACAATCTCTTCATCCACATTTTCACTTTCTAATATTTCAACAAGCGGTTCATTAATTTCATTTAAATCATCTATTGATTCGTCAACAGGAATTTCCTTGATCGGCTCATCTGTAAACACAATTTCGACAACAGGTTCATCTTCGTCCTGAGCCTGTTCTGAAGTTGTAATCTCTTCATGTTCAATTACTTCCGGCTCTTCTTCATCCAGGCTTATTACCTGCGGTTCAATCTCTGCCGAGAAGTCTATTCTGTTAACACCGTCCTCTCCAACAAGAGCTTTATAAGCTTTATCTATATCAGAGAGGATCTTTTTCCTCTCCTTTTTGTTGAACTCTTCTTTAAGAGGGTGAATTTCCGGTGAATCCTCTGAAGAATACAATTTAACAAAGTGGCTGTATGCATTTTCAATATCATCCCTTGAAGCTTTTTCTCCTAATTCCAATATCCTCAGATATTCTTTCTTTTGTTTCTTCTTCATTTTAAAGTTCGTTAAAATTCACATCTGATCCTTTTTTGATATTGCCTGAAATAAAATCAATGGAAGATCCTATCTCATCAATTTTAAAAACTGAGTTAATGTCAGCATCACCATTGGCAAGTTCACGTACCTTATCGTTATAATTTACATATCCGGAAAATAGAGCATCAATATTGTAATGCCTTTTCAAAATATTTTTAAGTGAAATTCCGTATTTTGAAAGCACTTTTTCCCTGATCTGGTTCAGTACCAGGTTAATCCGAACCTCCCCCAACCCATCGGTTACGATTTTTTCCTGATCCTTTCCCATGCCTTTGAGTAATTCGATAAAATCTGAAAATTTAATTGTTTCCCGACTGTTCAGTACAGTTTTTAAAATAGTTTGATCAATATCCCTGAATCCCTCATAACTCAGCATATCTTTAATTTTTCTTACAATTATCTTTTTTACAAACAGGTACAGGTTCTCAATCGAAGTGATCTCTGCAGTAGAAACAAGTATCATCTTATCTGCAAGAAGAAAAGAATCCAGTGTATTTAGTGCTGTACCGGCTCCGAGGTCGAGAACTATTATATCAGCATCCAGTTGTTTCAGATGCCTGTAGAATTTCAATCGCTGTATGTACTTTACACTCAGTGGATTGTATGACCTCATATCTCCGGTGATAAGTTTAAGGCCTGAGATCTTTGTATCGATCAGAGTATCTTTCAAATCTATTTTCTTCTCAAAAAAATCATTCAGGGAACTTTTATCCGGGGATATGTTAAAGAATGTGTGAAGGTTTCCCCCCCCGAGGTCACCATCTACAAGAATGACCTTTTTCTTTTTCCCGGCAGCACGGGTGGCAAACAATGCAGACAATACAGATTTACCTGTTCCGCCTTTACCGCCACCTATTGCCCAGATTTCCTTTTTCATTCAATTGAAATTTCCCATGTAAATAAAATATATAGAAAAATAGTCTATATTACAAGATTATCTGTAAAATTTTGAAATTACTTCCCCCGGGTATTGACTGAAAATACTTCCTGATATAAAAATATACACAAGACAACAGGATGAAGAATGAATAAAAAAACTGACAGGAAAAAAATTGAGAAAGGGGTTGAACTTATACTTGATGGGATCGGTGAGGATAAAGACGATGCAAGACTTAAACTGACACCTAAAAGAGCTGCAGATATGTTCATCGAGATCCTTGAGGGGACCCACCGGGACCCATCCGAATTCCTTAATGTACTTTCTGAAGAGAGTCATGAAGAAATGGTTATTCTAAAGGACATTCCTCTCTATTCAATGTGTGAGCATCATCTACTCCCTTTTTCAGGTAAAGCAAGCATTGCCTATATTCCCAGGGCAGGAAAAATAATTGGCCTGAATACACTTGCAAAATTGGTAGATTGTCTTTCGAAAAGACTGCAGATACAGGAACGCCTGACAAAGGAAATTGCAGATCACCTTGTTAATGCTCTGTCACCTCAGGGAGTTATGGTTGTTATAAGAGCGGAGCATCTTTGTATGACTATGAGAGGCGCAAAAAAACCCGGATCAATAACTATAACATCAGCTGTAAGGGGAATTTTTCGCAAAAAGGTTGCAACAAGAGAAGAAGCGATGTCTCTTATATTAGCAGATTAGAAACTTTATCTTCAAAGATCCTTAACGCCTCGACCCGAACTGCCCTGCCCGTTGATATATCAATATCCATTATTGTCATATCAGATATAACATTTTTCCTGGCAACTTCCCATCTCTGGTTAATACCGGTCCTGAATTTATCAATAACCGGTTTCCTCTTCATCCCGATAACAGAATCAAGAGAGCCTGTCATACCTACATCTGACTGGTAAGCTGTCCCGTTAGCTAGTATTCTTAGATCTGCAGTTGGTACATGAGTATGAGTTCCAAGCACTGCACTTACCTTTCCATCTAGGAAAAAACCCATTGCCTGCTTCTCTGCAGTTGCTTCCGCATGAAAATCAAGTATTATAATTTTTGTTTTAACAGAATGAAGCCATTGTTCAACAATATTGAAAGGATTATCAACCACAGGTTCCATAAAGACACGGCCTTGAAGATTCGCAATAGTTACAATCACATCATCGGTGATTTTGAACTCGCATACTCCTTTTCCGGGAGCAGATGATGGATAATTCATAGGCCTGATAATAGTTGAGCTATTTGCAATAAAATCGACAGATTCCCTTTTGTCCCACATATGGTTCCCGCCTGTCACTATATCGACACCTGCTGCAAACAATTCCCCACCTGTATTTTCAGTAATCCCTAAACCACCGGCCGAATTCTCTCCATTGGCTATAACGAGATCGGGTTTATATTTCAATTTCACCTGATAAAGGTGTTTCTCAAGTATTCTCCTTCCAGGTTTACCAACTACATCTCCAATAAATACAATCTTAATAGTAGAACTATTTTGCATATTCTGTTGCCCGGATCTCCCTGATAACTGTTACTTTAATCTGCCCGGGGTATTCCATATCTTCCTGGATTTTTTTTGCTATATTTTTTGAGATCATAAATGTTTTATTGTCATCAGTTTCATTTGAATCGATAATTACACGGACTTCTCTTCCTGCTCTCAATGCATATGCTTTTTCAACACCTTCAAATCCTACAGACAATTCCTCAAGTTCCTGTAATCTCTTGATATAAGATTCAAACATTTCACGTCTTGCTCCCGGCCTTGCTGCAGAAATAGCATCTGCTGATTGAACAAGAACTCCTTCAATTGATGTGAAATCTACATCCATATGATGAGAAGCGATAGCTTCCTGAACAATTTTTGATTCTCCATATTTTTTTACAAGGTCAACAGATAATTTTGTATGAGTACCTTCTGTTTCACGATCTATCGATTTTCCGATATCATGAAGCAATCCTGCTCTTTTTGCTACATTCGAGTCAACACCCAGCTCAACAGCCATATATGCAGCTACCATTGCCACTTCCTTTGAATGTTGTAGAACATTTTGTCCGTAGGAGGTCCTGTATTTCAATTTCCCAAGATATAGAAATAATTCCGGGTTAATATCCGGAATACCTATTTCCATAACTGCATTTTCGCCAACTTCCTTTAGATAGGCATCGAAATTTGTTTTTTCCTTTTCTACCACCTCTTCAATTCTTGCCGGATGTATTCTTCCATCTGCTATTAATGATTCTAATACCCTCTTCGCAATCTCCCTTCTTATAGGATCAAAAGATGAAACAATAATTGCTTCAGGAGTATCATCAACAATGAAATCAACTTCAGTCGCTGTTTCCAACGCTCTGATATTACGTCCTTCCCGTCCTATGATCCGCCCTTTCATTTCGTCATTGGGAAGATCTATAACTGTAACTGCAGAAGACATCACATGTTCTGTACCAATTCTCTGAATTGCTGTAGAGATAATTTCCTTTCCCATCATTATACTTTTTTCTTTATATTCTTCTTCAATTATCCTTAAAAGTTTCGCAGCATCCAATTTAGCTTCACTTTCCATTTCTTTGATAATGGAATCCTTTGCTTCCTGCTTCGTCATTCCCGATATATTCTCAAGTTTTTCCTGTGCTTTGGCAATATGGTCATTGAGGCTGGAACGCAATGCAACCAACTCCTCTTCTTTCAGAACATTATCATTTTCTTTCTTTTTAATTTCTTTTTCCCGATTATCCAGGCTCAGATACCTTTTATCAAGGTTTTCCTCTTTCTGTATAAGTCTTCGCTCCTGTTCGTTGAGCTTGTTTGTTTTCAGACTTTGTTTGCTATTATATTCATTCTTCCATGATATGAATTCTTCTTTGAGATTTAAATTTATTTTATGTTTCAGTGAATCCAATTCCTGCTCATTCTTTCTTTTCAGGTCCGATTCCAGATCTTTTATCCGGTTAAAATCCTTAGAAAGGATCACTTTCCTCAAGAGATAGAAAAGAATGAATGCTACTGCTCCTCCGATTAATATTGAAATTATGTTCAAACTACCCATTTGATTTCTCCATTTTACTTTTTTTTGCAAAACTTATCTGGCTAATATCCCCTTTTTCCCCGGTAGTAACAATAGAATCAATATTGTTCAGAATTGATTTTAATTTATCGTTCTCTTTCCTCAAGTGGAAAAACTCCTCTGTAATATTGATCGAAGTTAAAAGACCTAACCGAAAAGGGTCATGTTCATCAGTATTATTTTTAATTTTCGTATAGTTTTCTTCAACATAATTAACTATCTCTAGGAAATCATCTGTATTGATTTTTCCTGAGATCATGAAAGAAAAACTTTTTCCCAAAATTGATACATCTATCTCTTTAGCTTTCATTTTCAATTGATTCTATCAGTTTGATCAATGATTTTACTTTTTTCCTGATCTGATCCTTTTCCGAATTATTTACAGAACTCTCACTCCGGAGTTCATTCAATCTCTCCTTCAGAGTATTATTCTCTTTTCTTATTATTTCAAGATTGCTAACCAGGTTTTTTACTTTATCTTCAAGCTTGTTGAGGTCTTCAATATTCATATATCCTCCTTAACGCCGGATGATCCCCAGGTCTTCTACCAGTTTATTTACCAGGAGATCATGAAGTCCATTTACTTCATCATTTGTAAGAGTTCTATCAATGTTTCTGTATATAAAATTCATAAATATGCTGATCTTTTCAGGAGGAACACCCTTACCCTCATAAAGGCCTGCAAGTGAATAATCCTCAAGATCTTCAGGCTTATACTTTTCAATGATCTCACTTATTTTTTCAAACTTATGTTCTCTGTCTATTAAAAAAGAAAGATCCCTTGTAGCAGTAGGGAACCTGTTCCACATCCTGAATTTTTTCTCTTCTTTTTTTTCAGTAAGTACATCCATATCCAATTGGCAGACAAAGACAGGCTCATTATTCTTATAATATTTCAGAACAGTATTTTCAATTTCACCAATAAAACCTGCTTCGGCTCCATCAATCATTATTTTATAGCTACTTTCCTTTTTCAGGAATCCTGTAAATTTTTCTTCATATTTTAATTCAATTTCTATCCCCACTTTCTTCAGAAATCCGAATATATGAGACTTAAACAGGAAAAAATCAAAAACTCTGCCCTCACTTTCATGCCAATTCGGAAGTGTTTCAAATCCGGAGGATGATATACACACAAGGTCTTTCTCAATTAACTTATTTCCCTCTCTGAAAAAAACCGTACCGGATTCAAACAAGGAAATTCGGCTAAAATCATTATTGCTGTTAGTTGCAGTATTCTTCAATATCCCCGATAACAGAGAGTTTCTCATTACTGAGTAATCAGATCCTATCGGATTCCTTAACTCCACATTCCGTGAAACATCTCCGAAAAAAGAATTATCCTTCAAAGAATGGAAACTATAATTAACAACCTCACTATATCCATTTGCTGCAAAGTGATCTCTGGTCTTATCCAGAAATCCTCTTTTTTCATATTTTTCAACCGAATCAACTGCTGTTGCCGGGAGTGTTGTATCCAGTTTATCATAACCGTATATTCTGATAATTTCCTCGACAAGATCCTCGTGTTTATTTATATCAACCCGGTATGAAGGAACCTCCACTTTCCATTTAGTTTTCTCATCTTCCAGTTTAAAACCCAGGCTCTCCAGAATTTCAGTAGAAGTTTTTTCACTTATCTGAATACCGGTAAACTTTGCCGGAAAATCCTTCTCAAGGCTAACGATCTGTTTTTTTGATTTTTCAGGATATTCATCGAAATATTTTATAATTTCAGGTTGATATCCCAATTCCTTTTCAATCTCATCAATAGTAAGATCGATGATCTTTGAAGTATTTTCAATATCCGCACCTCTTTCAAATAAATAAGAAGCATCAGTTTTCATTCCCATTTTTTTTGAAGTTATTCTCACCCGTGAAGGATTGAACCACGCACTTTCGATAAAGATATTAACAGTTTTTTCACTAACACCTGAGTGCTCTTCTCCCATTACTCCGGCTACAGCTAAAGATTTATTTTCATCTGCAATTACAAGATCTGCTACATCTAATTTTTTAACCATTCCATCCAGTAATGTGATCTCTTCATCTTTCTCAGCAACACGAATTATAATCTTCTCTCCAATGATCTTATCAATATCAAAAATATGTATCGGATGCCCATATGTCATTAAGACAAGATTTGATATATCAACTATATTGTTAACAGACCTCATGCCAAAACTTTCTATCAATGAAGTAAGACCGGGAGAAGATTTGCCGACTTTGACACTATTAAGTATCACACCCGAATATCTTGAACAGCCTGTTCTATCTTTTATCTCAACTTTAAAGTCACTTTTATCAATACTTTTTTTTCTATCTGTCTCTATTTTCTTCAGGGATAATGAGGGGGTTTTTGCATAGATCTCCCGTGCGATTCCATAATGAGATAACCAATCCGGACGGTTAGGCGTTATCTCAACTTCAAACACATCTTTACCGTCTACTTCAATCATTTCATTAACTTCTATTCCTATAGATGCCAGAAGTTCTTTCAAATCCTGCTTATTATATTTATATTCAATGAACTTCTTTAAATAATCTAAATTTATTCTCATTTTTTATCCGAATTGATTATTGAACCTGAGATCATTTTCAAAGAGAAATCTCAGATCTGTCACTCCGTATTTGAGCATTGCAATTCTTTCAATTCCAAGCCCGAAAGCAAATCCTGAATATACGTCAGGATCTATACCACAATTTGCTAATACTTCTCTATGAACCATGCCGCTTCCAAGTATTTCCAGCCAGCCACTCCCTTTACATATTCTGCATTTATTATCTGTCCCTCCACAAAGAAAACAACTTATATCAACTTCAGCTGAAGGTTCGGTAAAAGGGAAATATCCGGGCCTGAACCTGAGGCTTGTATCGTCTCCGAACAAAGCTCTCAGGAAAATCTCGAGAGTCCCTTTAAGATGTGAAAAATTTATATCTGTATCAACCAGCAAACCTTCGATCTGGTGAAAAACAGGGACATGAGTAGCATCAGGTTCATCTTTCCGGAACACTTTTCCAGGTGATATTATTTTTATCGGAGGTTTAGTATTCTTCATATACCTGACCTGAACAGGAGATGTATGGGTCCGCAATAACATATCGGGAAAATCCTTTATAAAAAATGTATCCTGTTCATCCCTGGCCGGATGGTCCTCTTTAAAATTCAGTAAGGTAAAATTATTTTCATCAAATTCGATCTCAGGGCCTTCTGCTATCTTGTAACCCATATTCAGGAAAATATTTTCAATTGATCTTCTTATGTATGTGATCAGGTGAGTGCCACCAATAATAGTATCAAATTCAGGCAGGGTACCATCAATACTCTTTTCAGATTTACTTACCAGTTTAATTTCAAATTCATTCAGTTTTTCTTCAGTGAATTTCTTAGCTGAATTCAGAATATTTCCGAAAACAGGTTTTTCGCTGGGAGGTAACTCTTTAAGTTTCGACATAAGAGATGCGAGTATCCCCTTTTTCCTGCTTAGATACTTATCCCTGAGACTCTGGTATTCTTCGAGAGATTGAATATCGTCTATTTCATTTAGTAACTTTTCTTTTATGTTTTCAATCTCTTTCCTGAGATCATCGATCATAAGGAAGCTTTAGCTTTTTCAACAATGAGCTTGAAGGTTTCCGGGTCATTGACCGCAAGATTTGATAATACTTTTCTATTCAGTAAAATATCAGCCTTCTTAAGCCCGTTAATGAACTTTGAATAATTCAGATCATATTCTCTTACAGCAGCATTAATTCTGATATTCCAGAGCTTTCTGAAATCCCTTTTCTTGTTTCTTCTGTCTCTGTATGCATAAGTTAATGATTTTTCTACAGCTTCTTTTGCAGTTCTGTAATTAGATTTTTTTGTACCGAAAAATCCCTTCGCAAGCTTTAAGATCTTCTTTCTTCTTAATAATTTTTTATTTCCTCTAGTAACTCTTGGCATTTTTTCCCCCTAAGAATAAGGTAATAAAGATTTTAATCTTTTGAACTCTTCACTCACTACCACTGTAGATTGTTTCAGATTCCTTTTCCTCTTTCTACTTTTTTTTGTAAGTATATGTGAAGCATTTGCTTTCATTCTCAAAATTTTTCCTGTCCCAGTTACTTTCAACCTTTTTTTTGCCCCTCTATGAGTCTTTAGTTTTGGCATCTTTTCCCCCTTTTTTCTGTCCGATAAGAATATGGAAGCTCCACCTCTCTCTCTTCGGTGGTGATTCAATGTCAGAAATATCCTTCAGGATTTCAACAATCCTGTCGGTCATAATATTTAGCATTTCTGGTTTTCTCTTTTGTCTTCCTTTCAGCCATATTGTAATCTTAACTTTATTTCCTTCTTCGAGAAATTGTTTTATTTTTTTTAATTTTACTTCAATATCATGATCTCCGATTACAGGAGTGAATTTTATCTCTTTTATATGTATCTTTCTCTGCAACTTCTGTGCTTCATGTGCTTTTTTCTGAAGCGAATACACATATTTTCCATAATCAAGAAGCCTGCATACCGGTGGATCAGCATTAGGAGATATTGCCACCAGATCAAGTTCCTTTTCCCTTGCCATATCAAGTGCTTTAGCGATCGGGACGATCCCCACTTGATTCTTTTCTTCATCGATCAGTCTTACCTGTGAAGCCCTGATCTCTTCATTAATCTGGTGAAGTCTTTTCTTTTTTACATGCTTATTGTATTTCATGTTTGGGACATTTCTCCTCTCTAATCCTTTCGATTTCTTTAATGAATTTTATAATACTGATCTTTCCCTGATCACCTTTCTTGTGAATACGGTAAGATATATTTCCTTCTTTTTCCTCTTCTTCGCCGATAATGAGAATATAGGGTATTTTCATATTCTCTGCATCCCTGATCTTCCTTCCAATCCCTTCATTTCTGCCGTCAACTTCGACTCGAAATCCGTTTTCTGATACTTTCTGCCTTATTTCAGTTGAATATTTATGATTTTTATCTGACACCGGAAGTATGATTACCTGAACAGGTGCAAGCCACAACGGAAATGCACCTCCATAATGCTCGATCAGAATTCCAAAAAAACGTTCAAGTGATCCGAGAAGAGCTCTGTGGATCATTATAGGTTTTTTTATTTTTCCATCATTATCCGAATATTTAAGATTAAATCTTTCGGGAAGATTAAAATCAACCTGAATTGTAGTACATTGCCATGAACGTCTTAACTGATCCTTGACCTTAATATCTATCTTCGGGCCATAGAATACGCCCTCTCCCGGATCTATTTCATAATTGACATTAAGCCTGTCAAGAGCCCCTTTAAGTGCATCAGTTGCTTTATCCCAGTCTGACACATCCCCTACATATTTCTCAGGCCTTGTTGAGAGGAATATTTCCAACTCCTCAAACCCGAATTTATTTAACATTTTAAGGCTGAAATCAATAAGCTTTTCAACTTCATTATCAAGCTGCTCAGGAGTACAGAAGAGATGTGCATCATCCTGAGTGAAACCACGGACTCTTAAAAGTCCGTGAAGAACTCCACTTCTTTCATACCTGTATACTGTCCCAAGCTCAGCCCACCTGAAAGGCATTTCTCTGTAACTTCTGTTTCGTGACCTGAACACCTCGATATGGAAAGGGCAATTCATAGGCTTCAATCTGTATTTAGTATTATCAAATTCAATTGGAGTGAACATATTCTCAGTATAGAATGAATTATGTCCGCTTGTATCCCACAATTCATATCTTGCTATATGAGGAGAGTTTACTAATTGGTAACCATTTTTAAGATGCTCTTCATACCAGAATTTTTCGATCTCGTGCCTTACCATACTCCCTTTAGGATGCCACAACACAAGTCCTGCACCTATCTCATCACTTATGGAAAAAAGATCCAATTCCTTCCCCAACTTCCTGTGATCCCTCTTTTTTGCTTCTTTAAGCATTTCAACATGCTTTTTAAGAAGTTCATCAGTTGGAAAAACCACACCGTAAACCCTTTGCATTGAATTGTTTTTTTCATCCCCTTTCCAATAAGATGATGCAATAGAGGTCAGTTTGAAATTATTCAACAATCCGGTAGAGGGCAAATGGGGTCCTTTGCAGAGATCTGTGAAATCACCCTGAGTATAAACAGAAACTTCATCACCTTCGACTTTTTCTTCAATTAGTTCAACTTTAAGATGCTGCCCAAGTTCCCGGAACATTTTTATTGATTCCGCTTTCTTCATAATCTTATTTTCAATCTTAAGATTCTGTTTGATAAGGAACCTCATTTTTTTTGTTATCTTATCAAGATCTTCCGGAGTAAAAGGCTCTTCTGTTATGAAGTCATAATAAAAACTATTTTCAAGTGCAGGCCCGATCCCATATTGGGTCCCTGGATAAAGTTCAATTACTGCCTGAGCCAATAAATGAGCACAACTGTGTTTATATATTTCGCTAGCCTCCGGAGCATCTTTACCGATCTCCTCTACCTCCGATGTCTTTTCTATCGGATATGAGAGATCCTTAAGTTCTCCGTCAACTTTTAACAAAATAGTATCTCTGTTTTTTCTCATTTAATTAAACTAGGCGCGGGCGGGCTCGAACCGCCGACTTCTACCATGTCAAGATAGCACTCTAACCAGCTGAGCTACGCGCCTCTTCGATGATCGAAAGATCACTCTACTAATTCCTTAAGTTTTTTCCCGGGAAGAAATTTAACACTCTTTCTCTTTGGAATAACAATTTCTTCTCCGGTCCGGGGATTTCTTCCCTTTTTTCTTTTTTTTGTGATAGCCTTAAATGTACCAAAGCCTACAAGTGTAAGCTTCCCATCCTTTCTCTTCAGTTCATCTGCAATGGTATCAATCATCAGGTCCACAAATTTCAGAGCTTTGGTTTTTGTCATGTCTGAATCTTTCAGCAATTCCATAACCAAGTCATTTTTGTTCATATAAAATCCTCCCGGATAAGAGTATATTTACATTAAAACAGGCGAAAAGTCAATACTATCAGCATATTTTGGATATGCAGAAATTGCTAAATTGTGAGAAGGCTCCCCTTTTCCATAATGTCTTTTTGAACTTTTGAAAAAGGATTGATTTTAAAAATCTTCCCGGACGAAATATTCTTAAGTTCTCCTGCTAAAAAATCTATTTCTATCTCGTCAAGATTTTTTATGGCATCATCTTTTACAAAATTGTTTATCTGCTGGAAAATAAGTATCGGGAATCCTGAGTTTATAGCATTTCTTTTATAAATCGCGCCATATGACTCAGCAACAATTGCCTTAATTCCCAACGCTTCAAAACAGTCGACTGCCTGCTGACGTGAAGATCCGGCTCCGAAATTGGACCCTGCAAAAACTATGTCTCCGGGATTACACTTTTCTGGAAAATTTTCCCAGCCTTCAAGATTTCCGAATGTATGCTCCCCCATCTCACTTATTTCAGTGATATGAAGAAATTGGTTATGAAATATCTGGTCAGTATCTATATCATTTATAAGCTCACCATTATTATCAGTAATAAGCCAAACTTTACCTTTTACTTTAAAATCGGTCATTTAAAACTCCCTGTCAGAAATAAACCCGTTCAATACTGAAAAAGCTACAACTTCCGGAGATGTCAGGTAATTAAAACCATCTCCCTGCTTCCCGGGGAAATTTCTGTTTCCTGTCGAAACCATTACTTCCCCTTTCCCTGTCATCCCGATATGTCCCTGTGCACACCCGCCGCATCCCGGATTTGCAATAATAGCACCCGCATCAAGAAGATCTTTAAGTATCCCTTTCTCAAATGCCTGTTTATACACCTCAATGGTAGCCGGAACGATCGAAAGTTGAACTCCTTCCTTGATCTTCTTTCCCTTAAGGATCGTCCATACCTTGAGGATATCCTCTATTCTCCCGTTTGTACATGAACCAACAAATCCGAAGTCAACATTAACCTTCTCAAGATCGGAAACTTTCATCCCGTTGTGAGGATAAGGAGGTGCTGAAACCATGCTCTCGATATCGGAAATATCCAGATCTATGATCTCAGAATAAGATGCATCTCCATCAGCTTTAATTTCAGGAACTATATTATCAAGGCCTGACATTTTCTTTATCTCATTTTCAGTATTATTGTTGAAAGGAATAAATCCCACGATCCCCCCCATTTCAGTTATCATACTGAGAAAAGTGATCCTTTCCGGCAGATCAAGTTTTTCGATTGGATCACCGTAAAACTCGACCGCTTTCCCAAGAATTTTATCAGTCCTTAAAATACTCAGAGCTTTAATAACGAGATCTTTTGCACTATAATCATATGAAGAATTTCCTTTTATTTTCACCTTGACGGTTTCAGGCACTTCGAACCAGGTTCTCCCGTATCTGAAACCAAATGCAATGTCAACATCACCCATTCCCTGCCCGAATGAATTTACTGCGCCGAGGATATTCATGTGGCTGTCTGTTCCGACCACAATTGATCCCGATGGTACAAGTCCATTCTCAATCAAAGTATGAGTCCCTATTCCCTTGTCTATATCAAAAACCTTAACACCCTTTTCCTTGGCAAACTTACGGCAGATCATCTGATTATTTGCATATTGAATTGTTTTGGGTGGCACAGTAAGATCAAATGTAAAAAAAACTTTGGACTGGTCAAACACACTCTGTCCTTCATAGTTCTTATGAAAGTTTTTTACAACATTGGGGCCGCCGAAATCTCTTGCAGTAACAACATCCAGATCTATCCAGACAATTTTTCCTGGAGAAATATCCTCTTTGGAATGGTTGGTAAAGATTTTTTCTATTACGGTTTTTCCTGGCATGATTTTATCCCCTAGCCTAATTTTGCTTTAACGTCCTTCATTACAAGCCTTGATATAGCTTTAAGAGTTTCGATAACTCCCGTACTTTTCATAGCTACAGCTTCTACGACCGGCTCCCCTTTTCTTCTCAGAGTTTCAATCAGCTCGTTTGCCGGTGTAATGTTGGGAAGATCCCTTTTGTTAAGTTGAAGAATGTATGGAAGTTCTTCAAATTGAAGATTATATTCTCTCAGGTTTTCAAGCATATCATTCAAACTTTCGATATTTGCCTCAAATCTTTCACGCTGGGAATCTGCAACAAATACAACACCATCCACACCTTTAAGGATCAATTTCCTTGAACTACTATAGTATATCTGACCGGGTACAGTGTAAAGATGGAATTTAACTTTATATCCACTGATTGTCCCGAGATCAAGGGGGAAAAAATCAAAAAATAATGTCCTCTCTGTCTCTGTTGCTAAACTTACAAGTTTCCCTTTGTTATCCTGCTTTATTTTGTTGTATATTTCTTTTATATTAGTTGTTTTTCCACTTAAACCGGGACCGTAATAAACGATCTTAAAGTTTATTTCTTTAGTAGAATAGTTGAGGAAGGACAATGTCAGTCTCCAAAGATCTGGTCAATATCTTCATCGGATACACCTTCAAAAGGTGAATGATTTTCACTATATGAACTATCTTTGAGTTTTCTATTTATAGTTACAAAAACTTCTTTCAATCTTTCATTTGCATGTTTACCTTTCAGCCTGACAATACCCAGGTTGGATGTTTTTTCAAAAATGACTATTAATACCATCCTCTCATTTATCAGGGAAATATAAAGATTTTTCTCAATAGATTCTGTAAGAACCGTTTCAAATTTTGCAATCTCAAGCATTTGTGCAATACTGTTTATTGCCGCTATACTGCCGGCAATAAGAGACGATATCGAGTTCAAATATGAATCATCCATACCATCAGTCGCAGCTATGCAATGCCCTTCAGAATCAGTCACAAAAACAATATCAGCACTTACAGAAGCTTTTAACTCCTCAAGAACTTTCTTGATCTGAAAATATTCTTCATTGTAAATAACAAAATTCTCTTTCATTGTTCTAATTTTATCCCTATTTTAAATTTAAATCAACACTAAAGTTCAGCCTTTTAACAATTTGCCTTATTAATGACATATCACTTAAATTCTATCCTGCCTTCAAATGATTTTGCAATCGTAACAGAATCAACATAATCAAGATCTGCTCCAATCGGTAAACCCATTGCGATCCTTGTAATTTTAATATCCTTTTTCTTCAGGAGGTCAAATATATAAATCGCAGTTGCATTACCTTCGACAGTAGGGCTTGTTGCAATAATTATCTCTTCCGTTTTCCCGGAATCCAACCTTCTTTCCAGACTGCTGATCTTAAGTTCATCTGGCCCGACCCCTCTGATCGGAGACAGGTTTCCTGACAGAACATGGTACATCCCTTTATAAAGACCGGTTCTTTCTATGGAGAGGATATTAAAAGGTTCCTCTACTACACATATTTTTGTGATATCACGGCCCTTGCCTTCACATATCTCACAGATCTCAAATTCAGTTATATTATTACAAATCTTACAAAAACGTGTTTTCTCCATTGCATTGTTTATTGAATCAGAAAGTGCCATTACTTTGTCTTTATCGGTCTTAAGCAGGTAAAATGCAATCCTCTGAGCAGATTTTGTTCCAATACCTGGGATTTTTCTTAATTCGTTAACAAGATTTGCAACAGGTTGTGTGAAATCGTACATAGGATACTCGTGATTTACTTATTAAAATCCCGGAAAAGGCATTCCTCCGGGAAGACCTCCCGGTAAAGAAGAACCGAGATTATCCTTTAGTTCTTCATCAACCTTGCTTATTGCATCATTCAAAGCTGCTGTTATCAGGTCCTGAAGCATTTCAATCTCTTCCGGATCTACCACCTCTTTGGAAATTTCAATTGAGAGAATGTTCTTATGCCCGTTAAGTATAACCTTAACCATTCCTCCTCCGGCATTTCCTTCTGCTTCGATAGAACTCATTTTATCTTCCATTTGTTTTGACATATCCTGAGCCATCTTCATTAATTGATTCATATTTGGAATCTTTGCCATTATTTATCTCCTTCTAAATTTTCAATTGATATAATTCTTCCCTTAATTTTGCTGGTCAGATTTTTTATCTGTTTGTCTTTTTTTATTTTTTCAATACTCTCATTATCATCAGGTACTTTTTCAGAAACCGGCTCCGGTTTTTCCTTTTTCTTCTGTTCCATTTTAACTGCATGGGGATCTTCTTTTGAAACTTCTCCGATCTCTTCATCAGAGTGTCCTGCTTTTTTAATTTCTGCAGTGATATCAGCATTATCCTCTAAAGGAATACTTTTCCCCGGATTACTTTTTCTTCCTGATCCGGCATTTTCGATCAATTGTTCAATAGACATAAGTGAAGGGAAGTATGAAAGTTTAATAAACAGATATTCAAGAATTATTTTTGGATTTTCAGTATTTTTTATTGTAATTTCAAGATCCTTAACCGCATTAAAATATCTTAGAAGCTCAATTTCCTTTAGATCTTTAATCAACATTTTTATTTTCGAAACATTCTCGGGATTTAGATTATGAAGTTTTTCAATTTCTATATCCGATTTAAGGACCATCAGATTACGGAGAAATTTAATATATTCAGAATAAAAAAATCTGATATCAATTCCTCTTTCAGTCAGATCATCAATGATCATTATGATCTTCTTCCTGTCACGTGACAAATATGAAGATGTAATTTCAATAAAGATCTCTTCTTCTATTATTCCCAGTATGTCAATTACATCTTTGTCTTCGATCTTTCCGTCAGATATGGCAATAGCCTGATCCAGGATTTTTTTTGAATCCCTCAGGCTTCCATCTGCTGATTTTGCAACAAGGTAGAGGCCATATTTTGAAATATCAATTTTTTCCTTTTCGACAATATTTTCCAGAACCATAGTAATCACTTCAACCGGTATTCTTTTAAACTCAAAATGCTGGCATCTTGACACGATGGTTGAAGGTATTTTATGAAAATCGGTTGTAGCCATTATAAAATAGGTATGTTCAGGAGGTTCTTCGATAGTTTTTAAGAGTGCATTCCAGGCAGAGTTTGACAGCATATGTACTTCATCGATAACAATCATTCTGAAACGATTTTTGAAAGGCTTGTATTTGATCTTTTCCCTGAGACTTCTCACCTCTTCTACTCCATTATTGGATGCTCCGTCTATCTCAATATAATCAGGTGATTTATCTTCATTGATCTCATTACATATCGCACATTTATTACATGGTTCAGGTGAAGGCCCCGTCTCACAATTCATTGCTTTTGCAAGTATTCGTGCTGCCGAGGTCTTCCCTACGCCCTTCATTCCTGAGAATATAAGTGCAGGATACAACTTGTTCATTCTTATGGCATTCTGGAGTGTTTTGGTGATATGGGGCTGCCCTATCAATTCCTTAAAGGTCTTAGGCCTGTATTTACGTGCTAGTGCGAGATACATTTTTTTTATTTAGAAAGACCCGGAAAATCCCGAACACATACAAAATCGTGCTTATTGCTGCTACCTTCCGGTCCTGACAAAGTTCACACGCATGTATTGTCGGGTTCCCGGGCCGTTTTCTTACTTTGAATTGTAACAGATTTTACAGATTTAAGAAATAAAGGGGAACAAAAATCTGGAGATAATCTTTATTAAATACTATTCAGATCCATCTGCGGACAGTCTTCATATATTCAGAATACTCATTTCCACACTCCCGGACCATTTTTTCCTCTTCATAAGGGATAAACATGTAGTGCATCACCAAAAAAAAGAAAATTGCTGAAATAAACCCGGCAACATTTTGAAGGAGAACCGCCAGCCCCACCAGGAATATGACACCTCCAACATACATGGGGTTCCGTGAATATCTGTACAGGCCATCTGAGACGATGCAGGTTGAAGTACCAAAATTTTCCGGTGTGTTATGATCCATAAATTGTTTGTACGGTTTCCAAATAAGATATAATCCGACAGCCATTACCAATAAACCTGACAGATTCCACAGAATTGGAATCAGGTTCAACCCAGGAATCAGATACCGAAAGGGAATTATAAGCATAATTGAAAAGTAAAAATAATTCGGCGGAAGAGAAATTTTTTTTTTCATTTGTTATCCTTATATTTAATTTTATTACAAATTCACTTTAATAGGAATGACTTTTAATAAAATTTTGGATTAAGAGAGTGGGCCTGATTCGTTGAAACTCTGTTGCTTGTTCAAAAAAATTGTTCTGCTTAGCCTTGGCGAAGCAGATCGGAGAGGGTGGGATTACTCGCATGACTCATTGCATGCTCACCTTCGGTTC
>JAOZUQ010000012.1:19450-57117 GCA_029938635.1 Candidatus Aminicenantota bacterium
CAGTGGCTTCAAATCCCACTGTGCTTGAAATGAAGAGATCGGAGAGGGTGGGATTACTCGCATGACTCATTGCATGCTCACCTTCGGTTCCTTCGCTATGCTCAGTCATGAGGATTCGCTTGAAGGCGAATCGTTCGAACCCAGGGTTGCAGTGGCTTCAAATCCCACTGTGCTTGAAATGAAGAGATCGGAGAGGGTGGGATTCGAACCCACGGAACCGTTTCCAGCTCACACGCTTTCCAAGCGTGCTCCTTCAACCACTCGGACACCTCTCCCTGGAGAAGTTCATATTCTATAATTAAATTCGTACAAATTCAAGAATAATGGATATTTTTGAGTTATTGAAATTAAAATAACTCCATATATAACCATTTAAAATGCTATAACACCTATTGATTAATATCGGAAATTCGACTATAATTAACTAAATGGCGGTGTAGCTCAGCCGGTAGAGCAGTTGGCTCATATCCGATATGCCGGGGGTTCAAATCCCTCCACCGCTATTTTTTTTTATGAAATATTTATATCAACGATTTTATAACAACATACGACAGAATAACCTGATCATTGAGAATGACACTGTTATCTCTGCATTTTCCGGAGGGAAAGATTCAGTCACTCTTCTTTTACTGCTGAAACGTTTGCAGGAAGACATCAGGTTCACTCTAAAAGCTGCATATTTTAATCACAAACTCAGAGAAGACTCAAATGAAGAAGAAAAATGGGTGGAAAATTATCTGGAGAAAAAGAAGATAGACCTGATAAAAGGCAGTTCCGATGTGATCAGTTTTAAATCACGAAACAAACTCAATCTTGAAAATGCAGCTTCAATTTCCAGATATGATTTTTTTAACAAAATTTCAGACAAATTCCCGAATCCCAAGATAGCGACAGGCCACTCAAAATCAGATCTCACTGAAACTTTCTTTATCAAACTTTTCAGAGGGAGCGGATTACAGGGTCTGAGTGGAATATTCGGCTTGAAGGGACAAAAGATCATCAGACCAATTTTGATATTTACCAAGTCTGAGATACATGAATTCCTCAACAGGTCGGATGAAGATTTTTTTTCAGACCCTACCAATAAATCTGATACTTTCTTGCGTAATAATATCAGAAATAACCTTATTCCGGAGATTGAGAAGATCGAACCTGATATAGATAAACATATATTCCGTACAGTCTCTATCATACAGGAAGAGTTTGAATATTTCCGGAACAAAGCACAAAAATTTTTATCTGAAAATCTTGTATGCAATAAGATTCTGCCTGCTCAAAAACTGGAAAACGAACCTCTTGCACTCAGGAGACATATAATCAGGGAATTCATAAGAAATATCAAAGGAAATCTCCTGAATATCAATTTTGATCATATTGAACAGTTAGCAAATGATAAAAACAGAAAAACAGGGATCTCAATTCCGGGCATTAATTTTTCAATTAAAAAAGGATTCATATATCGGGAGCAGATTCAACTCCCTGAATATAAGTATTCTATACAGTCTACAGGTGAAACAGAATTAAGCGAGATTTGTTCAAGGATATTTGTTACTTCTTCAGAAAAGTTCAGCAAACCTTCTGATAATTTTGAGATAATCATACCGGAAGAAGAAGCCATATTCCCTCTGTTAATAAGGAATGCTGAAAATACGGACAAGTATAAAAAAATTAATTCCGATGTTAAACAAAAAGTATTTGAAATGATAAGATCCTCCGGTATTCCTTCAGATATAAGGAATCTTCTCCCGGTTATAATTAATGGAAATAATGATCTCGTGTGGGTATGCGGATCTCCTGTTTCAGATAGATATAAAGTAAGAGATCAACAAAATAAATTCCTGAAAATAAAAATGGAATCACCCCTGTTCAAGCCTTATATGCTATTTCCCCACCAGTAATAGTATAAACTACCGATCCTTTTCCTTTCCATCCATGGAAAGGACAATTATTTGCTTTTGAAACAAATTTTTCATTATCTATTTTAAAAGTTTTCTCAGGATCAAAAATAGTCAGATCTCCATGCGCTCCCGGCTCTATAACACCACGTTGGTCAAGCCCCATAATTCTGGCGGGATTTGTGGAAAAAAGTTCGATCATTTTTGACACACTTAAAATTCCTTTTCTAACCAGCCTGTCATAAACCACATTAAATGAAGTCTCAAGTCCGATAACTCCAAATGGAGCATATTCAAATTCACTGTCTTTTTCATCAAAAGTGTGAGGAGCATGATCAGAAGCAATGGCATCTACAGTCCCGTCATTAAGTGCCTTTATTAAAGCCTGCCTGTCATGTTCAGTTCTCAGAGGGGGTTTCATTTTGTATACAGGATTATAAGATGTGATCAACTCTTCTGTTAAAAGGAGGTGATGAGGGGTAACATCTGAAGTAACCCTGATCCCCTTTTTTTTTGCATTTCTAATAAGATCAATTGAACCTGCAGTAGAAATATGGGTAAGATGAAGTAATGAATTTATCCTCTCCTGAAGGATAATATCTCTTGCAACAATAACTTCTTCTGCCGCACTGAGCATTCCCCTGAGACCATATTTATATGAAATAAATCCTTCATTTACCTGACCTTCTCCAGAGATAGAATGATCTTCCGGATGCTCAATAATCGGGACATTAAGCATTTTTGTATATTCGAGAGCTTTCCTTATAAGATCGGCACTCATTACACATTTACCATCATCCGAGAATCCCTTTGCCCCACCTTCTTTCAGGTCGGCCATCTCGGTTATATCTACTCCATCAAGTCCGACGGAGATCGCTGCTACCGGGAACACATTTACTGTCCCGACCTCATGAGACCTGGAAATTATATATTCTGTAACTGATCTGTTATCGTTTACCGGAATTGTATTCGGCATACAAGCAATTGAAGTAAATCCACCTTTTGCTGCTGCAAGCATACCTGTCTCGATAGTTTCTTTATTTTCCTGGCCCGGTTCTCTCAGATGAACATGCATATCTACAAATCCGGGACTTACAATACATCCACCGGCATCAATAATTGTTTTAATACCCTTTTCCGGTATCTTTTCGGAGACTTTTTTTATCAATCCTTTTTCGATAAGGATATCGGATACAGAATCCTTTCCGGTTGAAGGATCGATCACCAATCCATTCTTAATTAATAGGCTCATTAAAATCTCCTTTAAGCAGATAGAGTACTGCCATCCTCACGGCTATTCCGTTTGTGACCTGTTGAAGAATAAATGATTTATCAGAATCTGCAAGAGTATTATCGATCTCTACATCCCTGTTAATTGGCCCGGGATGCATAATAATTGCAGACTTTTTTGCCATTGCGAAAACTTTTTTATTAATAGCAAAATGTTTTCTATACTCTCTTATGGAAGGGAAATAGTTTCCCGCCCCCCTTTCACTCTGAACTCTCAGCATCATCACTACATCAGAATTTTTAACCCCTTCTTCAATATTGTGATGCACCTTTGCCCCCATCTTTTCAAACTCCCTCGGGACAAGTGAAGGAGGCCCTATAATTGATACTTCGTTTCCCATTTTTCTATGAAGAATTATATTAGACCTGGCAACTCTCGAATGGAGAATATCACCGACAATTGCAACTTTCAGCCCTCTTATTGTTTTAAATACCTGCTTCATAGTCAATGCATCAAGCAAAGCCTGAGTAGGATGCTCATGAAACCCGTCACCTGCATTTACAATTGATGACCTTGCAAAAGTAGTCAGGTAATGAGGTGATCCGGATGCGGAATGCCTTATTACAATTATATTTGGATTCATTGCTTCCAGAGTAAGGACAGTGTCACGCAGAGATTCGCCCTTTTTCAGGCTTGAAACAGATGAGTTGAAATTAATAAGGTCAGCACTCAAACGTTTTGCAGCAATTTCAAATGAACTTCGGGTCCTTGTAGAATTTTCAAAGAACAGATTCACAACAGTCTTTCCCTTCAAAGCAGGAACCTTTTTTACATCTCTGGTTGAGATCTCGACAAATGATTCTGCAGTCTCAAGGATCGTATCAATATCCTTATCACTTAAATGATCTATACCAAGAAGATGATTCTGGTTAAATATATAATCACCCATTTAAAACCTCGTAGGTTCCATGATAAGAACCTGATCAACATCATCTATCTCCTTTAACATTACATTAACTCTTTCCCTTCTCGAAGTGGGAAGATATTTTCCTTTATAATCTGGAGAAATAGGTAATTCTCTATGACCCCTGTCAATAAAAACAGCTAATTGGACACTTGCCGGACGCCCCAATTCAAATATAGAATCCATTGCAGCCCTTATTGTCCTTCCTGTAAAAAGAACGTCATCTATCAAAACGATATCTTTGTCTTCCACAGAGAAGTTAATTTCAGTTTTTTGAATAACCGGCTGCTGTTCATGTTTGTGTAGATCATCTCTGAAAAGAGTTATATCAAGGATCCCTGTCGGCAGATCGATGTTTTCCATCTCTTCTATCAATTTTTTGATCCTTTCGGCAACATAAACACCCTTTTTCTGTATACCAATTAAAACAAGGTTTTCAACTTCCCTGTTGTTTTCCAGTATCTCCACAGCCATTCTTTGAAAAGCCCTCATCATCTTCTTCTCATCCATGATTTTAGCTTTGATCTTTTCTTCCATATTAGTCTCCTGGCAAAGTTGAAAAATATCACTTAGATCACATTTTGTCAATGAGAAATACTTCTAAAAAAAAGACTGGATTATCTTTCTTTATTCCTCGCTGAAGATATCTTTTTTTTATAGGAAAAAAGCATCCCCTGAAAGAAATTCATATATTTTTCAGATCTGAAATCTGGATATGTCCATTCAAGTATATTAAGATTCTTTCCCTTGATAACATATTCCATATGAGCATAAATTCCATTATTCAGAGGAATACGCTGATAATAATTTTTTGTTGTGGCAATAATAACATTTGCATCCGACAAATATCCCGGATCAAGATTGATCCTTCTTTTTCCGGAAATTGAAAATTCCTTCTCAATCTCATTTGTTCTTAATTTTATTCCAGGCAGCTCTTCAGGAGAGATTAACCTGCTGAATGAAAGAAATTGACGGTTTAGAGGTTTTCCCATTTCCATAAAATAATAATCAGTAAAATTGAATTCAAATTGATCTGAGATTATGTCTGTTTCAGAAAATTCCTTTTGTAACAGAGAAACTACAGGCTCAATATCAATTGCATTGTTAAAGATAAGCCCTGTAAATAAATTTACTTTTTTAAATGTGTCTTTCTGGCCCATGCGGAATTGTTCTCAATCAGAAAAAGTCTCATATTCACGAATATAGCTACATTCTTCAGGTCAGAAGAGAAACCGAAAATACTTCCATCAAAGGATGGAGATGTATAAATAAATTTATTATCAGGACCCATTTCCAGAGATTCTCCCCCATTCGTAGACATTCTAAGGGTAAAAATATCACTACAATTCACAACAGATTTGAGGTCTCTTCGTGACGGGAGCTCCTCTATCCAGAAAGGTTTAATACTTATTATCTTTAATAGTGTTTCAGTCAGGAAATATCTTTTGTTCCTTTCTGTCAGAACATAGAAATTCTTATTATTTGAGCCGAAACAGCTGCTATAATAATTTTCGACCAGTTTACGATATAGTTTTGATTTATAATTGAACATGATCAGTTCTCTTCTCTTATCTTTTGTACTCAGGAGCAAGTTTGCTTTATCAGAATCAAAATCGATTATATCCAGTTCAGCAAACCTGTCTGCATCAAGGAACATTGTACTGTCAATTTTTATAATTCTCCCTGTCTCATCATCAAAGATCACTGCTTGAAAAGCATTTTTCAGGTCAGCTAAATAGATCATGAAACTGCCAAGATTCTTTGAGAAAACTATTCTAATTATCTCAGAAGAGAATGAATCAAGTTTTTCACCTTTTGTGATAAGTTTTCCAACCTCTTTAGTTATAGCAGCAGCATTATAAACCATGAGAAATTTTTTAATTGAATCAGAATTGATCTTGTTTATTTCTTCTATATCTTCAAGGAAAGTAAATCTACGATTTACAAAATTATATTTATAGAGACCGAAATTAGATAATCCCGTATAGACAGGGCGCTTCTCTCCGAATCTGTTCACAATAGAGAACGGTGAGTCAAAAGCTATCTTCTCTATCTTTTTGTCCACAAAATATGCTTCTGTACCGGATGAGTTAAAAACTACGTCAAATGCGGGAATATCATTTCTCCCGGTATAAATACCCCGGAACTGAAAAGATCCATTCGGGTTCTTTATCATTGCATAGAGTTTAGTCCTTTTTGATGAAGGATTTTCAGTCTCCAGAATAATTCTATCTCTGTTACTTGAAAAATATACACCATCAATTATTCCATCATAGCTGTAGCTCGCAACGATCTTCTTTTTACTGAAATCAATAAGGAATAATTTTTCAGCCCCTCCGCTATACATTACGCCAACTACAAACAGCCTGTTGTTGTCTATCCAGAAAACATTTTTCAAATCAAAAAACCGGAGTGAAGCCAAAACCGGGAAATGATATTCAGGTGAAAAATCTTTTTTTAATGATTCGACAGAATTTCCACTGAGGATTGAACGGTATATCCAGTTCTGAATATTACTCTTTTCTGTTTTATTCCTGAAATAATAAAGGCCGAGGAGCCTGTTTATATCTTTATCCCAATTATCTATCGTAAAGTATTGATATAAATAAGTTTTTGACCTTTTATTCCCCAGTGTAAGCAAAGCCTTCCCATAGGTTTTAATATATTCAGGATTAGTTTCCTTATATCTGAGACTCTTCAGAACATCTCTTGCAACCTTCGGTTCTCCTTTTTTCAAGAGATAATTAGCATACAAAAGTTGAACATCTTTATTGGTTCTGTTTAATTCTTTGGAGATTAAAATATACTTTCCCATAGCTCCCAAACGATTCAGTTTAAAGAGGGACCTTGCCATCAGATGATTTAGAAAAAAATTGTCAGGATGATTCACAACATCGTTCTCAATTAGTGAAACAGTTTTACCGGGTTGCCCTATCCTGAGAAACAATTCCCCGAGTAATATCCGGTACTCCATCAAATTACTTATTCTCCTGGCTGACAGAAGATACTTCTCAGCCATCGGATAATTTTTTTCTTTCAGATATTCAATGCCAAGGCATGCATATGAAGAAGAAAAACCCTTATTAAACCGAACGGCTTTCATGAGATTTTCCTTTGAAGTAGATTCTTTTAAATCTGACAGGGAGAGTGAAATTCCAACAATCGCATGTAATGACCTGAAATTCATATTCAGGTAGCTTTGAAACTCCTTCTTGGCCTTTTTCTTATCTTTATCAGCCAGAAGCATGAATCCCCTTCTGACTATCGGATTAGGATAATCTTTAAAGTATTCACCGAGGTGTACTTTTGACTGCTGATAATCTTCCAGCAAAAGATATACAACCCCCTTTTCAAAATCATATGAGGCTGAATAACCGGATGAAGGTATGGACAAAAATATTAAAATTATAATTGTTATTAAAATTGTTCGTTTCATCTTTAATCCCCAAGAAATTCAACTATATCTATTTTATACTTATTTAAAAAATAATTCCAAGGCTGAGAACATATAAAATAAGAATTAAAATTGCATTCAGGGGGATTTTAAAAAAAGGACGGATAACTTTTCCCCTGAGCAGAGTCAGATATAGGATCATATTCATCCCTGCGGCAATAACTCCTATGTAGAAAATATTTTTATCTGTAATATCTGCAATTATATCTCCCTCGAAGTAAAAGATATCTATCAAAAATACTATGCCTATATTAAAAAGATTGCTGCCTGCAATATTCCCCAACAACATTTCAAATGCACCTATCCTCGCTGCTGTTATTGATACTATCAGCTCGGGGAATGAGGTTACAAAAGCCAGGAAGATCACACCTACAAAGGAATCTGTCCAGCCCATCTTCGTTGCGAGCTCTTTTCCTACAATAGGAAGATAAAAACCGACTGCAATAATAATTATAGCGGAAATGGAAAATGATATTACAGCTCGTTTAAGATTCTTCTCTCTGTAATTTGTTCCTGCTTTCTCAGCTTTTCGGTTTTTAAATATCTGGTATAAAAAAATTATATATATTGCAAATATCAGGATAGATGAAATTCCCACATTGAGTATCCTGATCCTGAAACTGATCAAAAGTGAAGATGTGAACATGAGTATCAGCAGGAAACTGAAAATCAAAGGAAAAAGATCATTCTTTGAATTATTTCTGAACAAACTATTTTTTCTGAATATTATCTGTACCAGTGCAATTATTGTAATGTTAAAGATACAACTTCCGACTATCTGGCCAAGGGATATCTCAGGAGATTTCACTATTGATGCAGCTGATATACCGGTAAATAACTCAGGAAATGAAGTTACCATGGAAATAAAAACAACTCCCATAAATGCTCTTCCCCACCCTTTTTTCTCGGCGATTATATCAGAACTTTTTGTTACTCTGGATCCGAATATATATACAAGGATTAACAATAAGGAAAACTTTGTCCAGACAAGAATCATCTGTTATATTCCCCATTTCAGCTTTTCACTTAACAATCTGAAATAGTTTAATTCATCTGATATAACCATTTTCAGTTTCATCTTTCCTGTTTTAACACTTACTACATCATTAATGTTCATAGGGATAACTTTCTGTCCGTCCATCGTAATAACAACATTATCCGAATCAGAAGAGAGAGTAACTTTTATTTCCGAAGAATCCGGTACAACAAAAGGCCGGAATGTGAGAGAGTGAGGGCAGATCGGTGTGATCACCACCCCATTGACCTCAGGTGCAAGTATCGGGCCTCCGGCAGAGAGAGAATATGCTGTAGATCCGGTAGGTGTTGATACTATCAGTCCGTCAGCCCTTATTTCAGATACTTCAACCTGATCGATCTCAAGCCTGAGCTTTATAATCCTTGCAATATCTCCCTTACTGAACACAACATCATTCAATGACATTGAGGTCTCATTTTTAAAATTTACTTCAAGAAGTTTTCTTTCAGATATTCTGAATTCACCTTTTACAAGACTCCGAACAGATGAATATATTTTATCTTTCCTCAACTCTGTAAGAAAGCCAAGAGTCCCCAGATTGAATCCCGCGATCGGAACCTGAGCCTTAACGGCCGATTCTGCCACGGACAAGAAAGTTCCATCTCCTCCGATCAGTATGACCAGGTCACTTAAACCACTGACATCAGATCTCTTTACCTTCTCCTTTCGTCCCAGCATATCTGCTGCGATCTCTTCGAGAATACAGGTCGCTCCGAACTCTTCAATTGCAGATACAGCTTCCTCAAGATATTTTTTTACATCTTCATGAGGTTTTGTTATCAACCCGATTGTTTTATATTTTAATTCCATTTTTGATAATTTTATCATCTATTGATCCTTTTTTCCCGTATTTCATATAAAAAAAATATTCCAGATTCCCTTTTCTGCCCTGAATTCCTGAAGAAGTAAAATCCACCAATGAAAAACCTGCTTCCTCTGCTTTATGCTTTACATCAAGAAGTATCTCAACTCTCTTACTATCACTTTTTATTACTCCACCTTTTTCTGAATCCCTTTTACTCACTTCGAATTGTGGTTTTATCAGAGAAATTATATTAACCTTGCCAAAGGCCCTGAGAGCTTCCAATATCTTAATGACGGAAATGAATGAAACATCAATTGTGAAAAGTTCGGGCTTAAAACTAATATCATCTGTTTTAATATATCGGGCATTTTTTTTCAAAAGTGAAACCCTTTCATCATTTCTTAACTTATAATCGACCTGATTTATATTTACATCCACTCCCAGAACTTTTTCAGCTCCATTTTGAAGAAGCAGGTCAGTAAACCCGCCATTTGAGATCCCTATATCAACAACTTTTTTACCTTTAACTGAAAAATTGAAATCTTCCAGTGCTTTTTTCAGCTTATATGCTCCCCTGGAAACATATTCGAAATTCTTTTTTATGGTTATTTCGTCATCAATTGAGATATTATGGTCTTTTTTATAGACTACATTGCCGTTCACCAGAACTTCTCCTGCCATAATAAACGGAATAGCCTCTTCAATAGTCTTAAACTCACCTCTCCTTATAAGTTCATTATCCAGTCTGGACTTCTTTGGCATTTGCTTCATTCAAAATCAGGAATATTGAATCTCCTGTTAAGATAGTTAATTTTGAATTTCAATACAATTTCAGGCTTTCTCATAGGTGAAGGCAGATTTCCCATAAAGATTTCTGTTTTAATATTCATCTCATCATCATCCTTGTATTTACTTATCAACCTGTCATAGATATTTTTTAACATCCCTGCAATGTTTTCTTCAGTAGCATCTTTTAACATCCTGAATTCATCTTCCAATTCTTTAATGCCTTCAGGGAAATTTTCAAAGAATCTTTCATGCTTATCATCAGGGCAGGAGGTTTTATCCACCCATGCGGTGTTTATATTTAAATCTAATTTATAAGAAAGGTTCTTTCTTACCTCATACGAAAAATTCATAAAACTATCTATCTGCTTTCCCCTGGATTCTCTCCTTTTACATACTTTATCTATAGATTTTTTTATCAAAACCTGCGGCACCCTTTTCTCCCACCAGCCGTAAAGAACATCGAAATCTTTTGATGTAATAAAAAAATTTATATTATGGTTGTTTAAAAGATAATCTATTACTTCAAATATATAATCCTGATCAGCTGCAAAGTTTTTCATGGGAGAAATAAAAAAGGGTTCATATACCTCTCATATCTTCATATATTTTTTTCAATCCCAGATAAATAAGATCGGGTTCATAAAGATCGATCTCCGGGATCTTCCCTTTAAAGTACTTTGTAAGGCCGCCGGTAGCAATCACATGTGCATCAGCTCCAATAGTCTTTTTATACTCCCTTATCATAAATGACAATCCACCAATATAATTAAAGTATATCCCGGCCTTAATACTATCTTCAGTGTTTGTTCCTGTTATTGATTTTGGTATCCCGAATTTTATCATTTCAAGTTTTGCAGTATTCTGAGCCAGACTTTTTATAGATAACTCAACTCCTGGTAAGATCGCCCCACCAATATACTCATTATCCTTATTTATAATATCAAAAGTTATAGCTGTTCCTGAATCAACAACAATGAATGGAGGCGGGAATAAAGATAAAGCTCCTATATAGTCTGCAATTCTGTCAGCTCCCATTTCCTCCGGGTTATCTATTTTAAGCTTGATACCGGTGTCAATTGTATAATCAGTGAAGTAAGGCTCTACATCAAATAACTCTTTCACAGATTTTCTTAATGACTCATCAACGAACGGGACAACAGAAGAAACGGATACAGCATTGATCATACTTCTGCAATCCTCTTTAACAAGACTCTTCAGGAAAAGAACACTGATCTCCTCAGGAGTAAGCAATTTGTTCTTTGATATGATCTTGTCCTCCGAAAAAATTGCAGCACCTGTTGTAGTATTTCCAATATCAATTGTAAGAAGCATACCCCCTCCTATTTTTTTCCTGACAGAGCATTGTCCAGCAAGCTTCCAAACGCACTTCCTGAGGAAGCTTTCTCTTCCCTGTCTGACTCGTTCTTCAATTTTTCTAATTGACCGGAGAGATCTTCTCCCGGTTCCACTCTTGTCAGTGAAATTTTTCTATCAGCCTCATTCATATTATCTATCCAGGCCTCAATCTTGTCACCAACCTTAAATACCTCTTTAGCATGCCTGTGGAATTTCTCATCGCCAAGTTTTGACACATGAAGAAGTCCCCTGATCCCGGGAGTAAGGTCAACGAAAGCGCCATATGGCTTTAAAGAAGATACAACACCTTCGATCTTATCACCACCGGAATATTTTTTTGTGAATTCTTCCCAGGGATCTTCCAGCAGCTCTTTCCTAGATAGAGAAATTTTCTGCTTTTCATGATCTATATCTTTTATCTTTACTTCAACTTCATCACCTTCTGAGTATATATCATTCGCATCCGCCACTTTCTCATTTGATATCTCTGATATATGAAGTAATCCCTCTATACCCCCAATATCAATAAAAGCACCATAATTCTTAACAGAGCTTACCGTTCCAGGATATACAGTATCAGTATTCAATGACCCGAGAAGTTTCACTTTGTTGAGGTTCTTCTCCTCTTGAATAATGTCCCTTCTGCCGAGTACCAGCTTATCACTCTCAGGATCATATTCGATGATTGTAAATGAAAACACCTTGTTGATAAGAATTTCCGGCTCCTCTCCATAGTCAGCTTCAATTTGTGAAAAAGGACAGAATCCCCTTTCTCCGTCCACCATTACTTCAAAACCACCTTTGTTGACCCCGGAAATCTTCCCTCTGATCCGGTCGCCATCCTGAAATAGTGAATCAAGTTTAATATTTTTATCTCCAGAATCATTACCTGATAATTTGCTTCTTGAAGCAGAACACTTGTAAAAACTACCTTTTTTATTCTGTACATAAACATCAACTTTATCACCATTCAATAAACTCTCCGGATCAATAAACTCTTCACACAATATCTCACCTTCGAATCCGCCTCCAAGATCAAGATAAAAAAGGTCATCTTCCCTGGATAATATTGTTGCTTCGATCTTTTCACCTTCAGATATTTCAGACATTCCAGACTCAAATTCTTCCATCAGATTTGCAAATTCATCTTTTCCCGATGAAATCCTGTCAGTCTTATTTTTCCTTTCTGTATCAGACATTTTTACTCCTCAGATTTATTAGTTTAATATCCAATCCGGATGGTGTCAAGGTTATAACTCATACCATTTTGCAATTTTTTTATATAAAAACGGAACAACTTCAATTTAAATAACGTACAATTATCAGGGGGAATAATGGCAACAAAAAAAGGAAAAAAGAATGATTCAGGGCATGAAGAGTTCAGTCTGAACGGCAGTGAGATTATAGATAAAATAAAAGAACTTATACATCAGGGAAATATCAGAAGGATAATCATCAAAAATGAAGATGGCCGTACAATTGTTGAGATTCCTTTAACATTGGGAGTTGTCGGCGCGGCATTAGCTCCGATACTCGCAGCTGTTGGTGCTATCGCAGCTCTCGTTACAAAGATGACCATTGTCGTTGAAAAAATCGATGATAAAGAAAAAAAAAAGTAAATACTTTTTAGATTCATATATATTAATGGTATACAAATTGTTGACAGATTTATACTCATAATGTTAAATAGAATATATGAGTGTATATCATGAGCTTCTGGAAAGGGAAGAAAGGCTGCATGAAAAAGCTGCTAAAAGTAAAGACTCAAAAAGAAGAAATACAGAGAAGCCTTCTCCGGTAAGGACAGAATTTCAAAGAGACAGAGACAGGATCCTCCATTCGAAATCTTTCAGGCGTCTGAAACATAAAACCCAAGTTTTTATTTCACCGGGAGGAGATCATTTCAGAACCAGGCTGACTCACACTCTTGAGGTCAGCCAGATCGCCAGAACTATAACAAGAGCCCTGAACCTTAATGAAGAACTTGCTGAAGCTATTGCACTTGGACATGATCTTGGTCACACTCCATTCGGACATATGGGTGAGAAAGTACTTTCAGAACTCTCCGAAGATGGATTCAGACATTATGAACAAAGCCTCAGAGTAGTGGAAAAACTGGAATATGACGGAGCCGGGCTTAATCTTACTAATCGTGTTAAAGAGGGTATAGTGAAACATTCCAAAGGCCTTGGAGAGATCATTCCAGGAACCGGGAAAGATCTCCCTTCAACTCTTGAAGGTCAGATTGTAAGGATTTCAGACATTATTGCTTATGTTAATCATGACCTGGATGATTCTATGAGGGCAGGAATACTTACTGATCTTTCCATACCTGAATCTGTAAAAAAAAACCTTGGAACAGACTTTGCTGGCAGGATCGATACCATAGTAACTGATATAATTTATAAAACCAGGGAGAATGATCTCGAGTTTATAACTATATCTCAGCATATTTATAATGAATTGATCTTATTAAGAGAATTTTTGTATGAAAAGGTTTACCTGAGAAAGGAATCTGAGGTTGAGAGGAATAAAATCAGACATATTCTGATTTCCCTTTTTGAACATGTCAGGAAGGATCCTTCCGGATACATTAATTTATTCCCGGAAAATGATAGTGCTGACAGAAGGATCATCGATTTTATTGCCGGTATGACCGACAATTTTGCACTCAACCTTTTCAGATCTTTCGTACTTCCCAAAAAAATATACTGATGAAAAAGTATGATATAATCACTGATTCAGGAGCTGAAAATGGACAAAAAAATCACTGGAACGGAAACCAAAGGAAAATTCTTTCTTACTACTCCTATATATTATGTAAATGATATCCCCCACCTCGGACATGCATATACAACTGTAATGGCGGATGTAATTAAAAGATACAAAACCATGCGGGGATATAAAGTATTCTTTCTGACAGGAACGGACGAACATGGTCAAAAGATCGAAAAAAATGCCATTAAAAAGGGGATCACTCCGAAAGAACTTGCTGACAGTGTCGTTGTCAGATTTAAAGAACTATGGAAAAGATTGAACATTGATTATGACAAGTTCATAAGGACGACAGATGATTTCCACACAGAGGGAGTAAAAAAGATCTTCAGGAAAGTTCAGAACAACGGAGACATATACCCGGGTGATTATAAAGGACATTATTGTGTTTCATGTGAAAGTTTTGTTTCTGATACGGCAGAAAATACTCCTTCAGGGAACAAGATTTGTCCCGATTGTGAGAGAGAGACCGAGAAAGTAGTTGAAAAATGTTATTTCTTCAAATTATCCGCTTATCAGGACAAACTTCTGAAATTCTATGATGAGAATCCCGATTTTATTCAGCCCAAATCAAGGATGAATGAAGTCAGGTCTTTTGTCACAATGGGATTGAGAGACCTTAGTATTACAAGATCAACAGTTTCATGGGGAATTCCTGTTCCGGAGGACGAGGAGCAGACCATTTATGTATGGTTTGATGCTTTGACAAACTATATAACCGGGATAAATTATCTTGAAGAGAACGAAAATTTCAAGAATATGTGGCCCGCTGACCTCCATATAATGGCAAAAGATATCCTTAAATTCCATGCAGTCTATTGGCCTGCTTTTCTTATGTCTGCAGAATTACCGCTCCCGAAGAAAGAATTAATTCATGGCTGGTGGCTGAAGGATGAAAAGAAAATGTCAAAATCTATCGGGAATGTTCTTGATCCTAATGTACTTTTTGACCACTTCAATTCAGATGCGATAAGATATTTCCTTATGAGAGAAGCACCTATCGGAGCAGATGGAAATTTTTCACATCAGGGATTTATCAACAGGGTTAACACTGATCTTTCGAACGACTGGGGGAACCTAATTTCCAGAACCGGAGGAATGATCGGGAAATATCTTAAAAATAAATTCTCGGGAAATGCAATCATCGGACCAAGGGAAAAAGAGATAGAGGATAGTTATGTTGAAATGGAAAAGGTTGTTATAGGATTTTTTGACGACTATAAATTTAACCGGGGAATAGAAAAAATATTTGAATATATCGGAATACTGAACAAATATATAGTTGAGAAACAACCCTGGGCCCTGGCCTCAGATGAATCAAAAAAAAATGAACTGGAAGGAGTGCTCCTGACACTTGTAAGAGCGATCTTGAGCATAAATTCAATTCTCTATCCTGTTTTACCTGAAACCTCCAATAATGTCACGGAAATACTTAATTACAAGACTATCGGTTTCGGATGGAAAGATACAAGTAATAACTTTATGATAAAAGAAGCCGGGCCATTATTCCCAAGAGTCGACCTGAAAGACTTTCTGAAATCTGAAGAAGTTGAGGTTAAAAAAGAAACCCCCGGCATTGAAAAAAAGGAGAAGGAAGAAATGGAGGAAGGATTAATAAGTTTTGATGATTTTAAAAAGGTGGAAATGGTCGTAGCTCTTGTCAACAGCGCAGAAAAAATAGAAAATGCTGACAAATTGCTTAAACTGGAAGTTGATACCGGCAGTGATACAAGAACCCTTGTAGCAGGAATTGCTCTCCATTATTCGCCTTCAGATCTGATCGGGAAAAAAATAATAATTGTAAAGAACCTTAAACCGGTAAAACTCAGAGGCGTATTATCACAGGGAATGATCCTTGCCGCTTCCGACAAGGACGGGAGACCTTTTATACCGGAGATCCCCGATGAAACTCCTGTTGGCGCGTTTTTAAAATAATACCCTGGAGGAAATAATGATAAAAGTAAATGAATATTATGAAGGAAAAATCAAAAGCCTGGGCAATTCCTTGAAAGATGAAAGATTTACCGTAGGGATAATGGAAGAGGGAGAATATAAGTTCGGGACCGATACTGTAGAAATAATGGAAATAGTTTTCGGGGAAATGGATGCAATTCTGCCGGGTGGAGTAAAAAAAACCTATAAGAAAGGGGACTCTTTTCAAGTTCAAAAAGATGTTGAATTTACTGTAATTATAAGAGAACCTGTAACATATCTCTGCCTTTATAAATAATCTTTTTTACTTGAACAAAGGTCTCAGTACAGAGACCAGAGCTATTAGCAGAAGGAGAAATTCCATATATCTTTCCAGAATTTTTTTTGAAAACCTGTCTCCAAATTTAAGCCCGGACCATGAACCGATCAACACTGAAGGTGACAGGACCAGTGAATAAAAAAGGGGAGAATATAATGTTCTTCCAAATATAATTATCATAATTGTTATCTGAAATGGAACAAAGAACAATGAGAATGATATTATAGTTGCTCTCATTTTCCTGTTCTCCCAATTCTGAGCCAGAACCCATAAGACGACCGGGGGTCCGCCAATATTTGCAAATCCGTTAAGTATGCCGGACAGAAAACCGGCAATATATGTCCACATCGCTTTTACTCTGATCACAGATTTTATTAACTTTGACCATCGAAAAATAAGCATGAAAATTATAAGAAAACCAATCAATTGCTTTATTGAAGACTGCTGTAACCCGGAAACCCTGAACATTAAGTATAACCCTATTGGAAGTCCGGCCAATCCGGAAACGATCAATGGCGAAATCTCTCTCAGGTTGATAACTTTTCTGAAATATCTGATTCCCATTATTTTTTGAATCGCTGAGCCGATAACAACCATGATCACAGCTTCCTGAAGTTGTAACTTCAGAAAAAGAAGTAATGGAAGCGCAAAGAGTCCAAAACCGAAACCTGCCGAACTCTGAATGAATCCACCAACAAATAAAACAATTGCTATCCTTAATATAAGATCAGGGGTCAATTTACTTCTTCTCTCCGGTTAAGAAAATTTCTTTAATAAATGTGTCAAAACCAAGGCCTTCAAGCGATCTTTTCATCCTTTCAGCTTCTTCCCTTGATAGTATCTTCACAGATATAACTTTGTGATAACCATTTTCACGATTTATTCTGAATTTGATCTCCTTTAAATAGTAGTTCAATTGCACTACAAGTGACTCTGCATTTTCTTGCTGAGTAAAAGCTCCGGCCTGAAGAAAAAATTCAGATCTGTGTGAATAATCAATCTTCCTGACAACAATTTTTTCTCCTTTTCCACTATCGATGAGATCAACAATTCTCATTACAACAGGAGCAGTCCCCACATCATCCATGTCTATACTTATCGCTGCTTTATATGACAGATCTATTATTCTGTCCTTTACAAAAGGTCCTCGATCATTTATCCGGACAATTACCTTTTTCCGGTTCCTTAAATTCTCAACTTCCACAATGGTATTAAATGGCAGCTCTTTATGTGCAGCAGTAAGTTTATACATATCATATATTTCACCATTTGATGTTCTTCGTCCGTTAAACTTCCCCCCATACCAGGAAGCGATCCCTACCTGATAAAAAATTTCATCCGATCCATCAAGAATTTTTTCACTGGATAATTGATCTTTTTTTTCCCGGACCCCATTCTGATCAGGAACAGTCTTTACCGATGGCGGTGATGAACATTTGATTAAAAAAACACAAACCATCAACAGAACAGGAAGAATTTTCATAAGATAAAATTATATCAGATAGAGGCAGTATTACAAAAACTATCAATTCAAAATAATATTGAATATGATTCCACTTTATAGTTCTTGACATGATAATTCTTAAATGGTAAATCAAGGTAATGAACTTTGATTACGATAACTTTACCGAGAACAATGCTCTTATTAAAAGAGAGACTCGGACAACGGTATTGATCAGTCTTTCAATGGTAGCAACTATTATTATTTTTGCTCTTATCTCTTACTATTTCTCAGAAACGAAGAAAATATCATTTGTTGATATTTCCCCTACATTACTCAATTCCATTTTCAATGTCTTGAACATTGCTGCTATATTCATGGTCGTGATCGTTCTTGCTATCCGAAAAACCATCTACTATTCCCCTCGAACAATCAAAGAAGACTTTACTCTAATTCAGGTCCTTCATAAATGGAAAACGATTGATATCATTCTAATAGCTGTTGCCGAATCAATTTCAGTAATGGGGCTTATCATCTCTTTTCTTGGTATGCCGATAGGGAGAACATTCCATTTTTTTGTAACTTCAATACTTGTCATTCTGGTCATTATGCCCATCAACTGGAAGGTCCGGGACAAACTAAGGATACTTAACCGCCAGAGAGATATGAATATCAGCTTTTAACATTAAATATACGGAATAAATGATTTTCCTGTTTGAACAAATACATTTTATATTATATAATTTTTCAGGAGAATTATTATGAAAAAAAACATTCTTATTGTTGAATACGATAATCCGACAATTGATAAAATAAGAGATATTCTATCTGCTCCCATGTTTGAATTAGCAATCGCTGAAGCAGGAGATACTGCTAAAAAATTGTTGAAAAAGCAAAAATATGATCTTTTAATAACTGCAGCCATGCTACCTAAGTTCCATGGCTTTGACCTGGCCAAATTCGTATCTTCAACCTATCCTGAAACAAAGATTGTAGTAATGAGCAGTGTTTATAAAGGACTTGAATATAAAAATCAGGCAGTTTCTGAATTCGGAGCTGACGACTTTATTGAAAAACCCCTTGATGACAATATGTTTACAGAGTTGGTATATTCTCTACTCAATATAACTAAAGAGGATATTCAGGATCAATATGATTCGGGGAGTACACAGATCCCAACATCAGATACAAAAAAAATAAAGATCATTAAAGATAATGAGGAAGGGCAACTCAGTTCAGATGATATCTTTGGAGATATAATAGACAGGGTTGAAAAAGATCCGGCATTATCAATTGATCTCGGCGATGAAAGCGAAAAGAAGGAGGAATCACCAACAGACAATAAACAGCCCGGGACAACTCAGGTTCTTGACAAAGAGTATCTCCTTGGTACGACAAAGATAGAACCCGGAACCACAAAGTTATTTAAAGAACGTGAAATTGATTTCAGCACTCTTATAAAATCAGATGAGAAAAAGAAAACTACAAATAGTGGCAGAGATATAGAAGATGATATTTCAAAAAAACTGGAAGAAACACTGTCAGGCCTTGGACTGGAGTCAAAATCCGTAAAAGCTCCCCCCGCCAAACCTGCTGAGCAACCGGTTTCACGTCAGGAAGAACAAAAAAAAGAAGAGGTGATTGAAGAAGAGACCAGTGACGAAATTGAGGGATATGAAATACTTGATATGATAGCCCGTGGCGGTATGGCGGAGATATATAAAGCAAAAAAGAAGGGCGTGAAGGGGTTTGAAAAAGCTATTGTTATTAAGAAGATTCTTTCCGGTTATGGGGAAGATAATAAATATATAGAGATGTTCGTCGATGAGGCTAAAATTGCCGCTGAGCTCACACATCCCAACATTGTTCAGATTTATGACTTCGGGAAAAAAGATAATTTCTATTTTATTGCAATGGAATATGTTGAAGGCAAAGACCTGCGACTGATACTGAACAGAATTATGGAGAGAAATTCACTCCTTGAAGAACATTTGTCAATTCATCTGATAATTAAGACACTGGAAGCTCTCGGATATGCACATACTGCTAAAGACCGCAATGGAAATAACCTGGATATAGTTCACAGAGATATTTCTCCCCCGAATATCCTTATTTCATATTCAGGTGAAGTGAAACTGACCGACTTCGGAGTATCGAAGGCATCTAATAAATCACATCAGACTCTATCCGGTGCATTAAAAGGGAAACTCCTTTACATGTCACCCGAGCAGGCTAAAGCTGAGAAGAACATTGATAACAGATCTGACATCTATTCTGTCGGAGTGATTCTGTTTGAGTTGTTGACCGGGAAGAAACTGTTTTCCGGATCATCTGAAATGGAAGTGCTTAATAAAGTTCAGGAAGGTAAAATAATAAAACCTTCTGAAATAAATCCGGATATTGACCCCGATCTTGAAAATATAATACTTCGAGCTGTTACTCTCAACAAATCTAAAAGATATAAAAACGCTGGGGAAATGATAACCGCTCTTGAAAATTACCTTTATGTTAACTATAACCATGTTTCCACACCGGTTCACCTCCAGAATAAGATGTATGATCTGTTTAAAGATGAAATACTTAAAGCCGGTATTATAATTAATCAGAAACCCGAACCCTATGTAATTGAAAAGATAATTCCGCCTCAGACCGTTGAATCTATCGAAGAATCAGATGAAAAAATCTCCGTTATAGAAGAAGCTCCTAAAGAGGTTATTGAATTGACTGAAGAGAGTGAGATTAAAGAGCCGGTGGAATTATCGGATATACCTGATGAAGAACATCCTGATGTTATACAATTTGAAGATTCTGAACCTGGATTTCCAGAACCTGATGAAGCTATACCGGCCGTTACAGAAATACAATCGGATGAAACTGTGATCCAGCCGGAAATAGCAACTGACCTTGAGGAATTGATCATAACTGATTCAAGATTTGATGAAAAAAAGAAGACAAGACCATTATTCAAAATATTACTTCTTTCAACTCTTATCATATTCTCAATTTACTATTTCTTCATCAGAGAAAACGGTTTGTTCGCACCTTCAGAAAATACCATCCCTGATGGAGATAAGATTCAGGATGTTACTCCCGGGAATAACAAAACAATACCAATTAGCGAAACAGGTACAAATGAAGAATCTGCCCTGACTGAAGAAGCCGGGAAAGAGATGTTACCGCTAAATGGAGAAAAAAGTGATGATATCAGCGGTCAAGTTGATGAAACTTTAACAAGTAATAATTTACAGCCAACTGAAGACCTGAAAAGAAAACAGGAAGAAGCCGATAAAATTATAGAAGAGGAAAAAGCAAAATTATTGAAAGAACAACAGGACAGGGAGAAAAAGAGAAAACAGAAGATTGAAGCTGACAAAAGAAGAAAGAAAGCTGCAGATGATAAGAAAAAAGAGGAAGAGCAGAAAAGGATAGCAGAAGAGGAAGAGCAAAGAAAGCTGGAGGAGGAAAGAGAGAAAAAAGCGAAGGAGGAGACAGACAGGAAAGCACTTGAATTGAAGATGAAACAGGAAGAAGAAGAAGAGAGGAATAGAATAAAACCCGGACAGCTGGTTTCAATGGTAGAAGTTGATGTAAAACCTGTAGCTGTTGCCACTCCTGCCCCGAAACTGGCCAGAAGCCAGAAACTGAGGCAGAGTGTCATGGTAATGGTTCTGATCAGTCATAATGGCAACGTTGAGAAAGTCCGTATGATTAGAAAATCCAGAAGTAAAAAAATTGATTCAATTATTACCCGGACAATTTTGAAATGGAAATACAAACCGGCTGAAAAAGACGGAGTAAAAGTTAAGGTCTGGAAAACAATAAGTTTACAATAATAAAGGAGATTAACAATGGATAAAAGTAAAGAAGAAGCAAACGTATTCTATGAAAATGCATTAAATGAGTCAAAGAAACAGATGGAAATTATCGATGCAAAGATCGATGAAGAACTTGCCAGAGTTAAAGAAACAATTAACGGCCTGCAGGAACAGAAAAAAGCAATAAGAAAGATATATGATGGTGCTTCTCTTGTATTAGGTGTTGCTAATGAATTTGAAGATGAGGTCGCACAGCAGGATTCTTAAAGATTTATTATGAATTTCAAAGAAGCCCTTATTTATCTTGATCAGGTGCGTGAAAAAGGGACAAAACTTGCTCTCGATAATATTCAGAAAATAATTGATAATCTACCTCTATCCCTGGATAATATCAAATTTATCCAGGTGGCCGGTACTAACGGGAAAGGGTCCACATCCCATTATCTTTCATCAATCTTGAAAGAATCGGGATTTCGGGCAGGGATGTTTACTTCGCCCCACCTTCAGGATCTTAGAGAAAGGATTACAATTAACAAAGAGTGGATCTCTGAGCAGGATTTTTCTGATTCACTTCAAAGCGTTAAAGAAATTTCAGAAGAACTTCTTAGAAATAATATTATTGAAGAAACCCCGACCTATTTTGAGCATATGCTTCTGACCTCATTATTTTACTTTTATAATAATAAAGTTGATTTTGCAATTATGGAGGTTGGGTTAGGGGGAAGACTTGATGCGACATCCACTCTGTCACCTGTAATATCTGTTATCACCAATATATCATATGACCATACAAAAACATTGGGGAAGAGTCTTACTTTGATCGCTACTGAAAAGGCCGGTATCATAAAAGAGGGAGTCCCGGTTATTTGTGGTTGTAGAACAAATACTGTTGCCAATCGAACTATAAAAAAAATCGCAGAAAAAAAATCAGCTCCATTCTTTAATACTTTTGATAAAGGAAACAATATCTCATTCGTTCAGGAATCTGAATATTACAATTCAACCTACTTTTCTGACAAACAGGAATATAATTTCAGAGTATTCATGAACGGCAACCATCAGGTCAGTAATGCAGCAACATCAATTAAAACCATCGAAGTTCTGAAAACTCAGGGAATTGATATTCCTGAAGCTGCCATAATCTCAGGTATTGAGAAAAATTCTGTCCCGGGAAGAATAGAAACTTTTAATATCAAAAGAGGTATAATCCTTGACGGTGGACATAATGAGGAAAGCATAAAAGCTCTATCCGGATATCTTAAAGAGAAACACAAAAAAGATCTGACTCTCATATTTGGTGTTTTAAGAGATAAAAAATATAAAAAAATGATAAAATATCTGGAACCTTTCGTAAAGAATATAATTATCACGGAACCAATATCGCCAAGGGCTTTGCCGGCTGAGAAGCTTGAGAAAGCATTTACTGAAAATAGTACTTCAGTTCAGAAAAACCTGAGATCGGCCCTGGAAGAAGCTTTTAAATTTAACAAAGAAATACTTATTACAGGATCTCTTTATCTGGCTGGAGAGATGAGAGCCCTGGTTACAGGAGGATTTAGAGATGGATCATAGCAAATTTAAAGAAACAGAAAACAAGTATATAGAACTTAAATCATCATTGGATTCCGGTTCGATCACCTCTGAGGATCTGAAAGTAAAACTTAAACAAATGATGATCAGGGATGATGAAGGGAATTACTGGATGATTGGGAGCAATACAGGGAAATGGTACATCTATAACGGATCTGACTGGAAAGAAAAAAATCCTTACGATGATGTTGATCTTTCAAAAACTCAAAATTTTAGTAACCTTGAAAGTGAAACTGTTGTTATACATAATGAAAAGGAACAGCAGAATGAAGAGATTGTATTAGAACAAAAAGAACATGACATAGTCTTTGAAAGTGAAGATACGGAAAGTAAATCTTTTGAAACTAATGAAGTTTCTGAGGAAGAACAAAATATCGAGATATCTGAGGAAAAACCGGCAGAGGAAACTTTTACTACTCAGGATAGTTCAGAGATATTATGTGTGATCTGCAAATCAAAAATAGATAACCATTCAGTTTATTGTAATTATTGTGGTGCAAATCAGAAAGAGCTTTCAATAAAAAAATCGAAACCAGGCGAAGAGTTATTAATCCGTTCAGTAAGAATAACATCACTTATTTTCTTTTTTGGCGGCTTAGGACTGATTGTCGGTGTTATTTTTGGAGCAACCTTCGGGATCTTTGATATTTTTAATGATCTTTTGAAAAAATTTCCTGAAATGCTGGCTGAGACCAGGGGTAAGATTCAGGGTGGATTGATCTTTGCAGCACTTGGAGGAATCGGAGGGTTTTTTGGATCAGCAATTATATTTGGCCTTTCAGGATTGATCTATAATACATTCTCTTATCTTTTCGGCGGTATAAGAATCCGGACTCGTTAGATGGATGTATTATCTGATATAAATTTCTATAAATTACTCATTTCAATATTTTTTTCTTTGAGTGTTTTCTATTTCATTTACAAGTATGTAAAAGATAAAAAGGACAAGGAATAAGTTTAAGGTAAAATAAATTTACTTATTCTTCTGGATTACCATTTTTAAGAACCTCTACCGTCTGCTCGGCAATTTCCAGTTCTTCATTGGTCGGGATGACCATAACCCTAACCGGGGATCCATCCTCAGAGATTTCACCGAATTCTCCAAATACATCATCATTTTTTTCTTTATCAAATTTGATCCCCAGAAAATTCATATCAACCAACACTCTTTCACGGACAATTATATCTCTCTCCCCTATTCCGGCAGTAAATATAATTAGATCAACTCCATTCATGGCAGCAATATAAGCCCCGATATACTTTCTGATCCTGTAAGAAAACATATTAATTGCAAGTTCCGCCCTTTCATTACCTTCCTCAGCAGCTTTTTCAATATCTCTCATATCAGAAGAAACACCGGAAATGCCCTTTATACCACTCATTCTGTTAAGAACCATATTAACTTCTTCTGTACCGCAACTTTGAGTATTCTGAAGAAAAAGAGGAATAGCAGGATCAATATCACCACATCTTGTTCCCATCATTAATCCTTCCAGTGGAGTAAATCCCATTGTCGTATCAACCGATTTTCCATACTTGATAGCTGCCATTGAAGAGCCGTTCCCAAGATGACAAGTGATCATCTTAAGATCATTTAAAGGTTTTCTTAATTTTTTTGCCCCTTCCTTTGCGACAAAAAAGTGTGAGGTCCCGTGAAAACCATATCTTCTGATCTTTTTTTCTTTATAATATTCGAAGGGAAGAGGATACATATATGCATGTTCAGGCATTGTCTGATGAAATGCCGTATCAAATACTGCAGTCATTGGAACTCCGGGAAGGTGTTTTTTAACTGCCTCAATTCCAATTATATTTGGAGGATTGTGAAGAGGGGCAAGAGGAATAAGTTCTCTGATCTTTTCAATTTTTTCATTATCAAGAATAACAGTTTTACTAAAATTTTCTCCGGCATGAACTACTCTGTGACCTACAGCATCTATCTCGCTTTTTTCTTTTATAACACCGTTAACAGGATGAATAAGGATGTTTATGATCTCATCTATCCCCTTAGCATGATCTTCTATTTCCATTTCAATAGTGCTTTTTTTGCTACCAAGTGTATAGATCAACTTTGAGTTATCAAGGCCTATCCTTTCACAAAGTCCCTTGGCGATCACAGTCTTGTTTTCAAAGTCAATCAACTGAAATTTGATCGATGAACTGCCGGAATTAATAATAAAAATTTTCATAATTTCCTCTTATAATGTTAAAAAGTAAATTATACATTTTTGCTTTAAAAAATCAAGGATATTCAGGTGTTGTTTTTTTTAAATCAGATAGAAAAGATCATCTGATATTAAAACTTCTATGCATCTGCACTCCAAGCCTTACATTGTTGATCCCACCCCTGACGCACTTTTCGAACAATTCAAAAGTTACTTTAAACCTGTTATGGTCGGGAAATTGAGGTTGTAAGAATACTGGTACTTTTAAATTCTTCTCTGAAATGGATCTTACAATGTCAATATTGAGATTATCATTAACAATCAGTTTTATTTCCGAAATTTTCTTCCACAATTTAGCATTTATCATGAAATCATTTATATCTTTCGGTGATACAGCCCACCAGTCGAATGGAATATTTCTAAAGTGATTCCCATTGGTCTCAACAGCAACAAACAGCCCCTTATCTTTTAACATGTCTACAAGTCCGTCAATCTGCTGTTCCAGAGGTTCTCCTCCGGTTATAACAACCTGGCTTCGGGGATAGCTTTCCCCTAATTGTCCGATCTTATCGATAATTTCCCCATGAGTAAAATACTCCCCGGTATGCCAGGCACTCTTCGAATCACAATAACTGCAACCAAGAGAACACCCGGTAAGCCTTAAAAAAATCGAGGAGATACCTTTTCGAGCTCCTTCACCCTGGGCAGACCAGAATATCTCATTTACTTTAATTTTTTCCATTTAATATAACTTAAAAGAAATCTAAGAACCATACGATGCTGCTGCATTTTCAGATTCCCATACGGTGACCTTCGATACCGGATAATCTTTACTTATCATATTAAAAAAATGTTCAGAAAGATTTTCGGCCGAAGGGGAAAAATCATAAACTTCATTCAAAACCTTATGGTCAGGAAGGATACTATTTAAATACGACTTAAGTATTGTGAAATCAATGGCGATACCCGATTTATCGAGTTTATCCGCCTTAAATATAACTTCCACGACAAATGTATGTCCATGCATTTTTTCACATTTCCCTTTATAATTTTCAAGGTAATGTGCCGACGAAAATTTTTTTCTAACAATCAACTCACGTTTCATTCTCTTTCTCCATTCTTAATCTGCTGATAATTGGATCTTCAATACCGATCTCTCTGAATGCTCTTTCCCTGATATCACATGACGGACAATTCAGACAGGGCATTTCCCCTCCCCTGTAACATGAGATGGACATTGAATAATCTGCTTTAAGGCTAAGCCCCATCTCAATGATCTCCTTCTTACTTTTATTTATAAGCGGGGTAATTACTTTATATTTATTTCCTGTTATCGATGCAGTTGTCCCCTCATTGATAGCAGCCTCCATTTTATCAGCAAAATTCTTTGTTGTATCAGGGTAATCGGGAGTATCAATAAGATTAAACCCGGTTAAAATATTAGTTATGTTCCGGGTCTCAGCTATCCCTGCTGCCAATGATAGAAATATCCCATTCCGGAATGGTACATATGTTTCAGGTATCCCCCTGCTGTCCTTAGCCGTTTCGAATGACACGGGTATTTCCCAATCCGGAGTAAGGAGTGCTGATCCAAGCAATTCACCAAGCGGAAACCTGACATGCAAATACTCAAGGTTATTCTGTTCTGCAATCCTGATAGCATTTTTTACCTCAACATTGTGCTTTTGTGAATAATCTATGATAACAAGAAGTATTTGATCAAATTCTTTTTTAGCCCAGTAAAGAACTGTTGTCGAATCAATTCCACCCGAAAAAAGTATCAAAGCTTTTTTTTTCATAATCTAATTTTACTATGTTATCGACTCTTATCCAAATAGGTTCAATCAAATATCATTCACTCATTAAGCTTTGGCTTTCGCCTTCATCTACATCGCTCCGCTACGGATGTGCTCATCCGCTTAACTCTGCTTGTCCCCGGGGTGATCGATATTATCAGCGGCCCCAAGCTATTAAATTAAGCGAAACTAATTTAATAATCTAACATACAAGGTGGCCCGCTAATGTAGATAGATGTCTACGCCTGAGATATATTAAAAACAAGTATTATTTATTTTGATTACCAAGGAAAGTGGCACTTCCGTGTTTTGCTTTTGCGGGGCCAAATCCGAAGTCTCGCCAATATCGAATTGAGGATTTTCGCCCAGCGAAAAATGATAAGCATTTTTGCGGTAGTCAAAAGTAATCACGGATAAAGCCATGCACCTGCTTCCTGAATCAGATGATGGCGAAAGCCAAAGCTGAACGAACAAATGAATGATATTTATATTGAAAAGTAAGGGATTATGATGTAATATTTCATTTATAAATTCTATCGGAGGAATTCATGGCATTTAATCTTAGGAACAGAAACTTTTTAAAACTTCTAGATCTTTCACAGGAAGAGATCAAATTCTTATTAGACCTTTCTATGGATCTTAAAAAGGCAAAATATTGTGGTACCGAGCAGAAAAAACTGACCGGTAAAAATATTGCGTTGATTTTTGAAAAAGCATCAACCAGAACCCGTTGCGCTTTTGAAGTTGCAGCTCTCGATCAGGGTGCTCATGTAACCTATCTTGGCCCTTCAGGATCTCAGATCGGTCAAAAAGAGACCATGAAAGATACCTCCAGAGTACTTGGCAGAATGTATGATGGAATTGAATACAGAGGATTCGGGCAGGATATAGTAGAAGAACTGGGGAAATATGCAGGAGTACCTGTATGGAACGGGTTGACAAATGAATACCACCCCACACAGATCCTTGCCGATTTTCTTACAATGATGGAGAACACGGATAAACCAATTGGAAAGATCAAATTCGCATATCTCGGTGATGCCAGAAACAATATGGGTAACTCCCTTATGGTCGGTGCCGCCAAAATGGGCATGGACTTCAGAAGCATTGCCCCTCGTGAATATCAACCTTCCGGGGACCTGGTTAATGAGTGTAAAAAGATCGCATCAGCTTCCGGCGGGAAGATATTGATCACAGATAATATCGAAGAAGGTGTTAAAGGAGTTGATTTCCTATATACAGATGTCTGGGTCTCAATGGGAGAAGCTGATTCTGTCTGGGAGGAGAGGATCAATCTTCTCAAGCCTTACCAGGTGAATAAAAAAATTATGGATCTTACCGGAAACAGTAAAGTTAAATTTCTTCATTGTCTGCCGGCATTTCATAACAGAGATACGAAGATCGGAGAAGAAATATATAAAAAATTCGGACTGGAATCAATGGAAGTTTCTGAAGAGGTTTTCGAATCAGAAGCATCAATAGTCTTTGATGAAGCTGAGAACAGAATGCATACGATCAAAGCTGTTTTGGTGGCAACTCTGGGATGATATTCCTATAGTTACCAAATCTCTTTGCATTTTCTCAATTAAATGAAATTTAAAGAGAACCTTGAGTGTTATTTCACCTGGTTCAGGGATTATGTATCCTCGTTTTATTGCAATGATATTAATATAAACAGGAACATACAAATAAAGGAAGATCATACTCTAAGGGTTGTTCAAAACATCAGAGAATTGGTCAGGTCAAATAATATCAGTGAAGAAATCTCCATACTATCAATTCTGACCGCATTGTTTCATGATATCGGCAGATTTAAACAATTCACATCATATGGAACTTTCAGTGATAAAGATTCTGAAGATCATGCAGAACTGGGTGTCCGTGTTCTAAGAGAAACAAATGTCCTTAGTGCTCTTTCAGATAAAAGTGTTGATCTCATTTTGAATGCAATCTTAGTTCATAATAAAAAAGACCTCTATTCAAAAAGTGAAGACCCGGATATGATCCTCATTTCTAAATTGATCAGGGATGCAGATAAACTTGATATTCTTAAGGTTCTCACAAGGGGTTTTAATGATCCTAAACAATCCGTTAACCCTGTTCTCCAGCTCGACCTTCCTCACAATGATCACTATTCGGAATATGCAATTAGAAATTTTTTTAATAATAAGACCCTGAACAATAACAGGATAAAAAACCGTGCAGACTTTAAACTTTTATTGATCAGTTGGATATATGATCTGAATTTTGATCAGACTTTGCAAATAATCAAAAAAAGAAAATATATTGAGAGTCTGCTTTCAGTATTACCACAGAATGATATGCTGGAAAAGGTGAAAATTCACACCTTAAATCATATTAAAACCATGGGAGACAATGTTAGGGATTGAGAAAAAATGTTTGAAATATTTTATTCGGACTTAAGTATTGTCTCTGTCTTATTGAAGATCTCTTCAACTGATATCTCATTCATACATTTGTGATCGATAGGGCACTCTCTAAAGGAACAGGGTGAGCATTCAACTGATTTATAAACTGCTTCAGTCAGATCGCCCGGCGGTGATGTAGTCTCCGGCGAAGTCGGGCCGAACAACCCTATAGAAGGAACACCGGCAGCATCTGCAGTATGAAGCAATCCCGAATCATTTCCGATAAAAACATCACATTCGGATATTACAGATATTGCCTCCCTGAGCGTATGTTCTCCTGTAATTTTTATTAATTGCACAGATACCAGATCAGATATTTTATTTATTTTATCTTCATCATTCCCTGATCCGAATATTACAAAGCATGAATTTTTTATATCCCCTGATAATTTATTTATAAGATCAGCAAAATTAACTGCAGGCCACTCCTTTGAAGTCCCGTATGCTGCAGCCGGGGAAATACCGATCAGCTTTTCTCCATCAACAAACTCATTCTCTTTTAAGATCAATAATGCTTTTTTCTTTTCATCTTCGCTGAAGATCAGCATGTTTGAAAAGGAACCTTCAACAATACTGCCCAGATAAAGGCTGATAAGATCTAAATAACTTCTAATCTGATGAATATATTTTCCGGGAAATTTTTTTTTCTTCTCCAACATCCATCCTCTCATATCCCGTTCGTAACCTGTCAGATGCTTAACGCCGGATAATCTGAGCATTAAAGCGCTTTTAAAAGAATTTGGAAAAAGTATCCCTTCTTTTATTTTATACTTCCGTAAAGTCATAATATTAAGAATAAAACTTTTTAATAAATTTCCGGAATGGAGGGATAACACTTCATCTATCTCCGGAATGTTCATGTAAATTGAACTTAAATGAGTTTTTGTGATGATATATATTTTCAGATCCGGACTTAAAGCTTTTAATGCCCTTACAGCAGGAAGAGACATAACACAATCGCCAATCCAGTTCGGTGATATTAAAAAGATTTCCATTTTATGGAAAATTAATAAAGAAAATAATTATTTTTCGGTTTCAGTTTTGTCCGGATCCTTTGCTTCTACAGCCTCCGGCTCTACGGTCTCTTCAGGGGTTGTCTCATTTTCTTCGGTTAGTTCCAGTTCCAATTCATTTTCATCTGTAGTTTCTTCTGCGTTCTCTTCCTGAAACTCAGTCGCTTCTGCCAGATAAATATTGACACTATCCAGCATTTCCATTGTAACCAATCCCAGGTTTACTTCTTCAATTGCAATTGTTAAAGGATTCTGTGCTTCTATTTCAATCAGAGGTTTTGCTCCGTTTATAAGCTGTTTTGCTCTGCGTGCAACTATTATTGCTACCCTGAACTTGCTGTCAATTTTATTTGATAGATCCACTTTATCCTCCCTGAAAACGTTTTTATTATACAAGAAATCCAGGATTAGTCAACATCGAGAGTAGTTGTCAGTTAATATTTCAGATTGATTTTACTGACAGAAAAAGATAGGATTTATTCTAATGGATATAATATTAATTGACGGAGACCTGAATTGACATCTATTCATATATCCAGGATCTCAAAAGACCGCCACCATATATATGATATGAAAATGACAGAAACCGGCAAAACCATTGTTATAGATTTCGGAGAGGCAGAATATATTTCCAAACATTTTATTGATAATCAATATCCTTTTAAAGGACTGTCTTCTTCTATGATCTACTCATTGTCACTGATAGACGAAGCACTGATTCATATTATTGATTCATATCTGAATAGTCATGAAGATTCTCTTACAGAGGAATGTTTTGAGCATCTAAAAAAGAAGATCGGTAAAAAAGCTTTTCCTGATTTTATTTCAGGATATTCAGAAACTTTTATTCCCGGGGGAAAAAAATCTTTTAAGAATATACAGCTTTTAAGGGATCTTATTACACTGGGTATAAGCTATAATAACAAAGCATATATACCTTTTCAGGATATTTTTTTCTCTTCAACCGATGGCCAGAATAAGCTCATGTTTTCTGTTTTCAATGAGATCGAATCTTTTTTCAACAATATCCCCGGATTCGGTCCGGACAAAATTAACCTCATCAGGTTTCTCAAAATCCCCTCAGAGATCTTCCCGGAATCAATTATGGACCAACTTGTTTACATCATTGAAAATTGGGGAGACCTGATTGGAGATCTAAGGTTAAAACTTTTGACAGGATTGGATCATTTGAAAGAGGAAAATAAAATCAGATTTTCAAAAAGAGGGAAAACTATGCCCCACACTTTTTCCTCCGGTCAGGATAATGATCCTGATAATTTTTCCAGAGATAGAGACTGGATGTCATCACTTGTTCTGCTCGCAAAAAGCACATATGTCTGGCTGGATCAACTTTCAAGATCATATAACACTGAGGTTTGCAGACTTGATCAGATACCTGATGAAGAACTTGATAAAATTGCTTCCAGAGGATTTTCCGGATTATGGCTGATCGGGATATGGGAGCGTAGTAAAGCCTCTGCCAAAATAAAAAAAATGACCGGAAATCCTGAGGCTATGTCTTCAGCATATTCGATCTATGATTATAATATTGCTCAGGATCTGGGTGGTGAGGAGGCTTTTCTTTCACTAAAAGAAAAAGCTAAAAAAAGGGGTATCAGACTTGCAGGAGATATGGTTCCGAATCATATGGGCATAGATTCAAAATGGGTCTGCGATAATCCCGACTGGTTCGTTTCTACAGACTCCTCACCTTTCGGTTCCTATACATTTAATGGCCCTGATCTGAGCGAAAATGATCGGTATACAATACACCTTGAAGATCATTATTATGACAAAAGCGACGCTTCAGTTGTTTTTGAACTTATTGAAAATTCAAATGGTAAAAAAAAATACATCTATCATGGGAATGACGGCACTTCGATGCCGTGGAATGATACTGCTCAATTAAATTATTTAAGGAATGATGTAAGGGAACATGTAATAAATACCATTATCAGAATCGCTGAAAAATTCAAAATTATCAGATTTGATGCTGCAATGATACTTGCAAAAAAACACTTTCAGAGATTATGGTTCCCCGAACCGGGCCATGGAGGAGATATCCCTTCAAGAGCAGGCAGAGGGATGGACAAAGAAAAATTCAATGAACTTTTCCCAAAAGAGTTCTGGCAGGAAGTGGTCGAAAGAGTTGCAGAGAAGACTCCTGAAACTCTGTTGCTGGCTGAGGCATTCTGGATGATGGAGCCCTACTTCGTAAGAACTCTGGGGATGCACCGGGTGTACAATAGTGCATTTATGAATTTTTTAAAATCAGAAGAGAATAACGGATTCAGAACTTCAATAAAAAATACAATTGAATTTAACCCTGAGATACTTAAACGTTTCGCAAATTTCATGAACAATCCCGATGAAGAAACTGCTGTCAGCCAATTCGGTTCAGATGATAAATATTTTGGTGTCTGTACACTTCTATCAACATTACCGGGATTGCCAATGTTCGGACACGGGCAGATCGAAGGATTCAGAGAAAAATACGGCATGGAATACAGAAAAGCATATATGGATGAATCTCCGGACCCTGAACTTTTTAAGAGGCATCAAAAAGAGATATTTCCCCTTTTAAAACAGAGGGAGATTTTTTCGCAATCGGAATATTTCAGATTATATGATTTTACAACCAGTAATGGAGAAGTAAACGAAGATGTTATTGCATATTCAAATTTGTATAATGGGAAGAATTCTATAGTAGTATTTAATAACAAATATTCAAGCTGTGCCGGGTTTATTCATATCTCCAGCCCTTTTGCTCAATTCACACCTGACGGGACAAAAAATATTCATACAACCAGTTTAAGTGATTCACTCGGTATTCATCCCCATGAGAACAAGTTTGTTGTTTTTTGTGATAATGTAACTTCGTTAACCTACATAAGGAAATCAACAGAAATTTCAGATAAAGGTATGTATTTGGAACTTGGAGCATTTAAATATCATGTTTTTCTGCAATTCAGAATATTTGATGATGCACTGGACAAAAAATACAGCAGACTTCATGAACACCTCAAAGGCAGAGGGGTAAATGATATTGAAAAATTGTATGATCTTGAAGTTAATAATCCTATCTCAAATATATTGAGAAAGATGTTTCACCACTTTGATAATTTCAAAATCGGGGACCCGGATAAAATTAACATGGATCAATTAATGCAATTTTGTGATCAGCTATTCCTGAATATTTCAGTTATTGAACACATTGGTGAAGAAGTTGAAAGCAACAGATCGGAAATACTTTCAAAAATGGAAGTATTGAAAAGTTTCCGTGGGGAGATATTATTAAAGATTCAAAACAAAGATCTGAGAAATAAATTTTCTGATCTGGATGATCGGAATCTTTTATTTCCGATCATAATACCATCAATAATCATTGGAAATACATGTAAGAACACAATTCTTAATTCTGACATTAATAAAATGGAATATTTTTCTCAGTATTATTTCCAGGAAATCCTCGAAGATATCCTTACAAATTCAGGGATTTTAGAATTATATCCTGAAGTTATAGTGAAGTTTATAAAACTGACAATAAAGTTTACAGAATTATTTAGTAGTATAGTTAACTCAGAGAAATGGGTTTCACAAATTGATTCATTTTTCATGGATGATGACCTTCAATCACTGATTGGTGTAAACAAATTTGAAGGAAAGATCTGGTATCATAGTGATCATTTCAAACTTCTCATTTTCCTTTTGTTCGTAACATCTTACATTGAACTATATCGCAGGGAACAAACTGGGAACGAATTGGTCAAAGTGCCTGTTGAATTACTGGAACAAATTTATTCAATATTTATCAATTCTGATAAAGAATCCGGCAACCTTTATGAGAACCTTAAAAGAATTCTCTATAAAGAAATTGAGGTTATTATACTTTGATAATGCTACCACTCTTTGTAGTATGACCCGTCAAGAGCTTTTTTTTCCGATTTTGAGTAAATATCCCATACATTCTCCCCGCCCCAGTGAGTAGAATTTCTTTTATCCTGGTAAGACCTCTGTCCCCATTCGTTTGTCCTTGTCATTGGATCTGCCGGAATCCTCCTCAAAAACCTTCTAATCTTCGCTTTGTTCTTTGAATCACGATATTCGATTCCTTTAACAAGTATTTCAAGGTCTTCCGGATACCCGTAAGAATCTTCATCATGCTTGATCTTGTTCTTGATAACAAACTTATGAAAATCGTCAATTGCTGTTCTGATCTCACGAAGAGACCTTCTGAACACCAATTCACGCTCTCTTTTTACAGAAGTTTCAACCATTGGGATTGCAATGACAGCAAGAGTTGAAATAATAGCTATTACAACAATTAATTCTATTATGGTAAAACCGGGCCTGTTTGAAAGATTAAATGTCCTTAAGTCCTTGTTAAGTCTCATGAACAATAATTAAAGCAGCAGTTTTAGTCTCTGCTGCTACTAATTGCTTTGATACTTGCTTTTATCCGGTTATCCCTGTCTACATCTATAACTTTAACTTCAATTTCCTGTCCGATCTTGTATTTCATTTCACTTATGTTTTTTATTCTTGTAGGTGATATTTCAGAAATATGAACAAGACCGACAGCACCTCTGAATAATTCAACAAATATACCGTAATCTTCGATCCTAGTGATCTTACCTGTATAGATCCTGTTAACCTCGGCAGACTGCGTTAATTCCTTGATCCTTTGAAGAACACTATTTCCGACATCTTTGTTCGGAGCCGCGACTTTTACAGAACCATCATCTTCAGCATTAACTTTAACACCGAAATCTGCAATGAGTCCTTTGATCGTTTTACCTCCGGGTCCTATAAGATCTTTAATTTTTTCCGGATTGATTTTAATAGTGAGAATTACCGGGGCATATTCAGAAAGCTTCTCAGAAGGTTCTACAATTGCACCCTTCATCTTATCAAGTATGAATAATCTGGCTTTTTTAGCATCATCAAGTGTTTTGTCGATGATCTCATCGCTTAACCCGTCTATCTTAATATCAAGTTGTGCAGCAGTTATACCTTTCTCAGTTCCGGTTATCTTAAAATCCATATCGCCGAAGTGATCTTCATAACCTGCAATATCAGTAAGTACAGCAAAATCATCACCTTCCTTTACCAGTCCCATTGCAATGCCGGCTACAGGTGCTTTTATGGGAACGCCTCCATTCATTAAAGCTAGTGATCCGCCGCAAACTGTTGCCATAGAAGAAGAACCATTTGATTCAAGTATATCTGAAACAATCCTGATAGTGTAAGGAAAATCCGTTTCAGAAGGAATAACAGGTGACAAACCTTTTTCTGCAAGATTTCCATGGCCGATCTCTCTTCTTCCCGCTCCCCTGAGAAAACTTACTTCTCCAACCGAGAAAGGGGGAAAATTATAGTGGAGCATAAATTTCTTTAACTGACCACTGGAATATATATCATCTATTCTCTGAGCATCATCTTCCGAACCTAGAGTAACCGTTGCCAGAGCCTGGGTTTCTCCTCTTGTAAAAACTGCAGAACCATGAACCCTCGGGAGGATCCCCAGTTCAATACTGATATCTCTTATCTCATCCAGATCTCTACCGTCATTCCTCTTCTTTTTGCTTATAAGAGTTTTTCTGAATACTTCATACTCCAATTTGTGAATTGCAGATTTGTATTTTCCTTTTTTTGAATCATCATCATTTCCATTCATGATCTCTTCAGTAAGTTTTCCAAGTTTCTCTTTCCTTTCACTCTTAACAACTGAAAAAATTCCATCCCTGAATCCATCAAAATACTTTTCTTTCAATTCATTGTAAATATTTTCAAGTTCCACATCAGGACTAACCTTGAACTTATCGGGATTCATAATAGCTTTTTGGGTTACACAAATATCAGTAATAATCTTCTTTGCTAACTTAAGGCCCTCTTTGAAAGTCTCCTCACTAAACTCATTACCACCCGATTCGATCATAACAACATCATCCTCAGTTCCGGCAACGAAAAGGACCATATCTGATTCATCAGCTGCTTCCTTCCCGGGATTTATTGAGAACTGCCCGTCTTTCCATCCTATCTTTACAGCTCCGACAGGTTTTGCAAACGGGATAGATGAGGAAATTAATGCAGCAGATGCACCGATTATCCCCATTGCATCAAAATCTACACTCAAGTCTGCAGATAACAACATTTCGATTACCTGTGTATCATTATAAAAACCTTCAGGGAATAATGGCCTGATCGGACGATCGATAAGTCTTGATAATAATATCTCTTTTTCTGATAATCTCCCTTCTCTCTTAAAAAAGCCACCGGGAATTTTACCCGCGGCATAATTGTTAATTCTAAAATCAACCATAAGAGGGAAAAAATCCTGATCCTCTTTGGCCTCATCCCGCATATTAGCGGTTACTAATAATACATTATCTTTATATGACAGAACTGCTGATCCATTTGACTGTTTAGCCCATTTTTTGATTTCGATCTTCAGATCATTTCCACCTATATCTATACTAATGCTTCTTTCCATTCTATTTCTCCTTTATTTAAAACCAAACTTCAGATAAGTATAAATTGAATACCTTTATTTCCTTAATTTAAGATTACCAATTATATCAAGATATTGTTGATAATCTTTTTTCCTGATATAAGTCAGAAGTTTTCTCCTCTTTGCAACCATTACCAGGAGACCTCTTCTTGAATGATGATCTTTTTTATGGACGTTGAAGTGGTCGGTTAAATCCTTAATTCTATTTGTTAATAATGCAACCTGAACATTTGAAGAACCGGTGTCTTTATCATTTATCTGATACTTTCCTATCACCTTTTGTTTATCTTCCGTAGTAATACTCAAAATCTCCTCCTAAATTTAGCTTATTTAATATTTTTCTACAAAGCT
>JAOZUQ010000093.1 GCA_029938635.1 Candidatus Aminicenantota bacterium
TTAAAGAAAAAGGTGTGGAGAATGTAAAGGTCAAAGTTATAAAATATTCGGATGAGAACTCTGAGGAAAGTTTAAGTACTCAATTTGTAGAGATGCTTACAACTTCAAACTCAGTTGGAAGATTCCATTTCAGCCTTCAACCCGGGAAGTACAGAATTACGTGTGATTATACTTCACCAGTTGCAGTCCCTGAAGAGTTATTCGTTTCAGGCCCTGAAGAATTTGAATTGAAAGATAAAAGTATTGAAGATCTGAATTTTAAAATAGTGAACAGCATAGGATATATTGAAGCAAATAGGGGTATGCTTGAAGATATCCAGGAATCTATTCCGGCAGTTAATTATAAATGGGGCAAGATCCCTGTTTTTTCTGAAGAAGAATGTAAATTGAAGGCTGCAGGTTTCCTGGATACACTGAAAGATGAAGAAGGCAAGGATGTCCTGAATGGTGCGATACTTGGAATACCATTGAAGATCTATGATCTGAGTGGAAATATTGTTTTTTACCAGTTCCCCATAGCAAACCTTGATACCCGTATCGGATATATCGGGGTTCATTCAGTTGGAATAAGGCCGGAAGAATCAAATTTTTTTAATTATCCGAGTATTTCACTCAAAGAACTGAATGACAGGATCATTGAGTTTAAAAATAAGAATTTTTTAATGGATAACCTTATTCCCGGTATAAGTTCGAAACTGGCAAAAAAATTACATGTCGATCAAGGTGAACTTATGTTCAAGAAGTTTCTTTCACTGGGCCCTGATGCCTTCAGTTTTTATATTGTTTTTTCCAGATTCCCGGATGATGAAGAGATAATAGTTGATATGAATGACCTTTCAATTCTTTCATCTGAAAAAACTCCTGAAGAGATCCGTGATGAAAGTGAAGCCAGATATACTCTGAAATATATTCTTGATATCAAGGGAGATAGTTGAGAATTTATAGTAAAATCAGATTTCGTATACAACCTATTCAAAAATATCGGTATTGATTAATAGCCGAAAATATTATAATATTTTTTAAGAGGAAATTATGACACAACTAGAGAAAGCCAGAAGCGGAGAGATCACACCAGAGATTGAAAAAGTTGCTATTAAGGAAAACATTGATAGTGAAACATTAAGAGAACTTGTTTCAACCGGGAGAGTGGTAATTCCTGCAAATATAAATCACAAAAATCTTGATCCGATAGGGATCGGAAAAACTTTAAAAACAAAAATAAATGCTAATATAGGTACCTCCGGTGATTTTCACGATATAAAGGATGAAATAAAAAAACTTGAAATGTGTGTAAAGTATAAAGCTGATACTGTAATGGACCTCAGTACGGGAGGAGATATTACAAATATCAGAAGAGAGTTGATCGGGAAATCAAAACTTGTATTTGGGAATGTACCAGTTTATCAGATGGTGATCGATATATTGAAAAAAGGGAAAACATTTGTGGAGATGTTGCCGGAAGAGATGCTGGAGTTTATAAGGATGCAGGCAGAGGATGGTGTTGATTATATGACTATCCACTCGGGACTTACCCGCAGGGCAGTTGACAAAGTAAAATCTCATGGCAGAAGTGCCGGTATAGTTTCCAGAGGCGGTTCATTGACCGTGGGATGGATGATGCACAACAAGAAGGAAAATCCTTTTTATGAATATTTTGATGACATACTTGAAATTGCAAGAGAATTCGATGTCACATTATCTTTAGGGGACGGGTTGAGGCCCGGTGCCATATCGGACGGAACTGACCAGGGACAGATCGAGGAATTGCTTACCCTGGGAGAGTTGGTTAAAAGGTCAAGAAAGGCCGGAGTACAGGTTATGGTTGAAGGGCCAGGACATATTCAGCTTAAAGATATTGAGATGAATATCCAGCTTCAGAAGTCGATATGTGACGAAGCTCCTTTTTATGTTCTGGGGCCGATCGTTACTGATATAGCTCCCGGGTATGATCACATCACTTCAGCTATCGGTGCCTCGATCGCCGCTTCGGCAGGAGCTGATTTTCTATGTTATGTCACCCCGGCAGAGCATTTGGGACTTCCGGATGAAGATGATGTGAAGCAGGGAATAATAGCATCAAGGATAGCAGCTCATGTTGGAGATATATCAAAGGGTGTAAAAGGAGCAAAGGAGAGAGACCTGAAAATGGGTATTGCCAGAAAGAATTTAGATTGGGAAGGACAGAAAAAAATCTGTCTGGATCCTGAAAAATTCAATGAAGTAAGAACCGACAGGGTTTCTGCAACTGAAGCTTGTTCGATGTGCGGATCACTTTGCGTATATAAGGTATTGGAAAATTTTTAAATGGATGAATTAAAATTTACTTTCTATGGTGTAAGAGGCAGCTATCCGGTATCAAACAGGAAGTTTATCAAATTTGGTGGTAATACGACATCATTGCTATTCGAAACAGGTTCTGAAATATTTGTAATTGACGCCGGAACAGGAATAGTTAATGCCGGTGAGTATATTCAGAAAAAAGAAAATATAAAAACGATAAACATTTTTTTAACACATCTTCATGTAGATCATATTATGGGATTACCTTTTTTTAATCCTCTTTACAATAAAGAGATGAGGATAAACCTATATTGTTTCAAATATCCGGGTTTTAAATATGAAGATAAGATTTATTCACTTTTTAATCAGCCTTTATCACCAATTAGCCAAAAAGGTATTCTGGCAGATCTGAGGTTCTATACATTTGGAGAGAGTGTAAACACTCCTGTAATAATTAATGATAATACCAGAGTTAATTGCTTAAAGGATGATTTACATCCAAAATCGGGAGTACTTATTTACAGAGTGGATTTTTATGATAAAAAAATAGTTTTTGCTACTGATATTGAGAGTAAGAAAGGATTTAAAGGGGAATATAGTGATTTTATAAAAAATGCTGATATTCTCATCCATGACTCACAATATACTGATTCAGATTACAGGAGCAAAAGTAATCCCAAAGCAGGTTATGGCCATAGTACCGTTGATATGGCAGTTAGTAATGCTATCAAAATGAATGTTGAAAAATTATTTCTATTCCATTACAGTCCGGAATATTCGGATAAAAAACTCGAAAATATGCTGAAACATGCAAGAAAAAAGTTTAAGAATACTTACTTATCCAAAGAAAGTAAGTTAAATAAATTAAGGAGATAAATATGTCAGGACATTCAAAATGGGCTTCTATAAAACATAAAAAAGCGGCAACCGATGCAAAAAGGGGGAAAATTTTTACCAGGCTGATAAAGGAAATAATGATTGCAGCTAAGGATGGCGGGGGAGACCCGGAATCAAACCCCAAACTGAGAACTGCAGTTGATAGTGCTAAGTCTGTAAATATGCCGAATGACAATATTAAAAAAGCAATTTTACGTGGGACGGGTGAGCTTGAAGGCGTTAATTATGAAGATATTTCTTATGAAGGTTATGGACCCGGCGGTGTTGCAATACTAATTGAATGCCTTACAGATAATAAGAACAGAACTGTTGCAGAGGTCAGACATACTCTGGGGAAATACAATGGGAACCTGGGTGAATCAGGGTGTGTCGGCTGGATGTTCACAAAAAAAGGGTTGATCTTAATTGAGAAAGATAAGATCGAAGAGGATGAACTTTTAGAGATAGTTCTTGAGAACGGGGCTGAAGATATGACTGATGATGATGATAATTTTGCTGTAACTACTACTACAGAAACACTTAGCCAGGTGACAGATGCGATCAAAGCTAAAATTGAAATAATCTCATCAGAATTGTCAATGATCCCATCAACCTATATAAAACTGGAAGAAAAACAGGCTCACCAGATGTTGAAATTGCTCGATAAGTTAGAAGAAATTGATGATATACAAAATGTGTGGACCAATTTTGATATAGATCCTGAAATTATTGAGAGTCTTCCCGGCTGATGATAATTGCTGGATTTGATCCCGGTTCAAATGTATTCGGGATTGGTGTTGTCGAAAAGACAGGATCGAAGTTAAAATTTATTATGTCAGAAGAATTGAAATTCACCAAAATGGATTTTAATGACAAGATGAGGATATTGATTGAAAAGCTTTCAGGCATATTTGAAGATATGGATATTGATGAAACTGCAATTGAAGATGGATTTCTCGGCAAGAATATAAGTTCAATGAACACCTTGTCAAAGGTTCGGGGTGTTGTATTAGCTACAGCATTGAACAACAAAAAAGACCTGAAATTTTATTCACCCAGGGAAATAAAAATATCTGTAACGGGGAATGGTAATGCCGATAAAGAGCAGGTGAAAAGGGGAGTACAAATGCTTCTTGGAATAAAAAACTCAAAAATTGGATATGATGAAAGTGATGCACTCGCAGTTGCTCTCTGTCATTCATTAATGAAAAGAAAGGATGAACTGATAAAATGATATATGCAGTTAATGGAAAAGTTGTAAATAAGATCCCTGGACATATATTCCTGGACACGGGAAACGGATTGATCCTGGATATATTTACTCCAATCTCCTATTTTTCAAATATAAAAACAGATGAAACTATAATTCTTTATACGATTGTGAAGATCAAAGACGAAGATCCACAAATTTATGGATTTCTATCTGAGAAGGAAAAGGAATTTTTCCTTAAAATGATCTCAATATCAGGAATTGGCAGCAAAACGGCACTTCTTATCATCAGTGCTTTTTCCATTAATGAATTTGTTATTATGCTTGAGAATTCCGATGTTACAAGATTAAGTTCGATACCTGGTATAGGGAAGAAAACCGCTCAAAGGATCATTCTTGAACTTTCAGGCAAGATCAGGTTTGATGATGATGAGATAAGTCAGGAATCAAAGGTTAAAAATGACCTTGTATCAGCTCTGGTTAATCTCGGTTATCCTCATAAGGGGGTAAAATCAGCTGTAGAAGATATTCTAAGAGAAGATCCGCCTGATCAATCTTTCGAATCACTCTTCAAGCTTATTTTAAAGAAGATCAGTAGCATATGAATAATATGGATAATTCAGGTAATGAAAAAGAAGGGAATCTGAGACCTTCACTTATTAATGATTTTGTAGGACAGGAACGTAATCTAAGCAATCTTGTTACTTATATAAAAGGTGCACAAAACAGGGAGGAAGTTCTTGATCATGTCCTGTTATCCGGGCCTCCGGGACTCGGGAAAACTACCCTTGCTAATATAATCGCTATAGAAATGAACGTAAGCATAAAGCATACTTCAGGGCCGGTTCTTGATAAAAAAGGGGATCTCACTGCAATACTTACTGATCTGGACAAAGGTGATGTGTTGTTTATAGATGAGATTCACAGGCTTAAGACAAGTCTTGAAGAGATACTCTATAAGGCAATGGAGGACTTTCAGATTGATGTTATCATTGGGCAGGGGATCGGGGCCAAAAATATTTCACTGGATCTTAACAGATTTACACTTGTCGGAGCGACAACACGCTCAGGCCTTTTATCATCTCCAATGAGAGACAGGTTCGGAATTCCAATCCATTTAAACTTTTATTCTGCTGATGAACTTTCTGAAATAGTATTGAGGAGTGGTGAGATCCTGAACATTAAGATCACAGGGGAATCCTGCAATGAGATAGCAAGAAGGTCAAGAGGAACCCCTCGAATTGCAAATAAGCTTCTAAGGAGAATTCGTGATTTTGCCGAAGTAAAAGGTGAAGGAGAAATAAATAAAGATATAGTAAAACTTTCGTTTAAAGCTTTAGAAATTGATGAAGAGGGCTTCGATAAAAATGACAGGAAAATACTGACAACCATAATTGAGAAGTTTGATGGAGGGCCGGTTGGTCTAACTACCATAGCTACCGCTGTAGGAGAGGAGAAGGAGACAATAGAAGATGTCTATGAGCCTTATCTTGTACAGATGGGGTTTTTAAAGATCACACCAAGAGGAAGGGTCGTGACCGATAATTGTTACAGACATTTCAATATTAAACTGAAGGAGAAGGAAAAAACCCTGTTTGACTGATTTTTGTTAAAGCAATATTTCATATAATCCCGATTGATTTTCAGATCATAACTGATATAATCCAAAAATGGGTTTCATTAAGAATTATTTAAGATCACTTCGTATCAGACAATGGGTGAAAAATCTGTTTATTTTTGCCCCGATCCTGTTTTCACTTAACTTTACAAATTTAGAATATCTGAAGAATTCTGTGTTAGCATTTTTTCTTTTCAGTTTAATTGCCGGCAATATATATGTTCTCAATGACATAATAGACAGAAAAAAGGATATTCATCATCCGAAAAAGTATTTTCAAAGGTATATAATGCTCT
>JAOZUQ010000053.1:0-17809 GCA_029938635.1 Candidatus Aminicenantota bacterium
ATCCCACCCCCGTATCATGGTCTGGAACGGTTTTTCCTCTTTTTTCTCATCCAGCAACATTACTGCAACCTGTTCAACCTTCAGATGTTTTCTGCATTTTTGAGTAATAGATTCAAGTATATTGTCAAGGGAGAGAGCAGAATTTATTGCGGTTGCAATTTCATTTATGATTGACAGCTCTTCCACAGAGCGTTTTAAACTCTGATTCTCTTTCTGTAGGAGAGATAATTCAGTCTCAGTATTAAGTTGATTCATTATTTTATCACCCTTTAAACAAAGTAAAATAATATGTTAACAATTATTCAATATAATAGAAGAATGAAAAGGAATATTCAACCTGAAGGAAAAGACAGGATAAAAAACACATTTATATGCTACCATTGCGGTTGCATATTTTTATTTTTTTTATTAGAATAGAAAACAATGTTAGGAGAAACTACAATTAATTTTTTAAAAGTCGGAATTTGTAATGAAAAAAAAATCAGTTTTACATTATAAAATCGTTAAAAAACTCGGTGAAGGTGGTATGGGAGTTGTCTATAAAGCCGAGGATACAAAACTAAAACGCATTGTTGCTATCAAATTCTTACCTAAATCAATTCTTAATGCTGGGGCGAATGGCGATTCACCAAAAGAGAGATTCAAAATTGAAGCACAGGCAGCTGCTGCACTCAACCATCCCAATATTGCAACAATTCATGCAATTGAAGAAGTTGAAAATGAAATGTTCATAGTGATGGAATATATCGATGGGAAGGAATTAAAAGAGGAGATCACCTCTAACCCCTTACCCCTGACCAGAGTCCTTGATATAACAACCCAAATAGCCGCAGGATTAAAAGCTGCACATGACAAAGGTATAGTCCATCGTGATATTAAGAGTGCAAATATCATGGTCACTGATACCGGAGATGTAAAGATCATGGATTTCGGGTTGGCAAAGGTGCTGGGGTCGGACATACAACTTACTAAAGAACACTCCACACTGGGCACTGCTGCATATATGTCCCCTGAGCAGTCAAAGGGAGAGAATGTAGATCATCGAACTGACATCTGGTCATTTGGAGTTGTTCTATATGAAATGCTGACAGGTGAGATGCCATTCAAGGGAGACTATGAACAGGCTGTAATTTATTCTATCTTAAATGAAGAGCCAAAGCTGATCAGGGAACTCCGGGAGGATACCCCGGCACAATTAATAAACATCGTTGAACAAACCTTAAAGAAAGATCCTGCAGCCCGTTATCAGAAAGCAAATGAATTAATCGAGGCATTAAAATCAATAGACAAACAAAGATACTCTCCCAAACAGGAAGTTGTAAATCACATAATTGCAGTACTGCCATTTACCAATATGAGTACTGATAAAGAACAAGATTACTTTTGTGAAGGTATTGCAGAGGATATCCTAAACGACCTCACCCGTATAGAAGGTTTACATGTTGTCGCCAGAACCTCAAGTTTCACAATTAAAGGGAAAAATCTGGACATTCGTGAGATCGGTAAGAAATTGGGGGCAAATACTATCGTTGAAGGAAGTGTCAGGAAAGCAGGAAATCGTTTGCGCATTACTGCCCAATTGATAAATGTGGCTGACAGCTTTCATCTCTGGTCAGAGCGATATGACAGGGAGTTGGAGGATGTATTTGCTATCCAGGATGAGATCTCAAAGAACATAGTTCAGGCACTCAAGATAAGATTTAGTATAAAGGAGAAGCAGGTTATAGAAAAGGTAAAAACCCAGGTTGTGCAAGCGTATGATTTTTATCTTAAAGGCCGTGCATATGATTATCAGGGTCATAGTGATTCACAAAAGTATGCAATAGAAATGTATTCAAAGGCGATAGAAAAGGATGGCAATTACGCTCTTGCCTATGCAGGACTTGCTGATAGTTACTCACAACTTTATATGTATTATGACAAAAACAAAGACCATCTGGATAAAGCACTTATTGCCAGTAAAAAAGCCCTTGAATTAGACCCGGAACTCCCTGAAGCCTACTCTTCAAGAGCTTTTGCTCTATCCCAGAATGGGCAACACGAAGAAGCTGTAAAAGAGTTTGAAAAAGCAATTCAATTAAATCCAAAATTTTTTGAGGCATATTATCAATATGCAAGAATTTGCAGATCACATGGAAAGAAAGAACAGGCTTTAGGACTATTTGAAAAGGCATGCGCCATAAGGCCGGAAGACTACGAGGCTGCACTTTTTCTTGTAAGTGCTTACAATGATCTCAACATGAATACTGAAATGGAGAAAGCAAACCTGCGGGCACTCGATGTTGTCAGGAAACATCTTGATCTTAATCCGGACGATTCTCGTGCACTATATCTTGGTGCCGGAGCTCTCATAAAAGCAGGAGAAAATGAGGAAGCGACACAATGGATTGAAAGAGCCGTATCACTGGATCCTAATGAAATAGCAGTTCTTTATAATGCAGCATGTATCTATTCAGAGTTGGGGAAGATTGATAAAGCACTTGACTATTTTGAAAGGGCAATTGAAACAGGTTTTGCTTCAATAGAATGGATCGATAACGATTCAGATCTTGATCCTATCCGTAATCATCCCCGCTTTCAGAAAGCTTTAAAGAAATTGAAACATGGTTAACTGTTAAGCAGGATTTGAGTAAAGGGAAAAGAAATGGCTCCCCGGGCAGGATTTGAACCTGCAGCCTATTCACTAATTTGAAAAAAAAAAAAGTTTATCTTATACTTTAGTCGGGAACATGCATGAAGATAAAAGCAATTGTTGTGGATGATGATGGAATAATTAGAAAAACTCTGGAAAAATTCCTTACCGGACTCGATTTTGATGTTAAGGTTGCTGAGGACGGAGAGGCAGGTCTCGATCTGATAAAAAAAGTGAAACCATCAGTTGTTTTCTCTGATATGCTGATGCCCGGAATTCATGGAATAAACCTTTGCAGACAGATAAAAAATGATCCTGAAATTTCATCTATAAAAATAGTTTTAATGTCGAGTGTTTATAAAAGGAGTGATACGGTTCAAAAGGGACTGGAGTGTGATTATGATGGTTTCCTTGAAAAACCGTTCGATCATGATGACCTTGTGAAAGTCATAAGATCCATTGGGCTTCCTGAATTTAAATAAGATATTTCAATTTAACTGTACCAGTTTGACTTTTTGAAGAAAATACATCAAATTTTTAAATTCATTTTTTAGTTCCGACAATAGTTTTTCAGCACTTGAGATGTTTTTATCAATACCGGCAATTTCCATTTGGGCTGATATCAGGCTTAAGGATATCAGACTCAGCATTTCAGAAGATCCTTTTAATGTATGCCCGATCACTGAAATCTCAGGAAAATCATTCTCTTCAACCGCAACTTTAATATTTGAATAATAATGATCAAAATCAGTTATATAATCATTAATTAGTTCTGAAAGAAAAAGTGCATCCCCTCCCATTCTTTTCAAAGCTTCATTGTAATTAATTAACCTGTTTGTTTGCAAAGCTAAATTTTCCTGCATTTTCCCCTCCTATATTATTGTTATCTGAAGGCATAACTGACACCCAGCAATTTCGCCCATTTCCCTTGGCCTCGTAAAGAGCTTTATCAATTACGTTTATCAATGAATCAAGGGGTTTGTCAAATGGGTATTGTGCAACTAAAACCCCCATGCTGATCGAAGCATTGATCAGTTTTGTCCTTGTCCTGAATTTTTCCCCCGAAATCTGTAGACGCAGTCTTTCGGCAACTTTATATATTTCATTCATACTGCAGTTCGGGAGGACAATAAGAAATTCTTCTCCTCCGTAACGCCCGATGCTATCATATGGTCGAATCCCATTTTTTAACCGTAAAGCAACCTCCTGTAGAATATCATCGCCGGTCTGGTGCCCATAGGTGTCATTTATCCTTTTAAAGTGGTCAATATCTATCATTATCATTCCCATCGGGATCTCATTCCTTAAAGCGCGAGCATATTCCACTTCAATTATTTCAAGAATGGCATTCCGGTTTAGTAATTTTGTCAGCCCGTCATGGGTAGCCTGCTCCCTTAACCTGTTTTGTGATTCAATAAGCTGGCTTTGAAGCTCGATGATCCTCTCCCCCGTCTTTATTCTTGCTTTCAGGTCATGAGTATTAAAGGGCTTTGTTATATAGTCATCAACTCCGGCAGAAAAACCATCGATCATATCTGCCTGGTTTTTTTTTGCAGTTAACAGAATTATATATGTATAATTTTTTTCTTTATCGCTCCTTATCCTCCGGCTCAGTTCGATCCCCTCAATTCCCGGCAGCATCCAGTCAAGAATTGCGATCTGGATATTATTATTCTCTAATATTCTGTAGGCTTCTTCTCCATCAGCTGCACAAAAAACATTATAACCACACTCTTTCATAGTCTTTTCAATAATTTTTTTGGTCACTCTGTCATCTTCTGCGATTAGTAAATTTATCATTTTGAACCTCTCTATCCTGTTTTTGCCAATTCCCCCTTTATTTCCTGCAAGATCTTTGCAGAGAGCTTATCAAGACTTATCGGCTTTGAGAGATAATTATCCATTCCTGCCTGGAGACATCTCTCCCTGTCACCTTTCATCGCATACGCTGTCATTGCAATTATCGGAATATGATTTCCCGACCCCTTTTCCAGCTTTCTTATAGACCTGGTGGCCTGAAAACCATCCATCTCAGGCATTTGTACATCCATAAGGATAAGATCAAATGTTTGATTTTTATACAATCCCAGTGCTTCCTTTCCATTATTTGCAATTACAGCTTCATATCCAAGTTTTTTCAGGAATGATGCTGCTACTCTTTGATTTACATTATTGTCTTCTGCCAGTAGCACCCTGTAATTCCGCCCATTATCCAACAATGAATTTTTCGTGATCAGATCAGTCTGCTCCCTGGATTTTTTTTCAACCCCCTTTCCGAGAGATAAAAGGATTGCATGAAGAAGGTCTTGTTGAGCTACAGGCTTTACAAGATATGCATTTATACCAAGAGCTTTACACCTTCCAACATCATTTGTTCTGTCTGCTGAAGTGAGCATCATTATTAAAGACCTTTCGGAGATAAAATTTTTATTAATATATTCAACTAATGAAAATCCATCCATATCAGACATCTGAGAATCCACAAAGATAATCGGGAACGTTTTTCCTGTTTTATTGTTTTTCTCTATTATCTCAATTGCTTCTTTTGCGCTGGATGCATTAGTTGGTTTCATTTTCCAGTTAATGAACATATTCCTTAAGATCCTCAGGTTTGTTGCATTATCATCAACTATCAGAACTTCAATATTTTTTAATTTGTCCATTGAAGCAGGCTTTGCCCCTGTTATATCTTTTCTATATTTAAAGTTAGCTGTAAAATGAAATTTACTCCCCTCTCCTGTTTTACTCTCAACCCATACTTTCCCTCCCATTAACTCTACTAAGTGTTTAGAGATAGCAAGTCCAAGGCCGGTTCCCCCATATTTACGTGTTGTAGAACCATCTGCCTGGGAAAAAGGTGAAAATATCATTTTTTGATTATTTTCAGGGATTCCAATACCGGTATCAGAAATAGTAAACTGAATGGAAATATCATCTCCCGATCTTCCCAATTCATTTATAGTCAGGACAACTTCACCTTTTTCAGTAAACTTTACGGCATTACTGAAGAGGTTAAGGATGATCTGCCTGACCCTGCCCGGGTCTCCTATTATTTGTTCGGGAATCTCGGGAGAAATTTCATATGCTACTTCCAACCCTTTCCTGTGTGCCTGCAGGACAACAGAAGAGATAGATTCTTTAATCAATTCATTCAATTTGAAATTTATTGGCTCAAGTTCAATCTTCTGAGACTCTGCCTTCGAAATGTCAAGGATATCATTTATTATATGGAGCAGAGACTTGGATGAATCTGTAACTGTATTAAGATAATCACGTTGTTCATCTGTCATCTCTGTTGAAAGGGCAAGCTCTGTCATCCCCAGGATCCCGTTAAGGGGGGTCCTGATCTCATGGCTCATGTTTGCAAGAAACTCACTTTTTGCTATGCTTGCAGACTGAGCTTCTTTCCTGGTTTTTATAAGTTCAGTTACATCGATCAGATTAAAAATAACCCCGTCATATTTTCCCTCTCTGTATATAGGCTGAAGCCTGAAGATCATCTCCATATCCATCAGAGAGCGTTGTATCTCCACAGGTTTTGAGTCTATATTTTGCCGGAACTTATTCAGATAACCCTCAATTTTCTTCATGATATCAGGAGAGTGAATATCAGACAAAGATCTGCCGACAATATCTGACCACCTTTTACCGGCAAGCTTTAAAACATAGGCATTTACTTCCACTATCTTATTATCCTTGTCTGCAAATACCACTCCTTCATCCATTCCTGATATCATTGATAGTAATTTTGTCCTCTCTTTCCAGACCTTATCCTCAATTTTTCTTTTTGCCGTTATATCCCTGTTAACCGATAAAGCAACCTGTTCCCCTTCCATGTCCAGAATTTTTATCAGAACTTCCGACCAGTATTTCGTCCCATCTTTTTTTTTCTTCTCTTCTGTAAAACGGATCACATCCTTTTTGCTTAATTTTTCTTCCCTGACAGCCAGAAGTGGTTCATCAAAATTTTCCACAGAAAAATCTTTTGCAATATTCATACCGATCAGATCCGTAATCGAATAGCCTGTCTGTTCAGCTGCAGCTGGATTTCCGCTCAGGATCTCTCCGGGATTATCTCCTCCTACTTTTGTTAAAAATACTGCATCAGGAATTGATTCAAACAATTGCCTGAACTTCTCCTCACTCTTTCGGAGTTTTTCCTCAGTCCTCTTTTTTTCCGTTATGTCTCTGTATATCCCGCAGATCGCTTCAACTTCCCCATCTATTACTATTGGAATTGCAAGGAGTGAAACATCAAACCTAGTTCCATTTTTTTTTACTCTTATTGTCTCAACTTCAATTTTTTCCCCGTTCATTACTTTAGATACCAAATCCTTCCCCTCTTCTTTTTTTCCATATGGGGCAACTATTTCATACAGTTTTTTCCCGACCATCTCACCCTTGTTAAAACCAAACATCTCAAAGAAATTTAAATTAGCATAAATGATATTAGCATCCATATCTGCCATTACAATTCCTTCCGGAGCATTTTCGAAAAGCTTTTCCAGATAAATATTTTTCATTTTATTTCCTCACGCAACATTTAATTTTGTATCATAATTTTCTGTTTCTTCCTTTTCGATTAGGAGGTTTTTACTCCCTAAAAGGGTTCTCAGGTTTTCTTTATCAATTGCCTTTGAGAGTGATTCTTCAGCCTCTACTACTCCATCTTCCACAAGGGTGGTTAAAACTGAATTCAGCATCTGCATACCGAGACCTCGTCCGGTCTGCATCATGGTACCCATCTGGAAGGTCTTCCCCTCCCTTATCAGATTTCTAACTCCAATTGTACCGATAAGAATTTCGAACGCTCCAACTCTCCCCCCCCCCTTTTTTTTCAACAGGGTTTGGGAACATACACCTGTAAGAGAATCAGCCAGCATTGCTCTGATCTGAGCCTGCCTGTCAGCAGGAAATTGATCAATGATCCTGTCTACAGTAGCAATTGCTGTAGAAGTATGGAGTGTACCGAAAACAAGATGGCCGGTTACAGCCATCTCAATAGCGATGGAGATCGTTTCAAGATCTCTCATCTCACCAACAAGTATAATATCGGGGTCTTCTCTCAACGTAGCTCTTAAAGCAGCTTTAAATGATTTTGTATGTGTACTTATCTCACGTTGATTTATAAGTGATTTTTGATTTTCATAAACAAACTCAATAGGATCCTCGACTGTAATAATATGTTTTTTCTCATTCTTGTTAATATGATCTATCAGAGCTGCGAGTGTTGTGGATTTTCCGCTTCCGGTAGGGCCGGTCACAAGTATCAACCCCTTAGGGATTTTACAAAGGTCAACAAATGCCTCAGGGACCCCCAGATCATCAACAGTAAGGATCTTTGAAGGGATAAACCTGAATACAGCTCCTGTTCCCCTGAGATCTTTGAATATATTTGTCCGGAATCGCCCAACACCTTTTAACTCATAAGCAACATCTGTATCACTATTTTCCATAAACTCACTCATGATTTTTTCCGGTGTGATTTTTTTCAATTCACTCATAAGACATTCCTCATACAATGCCGGATGATCATCAAGTATCTGAATATCACCATCTATCCTTAATACCGGCGTACTGCCTGAAGAAAGATGAAGATCAGAGGCCCCTTTTTGTTTCATTAAAAGCAATAGCTCATCAATTGTTATTGTGAGAGAAGTTTTTCTGTCATGAGTTGAACCGGTACTCATTATCCGGGTCTCACCATCTGTTGCGGAAAATCCCTCCCCGGACTCCTCGCTAATACTAAGCATAACTATCTCAAATCCATCACTAGATTCCTTAATTAAAAATTTTCTGCCTGCATATGAAAGAAGGCCCTCACTTTTATAGATATCATTAAATTCACGTGAGATAATCTTAATATCTTCATCTTTAAAGATTTTTTTCAGCGGAGTTCCTGTTTCCCCACCTCTCTTTACGATTGGAGCTTCGCCTGTTTTCAATATCATAGCATCGCCATTAACCTTTACCAGGACATCTAAAAGCTTTTTTATATTACTCATTATCCGCTCCATTTAATATCTTCTCCCTGTTTATATGGATCTCAGACCCCTTATAAAGAAAACTTATATATCTGTTTTCCCCGTTAAGATAATCAAGGAGACGTGATCTCGGGTTCGGGAGGTTTTTAAAATGTCCTACATTTATTTTTATATTCCCTGACAGGACAAGGTCAATTTGCTTTTGTTCTTTGACATTTAAGATATTTTTTTCAAGTATATAAACAATATCATTCATATTGAAAATTCTATATTCATTCGATTTCTCAAGTTTGATCGGAATATAATCTTTGGAATTATCAAGATATTCTATCAATGTCTCTTCCCCTATTCCTGAACGGGAGTTGAGATTTAGAAATATATTACCTTCAACAACTTTTGAAAAACTCTTATCAAAAAGAATTTTGACCGATTTTTCCCTTTTTGATATTTGAAAATTTTTTACCCCGGGATATTCAATACTATTAGTCATCCGTATCTTCCCCGGGTTTGATTTTTGTAATTTTCCCAATGTTCATGTTTTCACCTGACATTTCTTTGCATATGTAATACCAACATTGTTGAAACCTCCAATAAGGTCTATATTTCTACACATATATCACTTTTATGACAGCCTGATACTTTTTAAAGGGTGAGACAAAAGTTTACAAAATTATTTGATTTGCTTTATTTGGATTTAGTGATTTATATGTATCTATAGTAAATAGGACTTTCCGGCTTCATGATATTTCTCCGGATCAGTTTTCCTTCATTTTATCAGCACTTTTTTTATCTCAAGTATCTCATCCAGGTGTTCAAAGAAGATGTCTACAATTTCCGGATCGAAATGTTCTCCCCTCTCTTCCCTGATGATGTTGCAGGTGACCTCAATCGAAAATGCTTTTTTGTATGGCCTTTCACTGGTGAGAGCATCAAAAACATCTGCCAATGCTACAATCCTCCCTTCAATAGGAATATGTGTTCCCTTTAATCCGTAAGGATACCCTTTCCCATTCCACTTTTCATGATGTGAAATTGCAATTTTCTCTGCAACCTGAAGAATTTCAGATTTTGAATTATTAAGAATATTAGCACCAATTGTTGTATGAGTTTTTATTACTTCAAACTCTTCGTTTGTTAACTTTCCCGGTTTGTTTAAAATGAAATCCGGGATTCCAATTTTCCCTATGTCGTGCATAGGAGAAGCGTAGGTTATTATTTCAACCATTTTTTTAGGGATCCCGAGCTTTTCGGCAAGAAATCTGCAATAATTACTTATTCTTATCAGATGTTCTGATGTATTTTCATCTTTAAATTCCGCAGCCATGACCAGCCTGTGAATTGTATCAAGGTACGATTCTTTAAGCTCCAAATGTGAAACTTTAAGGTTCTTTATAGTTGAACTCAATTCCCCTGCATATCGGAGTACCTGCTTATTGGCATTCTCAAGTTCACTACGCTTTATCTTCTCAGACTGATAAACATTTACAAGGTCGCTGGCATATATTTTCAGTTGATTATGATAATCTGAGATCAAATTCGGATTCTTTTCAAATATTTGGTTAGAACTCATTATTAAGCACTCTCATGTAAAATCCTGTTTTGAAAAACCGGAACATTTACAGGAACTAAGACCTTTTTTCTGTTATTCCTATTGCTGATCTTTTTCATTAACAATTCTGCTTTTTTGATCAGTTCTATGGGGCTGAATGGCTTTATAAGATATTTATCTGCTCCTGCTTTATAACCAGCTTCGATCTCCTTTTTTTGCCCGTTTGCAGATAACATTAAAACTGCACTATCTTTCGTTTCCGGATAGGCCCTTAATAACTTTACTGCTGCAATACCATCCAGTTCTCCAGGCATTTTTACATCCATGACTATCAGGTCCGGTTTTACTTCTTTCGCTTTTTCATAACCTTCTTTTCCGTTTTTTGCTTCAAAAACACTTTTATAACCTGATAACTTAAAACTTATCTCAATAAGTTTCCTGATATCCTTATCATCATCCACTATCAATATTTTTTTCATTTCCGCCTCCTGTAATTTTTTTCCAGAACTGCAATTACATTAGCAATGAACATGCCAGTATCAATCTAAAGGCGTATAAGGTTGATAATAAAGGTTGTTGAGGTTTTTTCTATAAATATTTGTAAATTTATGGTTGCTACATTATTTGACAGAAGAAATTAATATCGAGTCTCTTCAGGTACGCAGAGATTCTTCAACCTTATTGATCAGTTCCAGAGGGCTGAAAGGTTTAACAAAATATCCGGCAGCACCCACATCCTTCCCTTCTTTAATGTCTATTTTATGTCCTTTTGCTGTAAGGAAAATAATTATACTCTCTTTTGTTTTATCACTATTTTTCAGGATTCGCGCAGCCTCCATCCCATCCAGCTTACCGGGCATCATTATATCCATTATTATCAGATCGGGATTTTCTTTTTCAGCAATCTCGATTGCTTCTTCCCCGTTTGAAGCTTTGAAGATATTATAATCGGAAACACGCAATGTGATTTCAACAAGGTCCCTGATCTCTACCTGGTCATCAACGATCAAGATTTTTTTCATTGTAATTCTCCTTACAGAATTTAATGTTCTGATAATTTGATTTTTTATTTTCTTTTAACATCTAATTTCCTTTTTCTTCGATCAATGGAATTGTAAATGTGACAAGTGTCCATTTTCCAAACTCACTCTCAACCCGTATTTCCCCTCCATGGGACTCCACGATATTCTTAACGATTGCCATGCCGAGCCCTGTCCCTTCGATAGCTGTATTTGATGCATCTGCCCGGTAGAATTTTTCAAATATATTGTCTATCTGATCCTTTGTCATACCGATCCCTTCATCATATACAGATATAACATAGTTTCCCATCGAAATATCGCCAGAGATCAGGATCTCACAACCCTCAGGAGAATACTTAACAGCATTACTTAAAAGGTTGGAAAGAGCCTGGAGTATTAAATCTTTATCAATATATAATTCACCGGGGTTATCTGAGATTTCGATTCTGAAAGTATGGTTTTTAGAAATTTCCTTAAAGCTACTCAGCGCACTTTCCAGGATTTCCCCGGCATTACACTTTTTCTTTTTTAAAATAAAACCCTGGCCGGCCTCAATTTTAGAAACATCCAGAAGATCATTGATTAAATTCCCAAGTCTCTCCGACTGCTTATATATATATTCCATAAATTTTTCCCGGTCTTTTTTCTTCAGATCCTTCCTTGTTATCAATATTTCTGAAAACCCCTTTATAGAAGTTAAAGGGGTCCTTAACTCATGAGCTGATGTTGATATAAACTCAGTTTTCATTCTGTCTATTTCCCTCTCCGTGGTAACATCTCGTAAGGTAGTGATCAGTCCGGTAACAACTCCATTCTTATCCCATATTGCAGAAACCCTTGCATTATAAATACGACTAAGATTAACATTATTTGAAGTTATCTTAAAGTCAAAATTGTGTCCGGTTTCCGAATCGGCAAAAGAAATTTTGAATTTTTCCAGAAGCTCTTTATCATTAATAAATGAATCTACAGATTTCCCAATGAGATCCTTTGCATTAATGCTGAATATTTCTTCGGCTATATGATTCACAAGGATCACTTTTTCATCAAAATCGGTAACGATAAGCCCGTCAGCCATAGACTTCAAGATCCCATCGATCTGATCCTTTGAATTTTCGACCTTTTTCAGGGATCTATTCATTTTTTTATTCAAATTTTCAAGTTCTTCTCTCGATTCATTAGCATCTTCAACCAGGTACATCAATGCCTGTTGATTCTCTTTCATATCAAAAGCTGTTTCCTCTATCTCCCTGGTCCTCTCTTTGACCAGTATCTCAAGTCCCTTCTGATATTTTTCAAGCTCTTCACTGATTTTTTTTTCTTTTGTAATATCTGTTTTTATTGCAATAAAGTTAGTAATTGAGCCCGATTCATCTTTTATCGGGCCTATAGTTGCATCCTCCCAGTAAAATTCACCATTTTTCTTTTTATTATAAAATTCACCTCGCCAAATCTCTCCCCGGAGGATCGTATCCCATAAATTTTTGTAATCATCTTGAGAAAGTTTTTCGGTTTTTAAAATTCTGGGGTTTTGGCCAACCGACTCCTCGAAAGAATAACCGGTAACATGTGAAAATTTCGGGTTAACAAACTCTATATTGCCTTTAAGATCAGTTATTACAATAGATGAAGGGCTTTGCTCAACCGAGCTCGAAAGTTTTCTTAATTCAACAGCCTGTTTCTCAAGCACAAATAAAATATTACTCCGCTTTACTAATATCCTTGTAATATATATGAGGACAAATGAGACCAGAAAAAGTAAAACACTTACGAAGATAAAGTCATTTATCATCTCCTTATTGATCAATGTTAAGCTATATTTAACATTCAAAGTGGCTTTTTTATTATAGGAATATTCTATATCGATACTATTTTCAATGAACTCCGTTGATTCTTCCTTATTTGAATATTGACTGATAATAAACCCATTGGAAGCAATAAGTTTTAACTCTAGGATATTTTCTCTATGGAGTTTTGCCCATCCACGTAGTAATGAATCTACAATAGTATAATCACCTTTTTGTAATCCCTGAAATATACTATCTTTAATGAAAACCAGATCAGCATTCATGTCACGGACAAACACATCCACCCTTGATTTTTTTTTTATATTGATAAACATTATGGAAATGATAATTAGAATAAGTATAAATACCCCTAACGAAAACCAATAGTTCCGTCTCACATCCTTTTTAAATTCGGTCATTTAACCAATCCTGTCACACCTTTTCTCATTGGCTGAAAATCTCTACTTTAAAATTTTGTATCATAATCATGCAACTCTTTTAACTTATTCCTCAATTCCTTGATCCTCTTCTCCCTGCCGACAAAAAGCTTGTTAAACCTTTTCAATTCTTTATTGCTTGCTGCCAGCTCCTCAGTCCTCTCTTTTATCAGGATCTCGAGGTTATTCTTATAATCATTTAATTCTACTTCTGCATTTTTTCTTGCTGTTATATCAAGTATAGTTCCAAAAACAGAAGGTTTCCCATTGTATATAAGGCGACCTCCCAGCACCTCAAGTTCTACAGGGGTTCCATCCTTTTTTTTGCCTCTAACTTCATAATGACTGAACGTTTTCTCTCCGATCAACCTTGATTCTATTTCAGAATCCACACTTTTAATGTCATCCTCAGAAATCAATTTATGAAAATTAATTCCTGTCAATTCCTCAGGTGTCTCATATCCGAATATTTCAGCAAACCTCCTGTTGCAGAACTTAATGATATAATCCACGGAGATATTAATACCCACAAGGGAATTTTCAACCAGATTTTTATATTTTTCTTCACTCTCAGCTAAAGCATTCTGTGCAGACTTCTTTTCAATTATTTGTTTGACTAATACAAGCAATCTTTCTATATTAACCGGTTTCATTTCGAATGCAATTATCTTTTCATTCCCTACCGCCTCTGATGCTGTTTCAAGGGAGCCATGCCCCGTGATAATAATGAATTCCATGCCAGGCCTGATAGCAGACAATTCTTTAATGAGTTCAAGCCCTGTCGTATCGGGTAATTTCAAATCGATAATGCCCAACTCAAAGTCATTGTCTTTACAAATTTTAATTCCGCTTTGACCTTCATAAACCGTAACCGTGCCATAACCCTCTTCGGAGAGAATATCATTTAGATTATCGGCATGGTCAATGTTATCATCAACGATCAGTAAATTGGCACTATTTTCCATTTTTCCTCCTTTAATTATATTCAACTACTTTATTATAACTAACTATGAGATTATTTCTCACTCTTCTTTATCAGAGGCAGTGTGACCGTAAAAGTTGATCCTTTGCCCTTGGTTGATTCGGCTTTGATAGCCCCTTTATGAGTCTCCACGATCATTTTTGTTATCGAGAGCCCGAATCCTATCCCTCTGGATTTAGTAGTAAATAACGGTTGAAAAACCTTTTCGATGTTTTCATTTGAGATTCCGGGCCCGGTATCCTCAAAATATATCTAAACTTCTCCATCCTTCATTTGATTTATCCCGATCTTTAGATCCCCCTTCTCCTTCATGCTTTCAACAGCATTTTTTATAATATTCTTAAATGCCATTTTTAATTGTATATTTTCACTTAAAATTATTATATCCTTTTCCGGAAACTTTTTTGTTATCTTAACTTTTGCCGGGACTCTGCTGATCTCAATACTCTCAGACAGGATATCTATGAGATTGTTCTCTTCCAACTCAGGTGTTTTCATCCTGATGAGGTTAAGTATGCTTTCGATTATTGCACTGGCATTGATAATGCTTGATCTGATCCTGTTGAAATGCTCCTCTATTTTAGGATCAACATTCTTTAATTTTTTTCTCAGATAGAAAACGGAGCTGTCTATTACACCAAGCGGATTCCTGAGCTCATGTGAGATACTACCGGAAAACTGCCCGAGTACAGCAAGCCTCTCTTTTAAAAGGAGCTCGCCCTGTGCTGTTGTAAGCATCTTTGATATTTTATTCAGGTCTTCGATCATAAATAACATTGCTTTTTGACTCCTGTTCAGTTTGTCCAATTTATCTTCAATCTCTATAGTTCTTACAACAACTTCATTTTCCAGTTCAGACCTTAAAAGATCAAAATCCTCATTCACTTTTTTGAGTTCTTTTGTCCTATCCTTAATGTTTTTTTTCAGTGCTTTATTTGATATTGAAAGATTCTCACCCATTAAATTAAAACTTTTCGCCAATCGGCTTATCTCATCATTCCCTTTTACTTTGATATTGTGTTCAAATTCTCCTTCAACCATTTTTTCTACTGCCATATTCAAAACAGATATACGTCTTGTTATAGATATTGCAAGAAATAAAGCAATAAAAATACAAGTGGTGATACTCAGTATAAGTATAAAAATTATCAAACTCTGGGAATCATCAAGTTGATCACTAAACTTTTTAGCAAAAACAATATAGTTCTCCATTTCAATATTTCTTAATTTAGACACTCCTCGTAGTAGAAATTCGACATAATCAGCTCCTTCTTTCCTGGTTATTCTCAGTGAAAGATCCGGATCTCCACTTTTAGCCAAAATGGAAACTTTCTGGCGGATAGGCCTCCACTTTACAAGATCAGTACGAAATTCTAAGATCTGTGTTTTCTCCTTAGCCAGAATTATATTCTGATGCAAATTTTCTATTTTTTTCAAAATTGATTGTTCAAGATTGTCAACTATTAACAGATATTTTCCCCGTTCTACTTCTGACCGGGAAGAGGCAACATCTTTCATACTTCTATGTATAGATATCACCATTGATTCAATTGCACCCAGATCTTGAGTAATTTGCAGAGGATAAGCAGTGCCAAACTCAAAAGTTTTTCTCATATTATTTATGTCTCTTATGGCAAGAAGCAATACAGATAAAAAAAGGATAGCCAGGATCAGAAATCCTCCGAATATTTTTTCTCTTATCCCGAATTTCAATTACTCTCTCCCTTGATCTCTTTTTCCAGTTTTTCTATTCTGTCAACTAATTCCTTCATCCTCATTGTTACCCCTTTTTCTCCAATTCTGCTTTCAGTTTTTCATTCTCATCTGATAAATCTTTCATCCTCAATTCCCTGTTTACCGTAGCATCGACAAAACGTTGAAGATGATCCACTTTCTCGTTTAACTCCTTTGTTTTCTCAGCAACCTCGATCTCCAGATTGTTTTTCAATTTCATGATCTCAGCCTCTGCTGCCTTTCTGGTAGTAATGTCCACAATTGAACCAATAATAGCTGTTGTCTTCCCGTTCTCCACAAGGGGGGATTCTCTCACTTCAACATTTATCTTTCTACCATCCTTTCTGACCAGTTCTAATTCATAAGGAGGTTGCTGCCTGCATGTCTCTATTGCTCGGACAGTATGTTGGAATCCTCTATCATTTACAGGATTTTCTGTAGCCAATTCTGTCCACTTCACTAAAGCTTCCTCAATAGTATAACCCAGAACTTCCTCCACCTGCGGACTCAGATATGTGAGTATATGATCCGGAGTATGAGAATAATAGAGGCTTGTGCTGTTCTCAAAAATGTTTCTTAACTGCGCTTCACTTTCCCGTAGTGTTTCTTCTGCCTGTTTTCGTTCAGTGATATCCTTGGCTATTGCACAATTGATCTCTTTTCCTTCAAATTGAAGCAGGTTAACCGTTATCTCGACAGGAAATATACCTCCGTTTTTTCTCTTATGAATAGTCTGGAAAAGAAATGATCCTTTATTTTTTAACTTCTTCCAATGGGCCGGCCAAACCTCTTCCGGAAATTCTGGACTAATATCATGAACAGTCATATTGAGAAGCTCTTTCCTGGAGTATCCAAGGACATCAATAGCGGCATTGTTCACATAGATAAATTTCGCATCAGCCCCCATCCAATAGACAGCATCTGTCAGATTATCTACTGAGGCCTGAGTAAGTTTTAACTCCTCCTCTGATCTCTTTCTCTCTGAAATATCACGTGCAATTCCAAGAACAACAGATTTGCCCTGGATCTTAACAGGGAAATTGCTGACCTCTAAAAGGATCTGACTGCCATCTTTACGGTTCATAAGAAATTCATCCGGCCCTGTCCTCTTCCCCAATGCATTTTTTGCAAGAGTTATAAAAGCCCTCGGGAGATCATTTTTAGACAAGATATCAAGTTTTGAAAAATTTTTCCCTATCAACTCTTCCTTTTTATATCCGATTAGTTTCTCAGCAGCCTTATTTCCATCAAGAAAATTTCCTTTAAGGTCATTTATATAAATAGCATCCGGGGCTAATTCAAATATTATTTTCAATCTCTCTTCAGAGCTTTTTAATACCGTTTCCACTTTCTTCCGCTCAGTAATATCTCTGATCGCTGTTACTCTTGTTAACCTCTTGCCTTCTAAAACAATATTTCTTGCTTCAATTTCTATTGGAAATACAGATCCGTCTTTTCTTTTCCCTTCTGCTTCATAAGGAGAGGCATTATCCTTCTTAATATTATCTGCAATTGTAGTATGAAATTCTTCAGGGATGAACAACTTAATTAAATTTTTACCTATCAACTCCTCTCTTTGATATCCAAACATATTGGCAAGGGAAAGATTAAAATCAATCGCTATCCCATTGTCATGGATCAATATTCCCTCAAAGGTCAGATCTGAAAGGATCCTGAATTCA
>JAOZUQ010000053.1:17909-21209 GCA_029938635.1 Candidatus Aminicenantota bacterium
AATGCTTCTTCTGCCTGTTTTCGTTCGGTAATTTCTACATTCAGGGCCAGTACACCCATGATCTCCTTCTCCCCTTTATAAATTGGCCGAGCTGCCCTATGAATAAAAAGCTGGCTCCCGTTCTTGTGAACCATTTTAATCTCCACTTTAACACATTCACCTTTTAAAATTCTCGGGTATTCCTCTTTAAAATTTTCAATAACATCCTCAGCCAAAAAATCTGTTATATGTTTCCCGATCATTTCCTCTTTTGTATATCCGAGCATCAGAGCTGTTTGCGGGCTACAATCTGTTATATTGCCTTTCAGATCAAGAACCTCGCCTCCATAAGGAAGGGAATCAAATAAATATCTGTAATGAGCTTCGCTTTCCTTTAAATTATTATTTGCATTTCTCCTCTCTGTTATATCCCTGTTATTCCCCCTACTCCCCCTGAACTTTCCTTCATTATCAAACACGGGATTGCAATGATGCTCGATCCAGATCTCCTCTCCACTCTTGTTGATGATCGGAAATTCCATTGCAAATCCAGGCGCATCCTTTATATGTTTATCTTTAAAATGTGATCTTATTTTTTTTGAGAAATCAGATCTCACAATCCTGAACATCAATTCCGGATCTGAAATAAATTCCTCAGGACTATACCCTGAAACCCTCTTACAGGAAGGGGATATATAAATATAATTTCCGTCCGGAGCTATCAAGTATTCCCAGTCATATGTGTGATCAGCAAGTAAACGAATTTTAAGTTCATTCTCTTTTAATGTTTCTTCTATTATTTTGTACCGGGAGATATCAATCTGAGTTCCAAAAAACCTGATCGCTTTTCCATTTTCATCAAAAGTAACCTCTCCCTCACAATGGATCCAGCCGATCTCTCCTTTAGGCCTAATGAACCGGAAATCAAGATTATAAAGTGAGTCACCTTTTAATGCAGCTTCTACATTCAACTTTACCCGTTCCACATCCTCCGGATGCAATATTTTTTCAAATATTTTAAACGAAGGTACAAACTCCTTTGGTTTAAATCCATAAATAATAAATGTATTGTCTGACCAGTTAAGATCTCCGGTAACAATATTCCAGTCCCAAAAACCCAGCTTTCCGATCTTTTGTGCATTATTAAGATTTTTTTGGCTTTCAAGTAATTCCTGTTCAAATTTTATTTGATTGATCTCACTCTTTTTTTTCATTATTGCATTCAGAACTGCAGGGCCAAAACGCTTCATGTGTTCTTTTATCACATAATCATCGGCACCGGCTTTCAGGCAATCAACCGCAATCTCTTCATTTTTAGATCCGGTCAATATAACAAAAGGAGTTGAAGGAGATATTTTCTGTTTGATCTTTACGGCAGATAATCCATCAAATGAGGGCAATTTGTAATCTGCGATGATCAGGTCAGGTTTGAATTTCTCCAGAGCTTTTAAATAATCCTTCTCTGTATCAACAACTTTCACAACAAGATCTTTGAAAGTCTTTTTCAACTCTTTTTTGGCAAGTTCCGCATCTGCGGTGATATCCTCTAAAATCAAAACGCGCATTTTGCTCCCAGCCATATTCCCTCCTATAATAAAATTTATTGATACATTCTGTTCTGAGCTATGTTCATACTTGATTAGTTTTTTTGAATATCTTTAGTTCCGCTTTCAGTTTATCATTTTCATCAGATATCTCTTTCATCCTCAATTCCCTGTCTACCGTTGCATCAAAAAAACGCTGCAGATCTACTATCTTCTCATTCAGTTCTTTTGTTTTTTCCGCAACTTTGACCTCCAAATTATTTTTTAATTTAAATATCTCCTCTTCAGCCCTTTTCTGTTGGGTGATGTCCCGTGCAATTCCGGAAAATCCAATAATGTTTCCATTTTCATTTTTGATTACAGATGAACTCAACTCCATAGGAATGAAAGAACCATCTTTTGCAACCATATCAAATTTATTAGATGTTCGGTCGCCTTTTATCCTGTCCGCCATTTTTTTCTGAATTAACAGTTTATCTTCCGGTTTGAAGTACAATAACCCTAAAGTTTTCTCCATCTCATCTGGAACGTATCCCAATATATTCACAACAGCAGGGCTTACATATGTAAATATCCCCTTCTCATCCATCTTCCAGATAATAATATCATTTATATTCTCAATGGTTGTGCGTAATTTTTCCTCACTGATCTTCAGCATTTCTTCAGCTTGGTTTTTCTCCGTGATATCTTCTCCGATAGAGATCAGTAAATGATTCTCTTCGCCTCCCTCATACATTCCGGTTGTCTGCCAGGAGATGATCCTGCTGTCTCCGTTTTTTATCAGTATCGGATTTATATATGTATGGAATTTTATCCCCCATGCATCATCCCACACACTGATCATATCGTCGACAATTTCAGAAGGAAAAAATACATGAAACCAGTCCTTATCTATCATCTCTTCCTTTCGATATCCTGTGATTTTTTCAGCCCCTTCATTGAACAATTGTATCTTGTGATCTTTATCAAGGCCCACAATTATTGCATTGCTTGTATTGATGATGCTCTCAGAAAAATCCCTTTGTCTTTTCAGTATCTCCTCGTCCAGTTTCCTCTCAGTGATATCTCTGTAAACTACACAGACAGCTGACACACTTCCATCAGATTTTAATATGGGTGTAAGGACCGACTCTGAATACATAAGGCTTTCCTTCATCATTGTCTTGTCCTGGAAATTGAGGACTTTTGATGTTTCAAATACCTGATCGATACGGCTCATCCACAAATGCATGAAGTCAGGTATATGCCCAAGTCCATCCCGAATATTCTTTCCTATTACTTTGTCCGCAGTTGTTCCTACATGCTCAATTGCGGCAGGGTTAGCATATAGATAATTGTAATCCTTATCCCAGATAAGGATACAATCTTTTACTGAGTCAAATGCGGCCTTGAATCTTTCTTCACTCTCCCTGAGTTTTTCTAATAATTGATCACTATTTTTTTTATCCATTATCTACCATTTATATTCAATAATAGTATTATTTGTTTATCTCGTCTGCTTATTTTTTTTTTGTCAATTTCAACAATTGCCCCGGTAAAGGGGTTTTCTGATCTTTTCTGATAAATTTTCATTATATTCCGGTTATGATCTTTAAATCAGCTTCAATCGAATGATAATGAAATAAAGTTATTTTTTCAAATTTATTTAAATGAAATGAATCTTTAATTTCTCCTGTGAAAGTCTTTGTCCTTATCCCTTTTTCTTCAATTCATCTTCCAGCTCTTCTATCCTGTCATTTAACTCCTTTATCCTGAATTCCCTCTCAATCGTAGCCTC
>JAOZUQ010000054.1 GCA_029938635.1 Candidatus Aminicenantota bacterium
CCAGTAAAAGGAGCACTCCCTTCACAACTAACGATGCCTGTGAGATAAGGGTGTAGTAGTTACCAAATTGATTCGAAGATGCTTGAGAAATTAATAAAATTGAGCTTTCCATGCTTAGATTTTTACCACATCCTTCCTCTATTTTCAAGGATGTACTAAAGGCGCCGGTTTAATTCAGAGCACTTTTTTTTAACCGGTTGATTTCCACTTCAATAATCCGGATCCGCCAGATCCAGATCAGGAGTATGAGTATTGAGGATAATATTCTGAGAACAGAAGATAACGAAAGGTAGTCATACAGACCGTGCATTACAAAAGAGAAAATAAATACTGCTGATACTTTCAGATAATTTTTTTTATTGTTAAGTATTAACAGACCGGCATAATAACCCCATAGTGAAGCAAAAACTGTATGCGTCAAAGGCGAAGCTACAACTCTTCCCAGGAGTTCCGCTCCGGATATATATGGAAGATAAACAAGGTTCTCATAAGCAGCGAAACCAAGTGCAATAACCGACGAATATATAATTCCGTCAATCTTTTCATCAAAATTTCTGAACCATTTTATAACGAACAAAAAAGGGATGAACTTGAACAATTCCTCAAAAAAACCGACAACAAACACCAGAAAAACAAGTGATTTGAATGATCCACTAAAAATAAAAAATGATTGGTCCTGAGGAATTCCGACTGCTTCTGTTAAACTTATGAATTTAAGATAAAGATGTCCCGAAAAAAATCCAAAAACAAATGAAACACCCATATTCAGTAATGGTTCAGGCTTGAACCTGTCTTTATATCTGAAATAGAATATCCAGAATATTGCAGGAGATATTATTGCTGCAATGATAAGGCCTATAGTCATTTTACAAATAAATCATTAATCACTTAACTTCATTTACTTATTTTTCCATTCCAGAAAATTAAGTTTAATCTTGTTTCCGGTAAGATACATAACAGGAACAACAATCAGAGTAAGGAATGTTGCAAAGGTTAATCCGAAAATAACTGTCCAGGCCATAGGACCCCAGAATTGTGAAGTATCTCCCCCGAAATACAAATCGGGATTCAATTCAGTCACAAGTGTTCTGAAATTAATATTAAGTGCAACAGCCATCGGAATAAGTCCCAGAATTGTTGTTATTGCTGTCAGAAGTACCGGCCTTAATCTTGTCTGACCTGCTTCAATAATACATTCAACCGCTCTTTCAATAGGAAGGGTTTCTTCTTCGGAAAGATTAAGTTCAATTTTCTTTTTCTCTTTAAGATAATCTATATAATCCATCAGAACTATGGCATTATTGACAACAACACCGGCAAGAGATATTATTCCAATTCCGGTCATTATAATGATAAAATCCATTCTAAATGTAGCGATACCTCCGAAAACACCTATAGTACTAAAGAAAACGCTGGCAATAATTATCAGGGACTTCGCAAAGGAATTGAATTGAGTCACAAGTATCATCATTATTACTGATAAAGCGATCATCATGGCTCTTAGAAGAAAATCCATGGTCTCCTGCTGCTCTACCTGTTCACCCGTAAATTTATACTTATAACCTTCAGGCATATCAAAATTTTTCAAAGCATTCTTTATCCTCTGATTAACTTCGGTATTGTTATAACCTTCAATAACATTTGAGAATAGTGTTATAACCCTCTTTGTATCTTTTCTCTTAACAGCACTATAAGTTGTACTGTATCTGAAACCGGCTACTGATGAGATCGGTACCTGCATGATCTTTCCTGATGACTGGCTCCTGAATGTAATTTTCTGATCAAGGATCGAAGGAATATCCTGCCTGTATTTTTTTTCAAATTTCAAAATAATAGGGATATCATCTTCACCGTCTTTGAAATCTGACACGTCTTTTCCGAATAATGATGTTCTGATCGTACTTGCTATTTGAGCCGTGGATAATCCGAATCTTCTTGCGCTATCTCTATTGATCTCAACGATCAATTCAGGTTTCCCCACATCAAGATCCATCTTCAGGTTTTCAATCCCGTCAATACCGGATTCTTCAATATACTTCTGTATATTACCTGTTAATTCTATCAGAGTTGAATAATCCTTTCCGGTAACTTCCAGATTTATCGGTTTACCTGTCGGAGGAGCCATTGCCATTTTTTCAATAGTCACAATTATTCCGGGAATTTTATGGGTCAGTTTATCAGACATCACTTTCATTATTGAAGAAGTTGAAACACCTTTTCTGAACTCATAATCTTCGAATGATACAGTGATCATACCTTTATTAGGTGTGTCCCCGACTGGAAATTCATTCTCTCCTACAACACCTTTTCCGATCGTTGTCAATACAGACTTAACAATATTTTTTCTTGGTTCGAGTATTTCAAACACATCATTTTCAAATACTTTCATGATCTCATCGGTAGCCATGATATCTGATCCCACAGGTAACTCTGCGAATAAACTGAAATAAGACGGTTCGTTATCAGGGAAAAGGTTGACTTGCGGCTTGCGGAGGTTGAAGAAAACCATTGTGAGCATCATAAGAATAACAGTAAAAATGATGATCTGTGTCGGCCGTTTTCCTTTCAGTGAAAATTCTATTGCTCTCCTGTAGTTTGTTTCCAGTTTTACCAGAAGAGTATTCCTGAACCATTCTGACAAACGCCTGAGAATATACAAATTCAACAGGATCAAAAGGGCACCGGTTATCGCAAAAAATGCAATAACATTTATTTTAAGAACAAAAGCAAAAGACCCTATTCCAAATGCAATAGCTGCTCTTTTCAGTGAAACTTTTTTCTCAGGGATAACAACATCGTTTTCATTTTTATAAAATCTTGCTGCAAAAACCGGTATTATGACAAGTGCGACAAATAGTGATGATGATAATACAATTATTAGTGTGACCGGCAGCACTTTCATGAACTCACCCATCATGCCCGGCCAGAATGCCAGAGGCACAAATGCCCCTAATGTTGTGGCTGTTGATGCAGTTATAGCAATGGCAACCTCTCCGGTCCCCCTTTTTGCAGCCTCATTCACCGGAAATCCCTTCCCTGTGAACCTGTAAGTATTTTCTATCACCACAATAGCATTATCAACCAACATACCAAGAGCTAATACAAGTCCGAATAATACCATCATATTAATTGTAGAACCCATCAGATTGAGTATGACTATTGATAATGTCATGGATGTTGGTATTGCTATGCCTACAAATAAAGCATTACGGGTACCCAGGAAGAAATAGAGCACAAGCACTACAAAAAAGATTGCTATTATAATACTGTTCTCAAGGTTGCTTACCATACTCTTTATCCATTCGGACTGATCATTTGATATATCGATATGAAGTCCTTCAGGTAAACTCCCGTCCAGTTTTGATTCATCAAGTAATTTGAAAATTTTATCAGATGCATTGATAACATTCTCACCTGATTTCTTAATAACCTGGACCGACACAACTTTTTGTTTATTCAACCTTGCCAGAGTCAGCGGGTCTTCAAAGCCGTCCACCACCTCAGCCACATCTTTAAGGTAAACGATATTACCCTTTTCATGTTTAACCACTATATTCATGATCTCTTCAATACTTTTGAATTCACCTATGGTTCGTACTGATCTGGTTGAATTGTTTATTTTAATTTCACCGCCGGATATAGAGATATTTTCGAATACAATAGCATCTTCAATATTCTGAAAACTGAGTTTCATAAGATCAAGTTTATGTTTATCAATATTAATCTGAATTTCCCTGTTATCAAGCCCCTTTATCTCTACCTTTGATATTTCCTGAAATGTTTCGATCTCATCTTCCAGATACTCTGCAAAATCTTCTAATTCAGCTAAGCTGAAATCACCTGAAAGGTTGATATTCATAATCGGGAATTCATTCAGATCGAGATCCATTACAATAGGATCTATATCAAGATCGGAAGGGAGTTCATTCTTTGCCCTGTCAACAGCATCTTTAACATCCTGAAGAGCGTCTCCAAGATCTATTCCTGTATTAAACTCAATTATAATATCTGAATTTCCCTGAGTCGAAGTGGAGCTTAATTCTTTAATGCCGTTTATTGTATTGATCTCTTTTTCAATAGGTCTCGTGATAAGGTTCTCAATATCTATAGGCGGATTTCCAGGATATATTGTTTTGACAAATATGTTAGGAATAACCACTTCGGGAAAAGTCTCCCTCGACATTGTTGTGTATCCAATAAGTCCGAAAACCAGTATTATCAGAGCAAGTAGAAAAACAGTACTTTTATTATTAAGGGCTAATGTTGTGAGTTTAAACTCTCTCCATGATTTATCATTTTTATTATCATTATTCATTATTACCTTCATTTTCCGGATTTCCAGCTATTTTTACCAAACTGCCGTTCTTTACAAGGTTATATCCTTTCATGATTATCTCATCTCCAAACTCAATTCCGCTCTTGATCATGATCTTATCTTTATTGACCTTACCTGAGTTCACATAGATTTTCTCTGCAATCGATCCGGTTTCTGAATTCTTCAGTCTGTAAAGATATGAACCTTCGCCATCATTCTTTACTATAATCGAAGGTACTATCACAGCTTTCGTTTCACTGAAGTCTCTCAATTCCAATACTGAAACAATATTCGGTTTCAACATTTCATTGCTGTTCGTCAACTTCAAAGTTACCTGGAAAGTTCTGTTCTGGGGATTGATCACGGTTCCAACCCGTATTATGTCACCCTTTCTTATAATGCTTGGATATGAAGGGAAAGTGATCGTAGATTCATCTCCCACCTTAACACTTGACAGGTAAGCTTCAGAAACATCGGCTTTGATATATACATTACTTATATCAACTATCTGCATTATAGGTAATCCGGGCACAGCAAGTTCACCCTTTTTTTTATCAATATTATCAATAATTCCATCAAATGGAGCTCTTATGAGAGTCATACTCAATTGCTCATTTAAGGTTTTCATCTTGTTTTCCAGGGATTCCTTCTGATTTTTAGCTTCTAGATATTGAATTTCTGAACCGATATTTTTCTTCCACAATCCTGCTCTTTTTTCAAATAATGTGTCTGCAAGTTTTAATGAGTTTTTTAATTCAGAGATTGAACTCCGGATCACCCTTGAATTCAGCACTGCAAGGAGTTCGTTCTTTTTTACTCTCTGCCCCTCAACAACTTTGATGCTTTCTATTGTGCCGCCGATCTCAGGACTAATATAAGCTTCCTTTACCGCTTCAACTATTCCATTAACATTATGAAAATGTTCGAAATTTTCCGCTTTTATCTTTTTGACCGACACAAGGATCTTAAACTCTGCATCACTCATTCCATTATTTTCCAGGTCTTCTTCCAGAGCCTTAATTTCTGTTTCAAGACTTACAATTTCATCTTTCTTTTTCTGTATTTCAGCTTTAACTTTCTCTTTGTCTATCCCGGAGCTGCAACCATAAACGAATATTAAAGCAATTAGTAATATTTTTTTTATCATTATTTATCCCCTATTCTATTAAATTATGTTTAAATATTTCTCTAATTCGGTTAATGAATTATAGAACTCAATAAGTGCCGAAGTATATCCATATTGAGACTCAAGAAACTGATTATACGCCTGAATCAAATCCATACTTGACGAGACACCTTTTTTAAGCTTCTCAATTGTCTTATTATATATTTTTTCTGCTATCTGCAGATTTCTGAATGAGCTCTCTTTACCTCCGATTGATGTAAGATACCTTGACCTTGCATTCAGATAGCCCAGATTCAGGCTATCTGAGACATCACTCTTCATGTTAAGAGACTTTTCAAGATCATATTCTGCCTGTTTTACTTTAGCCAGTCTCATTCCGCTTGAAAAAATCGGAACATTAAGGTTTAGTCCCAGAATTGTTGACGGGAACCATTTGTCTTCATTATCCTTAAAGAAGTTAAACTCATTTCTCATGGCATTTCTTGAGTGAGAAATAAAAGCAGTTATGGATGGGAGAAACATAGATTTCTCTTTTTTTAATAGTAATGAGGAGGATTTCACCTGTGTATCCGCCATCTTAAAATCTATATGACCATTCAGGTCGAATTCCCTGGCCAGAACAGTTTTATATTCAACATTTGCAGCAATATCATTAATTTCACCTTCTATTGATATTTCTGTATCCAGTTTCAAACCCATCTGAAATTTTAACAGCTTGTAGGTTATATCTATCTGCCTTTTTATTGAATTCAATCTGTTCTTTATTCCAATCACAAAATACTCAATCTGATCTACATCTGTTTCTTCTACAAAACCGGCTTTATACATTTCTTCAGTTTCATAATGAAGCTTTTTAAGACTTTTAAGATTTTTTTCGAGAATAATCTTCAAATTTTCACTTACCATTATCAGGTAATAGGTTCCGGTCACAAGAGATTTAACCTCGATCTCAGTTTTAATAAGGCTTTCCCTGGATAATCTCATATAAATTTTTGAAGATTGAAGAGCTACTATATAAGTTCCGTTAAAAACAAGCTGTGATGCAACTAATTCCATTGACATATTGTGCTGAGTACCGAATTTCATTGGGAAATAAGTCCCCTCCTCAGCATCAGGATCTACAAATTGAGCAGGTATAAGTGTTGTAGGGATCTGAGCCATATCCTGATAGGACAGTTTGCCTTCTATTTGTGGTAATCCCGTAGCAGTGGTCTCTCTAACGACATTTCTGGCTATTTTCATGTCAAGCCTTGCATTTTTAATACTTTTATTCTGCTTGACAGCAAGAGCCTTTATACTTTCGAGGTCAAACCTCAGAGACTCTTCACTCTTAATAAAATCTGTCTGAACTATAGAGAAAATCAGAAATAAAAAGAAAATCAGAACATTCCTATTTAAACCTGAAAATAAAAAGTTTTTTTTTATATATTTTTTTTGCATTTTTGCATTATAGCTGATTTTTTTGTACTGCTCAAGACAAAATTTAAAACTAAACTTATACTGTCAATTTATTAACTTAAACTTTATATTATCTGTAACGTAAAAAATTATTAAGTAAAAAAGGAGGTCTTATGAATAAGACAATACTAATTGTTGTTTCGATCCTTTTAATATTCGGAACAACTTTCGCATCCAAGGATGCAAGGCTTTTACGTACTCCTGACATAAATGGAAATTTAGCAGTTTTTGTTTATGCAGGTGATATATGGAGTGTCTCTTCAGATGGCGGAGATGCCAAGCGGTTAACCTCTCATGAAGGGCTTGAACTTTTCCCGAAGATATCACCAGACAGGAAATGGATAGCTTTTTCAGCCGAGTATTCCGGCTCAAGGCAGGTTTATATAATGCCGTCAAATGGAGGATCACCGGTTCAACTCACATATTATAATGATGTAGGCGTTATGCCTCCTAGAGGAGGATATGATTATATAGTAATGGACTGGACACCTGACAGCAATGAGATCCTGGTTCGGATGAACAGAACACCTTACGGCCGTCGAATGGGTAAATATTTTCTTGTTAGCGTCAAAGGCGGACTTGAAAAACCTCTTCAGATCCCTGAATGCGGTGGGGGTTCATTCTCAGCCGATGGCAATAAAATAGTCTATACACCGATAGGAAGAGAATTCAGAACATGGAAAAGGACTAAAGGCGGCAGAGCTCAGGATGTATGGATCTATGATCTAAAAAAAGATAAATCTAAAAGGATCACTACATTTCCCGGAACTGATCAGCATCCTGTCTGGTTTAAAGATAAAATTTTCTACGTTTCTGATGAAAGTTTGTCTCTGAACTTTCATTCATATGATCTAAAAACCGGAAAATTCGAGCAGGTTACAAAATTCAACGATTTTGATGTTCTATGGCCTTCCGGATCTGACGGTACTATTATCTTTGAAAAGGGCGGTTATCTGCATAAAATTAATCTTAATACAAAAAAGACAACAAAACTTACAGTTAATCTGGAATTTGATAACCCGAACACTCTTCCGTATTTCAAGAATGTATCCAGATTTGTTTCCCGATTTGGTGCGACCATAACTTCAGATGGGAAAAGAGCTATTTTTGATGCAAGAGGAGATCTTTTCTCTGTTCCGGCTGAAAAGAAGGGAATAACACTGAATCTCACAAGAACCTCCGGTATAAGAGAAATGTATCCGGTTGCATCAGCCGATGGAAAATGGATCGCTTATGTTTCAGATGAATCCGGCGATTTCGAATTTTACATTGTTGATCCATTGGGGAAAAAGAAAGCAAAAAAACTTACAAGCACGAAGGTTTGGAAGTATCCTGCAGAATGGTCTCCTGACAGTAAGTATTTTGTTTATTCCAATGCAGACAGAAAATTACAACTTATAGATATTTCGACAGGAAAAATATCACTTATTACCAGAGCCAAATCCGGTACGATAAGAGATTATTCCTGGTCTCCCGACTCAAAATGGATAACTTTCACAAATAGAGGATCAAACAAATTGGGCTCAATCTGGGTATACTCGGTAACTACCGGAAAATCTTCTCAGATCACAAATGAAATGTATGAGGACTTCTCTCCTTCTTTTTCCAAAGACGGTAAATACATATATTTTGTTTCAGACAGAGATTTCAACTTCAGTTTCAATGATGGTTTTTCAACTATGGAATTTGATTTTGTTTACAACAAAACCGCAAGGATATTTGCTGTCGGTTTAACAGAATCTTCTCCTTCGCTTTTTAAAGATAAGAACGACCTGGAAGTGAAACCTACCCCACCTGCTGCCGATAAAAAAAATAAAGATAAGAAAAAAGACAAGAAAAAGGACGAAAAGAAGTCAGTCATTGTAAAAATTGACTTTAATAACCTTGATAAAAGGATAACAGTTTTCCCATTACCGACTGGTCGATATGGCGGAATTACAGATATAGGAAAAGGGAAAGCAATTTACTTTGATAACAATGGTTTACATCTTTTCGATTTCAAGAAAAAGAAATCCGATCTGATCATGAGCAAGATCCGTTACGGCTCCCTCTCTGCAGATAACAAAAAAATACTGTACAGATCAGGTAAAACCTGGGGAATTACAGATATTAAAGCAAAAGTAAAATCCGGAGCAGGTAAACTGGATTTCAGCAATGTAATGATGAAGATCGATCCGGTAAAAGAATGGAAACAAATCTATAACGAAGGCTGGAGGATCTACAGAGACTGGTTCTATGTTAGAAATATGCATGGAGTCGACTGGACTAAAATGAGGAAGAAATATGAAGTCCTTCTTCCTCATGTAAGTCATAGAGCTGACCTTGATTTCATTTTCGGAGAACTCGTTGGGGAACTGAATGTTGGTCACACTTATGTTAATTGGGGTGATTTCAACAGGGTAAAAAGGCTCGATACAGGTCTCCTCGGAGCTGAGCTCAAAGTTGATAAAACTGCCGGTTTATACAAGATCTTAAAAATTTATAAAGGCGAAAACTGGAACGAAAGGACCAGATCTCCCTTGACTGAAGCCGGTATCAAGGTAAATGAAGGTGATTATTTGGTTAAGATCAATGGTTATAGTGTAAGTGCTTACGATAATCCTTACCGTTTTCTTGAGAACACAGCCGGAAAAAAAATCAGTATTACTGTTAGTGCTACACCTGACAAGAAAAATAGCAGAATATACTGGATAAAACCTCTTAGAAGTGAACTTGGTCTTATGTATAATGACATGATCGAATCCAAGCGCAAACTGGTTGAAAAACTTTCAAATGGAAGGATAGGTTATTTACATGTTCCCGATACAGCTTTTGCTGGAAACCGGGAGTTATTTAAAGGAATCTATTCTTTTAATGATAAAGAAGCCCTGATCATAGATGAAAGATATAACGGCGGCGGATGGTCTCCGGTAAAGATGATTGAGAAACTCTCATCAAAAACCTATGCTTACTGGCAGGGCAGAGATCTGGACCTAAGGCCTGCACCGTTATTCTCATTCAACGGCCCGCTTGCAATGCTGATAAATCACTATTCTTCTTCAGGCGGCGATAATTTCCCGTACTGGTTCAAATCAAAGAAACTGGGCAAACTCATAGGAACCAGAACCTGGGGAGGCCTCGTCGGTTATGGATGGAGTCCCGGATTGGTGGATGGCCCTTCATTTGCTGTTCCATCCTCTGCGATAGTAAATACAAAAGGTGAGTATATAGTTGAAGGTGTCGGTGTTTATCCTGATGAAGGATTTGAGGTTTATGATATTCCTGAAGAGATCGCTAAAGGTAATGATCCAAGCATGGAGAAAGCAGTAAAACATCTTCTGAAAGAACTAGATAAGAAAAAATTCAAAAAACCTGAAAGCCCTAAAGATCCCGATAGGTCTAAATGGTTTGAAAAAGATATAAAATAGATAGATATCTCAATAAAAGGGGGCAGCACATTTGCTGCCCTTTTTTTTTGGTTTAAAACAAATCTTTTTGAGAAAAATCTTCGCTGTTTGTATCTTCAGTTTCTATATCTTCTTTTTTTTTACCGACATCAGTCTCTTCTATTACCGATAAAACCGGTTGTGTCGAAACCCTTTTACCACGGGCTGTTATCCCCTTAACAGCAATAAACTTTTCACCATTAATAGTTTCTCTCTTCTTCTTGCTCTTTCCTCCGAATTCTATATGAAATATCGGGCTGGGAGTTTCAGATACAGCAAGCAACTTAGAATCCGGGTGTTCTCCAATGAATCTGATCTTTTTGTCAGATGGTTCTACACTAAATCTTTTCAAATAACAAAATCCCTGATCGGAGTCAAAATAAATTGCAGTATAAATAAGATTCTTTTCATATTTCTTAACCAGGATTTTATCATCTGAAAAATGATTTGAAATATCAAAATTGTATAATTGAACGGTACCTGCAGCAGTAACTTCGATTATCCTGTCTTCTCCGGAGAATTCCCCGAGATATTCTCCTCTGCCGTCACTATTCAACCTGTTGATCGAGGAATCAAACCATAATTCGATACCGCCAAGAGTTGACACTCCACTTTCCCGCCATTGAATCTTTGAAATTGAATTTTTAGTAAGAGTATTACCCTGGGAGTTTCGCCCTTTAATAGCAAGTTCAGAAAAATCCAGATCTATTTGAAGATTTCTTAATCTTTTTTTCGGTTTTAAAAATACCCTGACTTTCTCCGCTTCTCCATTCGGATTGGCTGTGAAATATAGTATTCGGGAGTCATCTGTCCCTTTTGTCATATCATAAATCTTATCCCGGGTTACAGATTTCACGGGGAATCTTTTCATATAATTTTTCCCCTCCTTCCCATCACGGTAAATAACGTTGTATATTGTCCTTTCATCGCCTCTGTTATAGATATCTATGTGAATAATGTCTTTTCCGGCAAATGATTTTTCATCAACCTTCTTTATGATAAATTTACCATCCCTCATGAAAAGGATAATGTCATCAATATCCGAACATTCACTTACCAATTCATCTCCTTTTAAAGAAAATCCGAAGAATCCCTCTTCCCTGTTCACATAGAGCTTCTTGTTTGCTGCAACGACCTTAGTAGCTTCTATCTGATCAAAATTCCTTATTTCTGTTTTCCTCTCTTTCCCTTTCCCGAATTTATCTTTAAGTTTTAAGAGAAAATTTATTGTATATCCATTAATATCTTTCAAAGACTCCATGATACCCTTCATCTCTTCTTCTAAAGATTTTATATACTCATCAGCTTTGAATGAATCATATTTTGAGATCCGCTTGATCTTGATCTCTGTAAGTTTTGTTATGTCTTCAGTAGTTACTTCCCTTTTTAATCCGGGTTTAAACGGTTCAAGCCCTCTGTCAATAGTCTCGATTATTGAATCCCAGGTTTCACAATTTTCAATTTCTATGTATATTCTGTTTTCAATAAATATTTTCTCCAATGAAGATAAATGCCATGAATCTTCCAATTCCCTTTTTCTTATTTCAAGCTCAAGATTCAAAAGTCCGACAGTGCTGTCTGTTGAGATCTTTAATATCTTGGTCACACCTATGAATTTAGGCGTTTTATCCATTATAACGCAGCAATTAGGAGAAACTGAGACCTCACAATCAGTAAATGCATAAAGAGCATCAATAGTCTTATCCGGAGATGTCCCGACGGGAAGAGAGATGAATATCTCAATTTTGTCAGAAGTATTATCGTCAATTTTTTTTATCTTGATCTTCCCTTTTTCATTTGCCAGAAGAATAGACTCAATTAATGATGTTGAAGTTTTCCCGAAAGGAAGCTCTGTTATTTTTATAGTTTTCTTGTCAATTTTTTCAATTTTTGCTCTGACCTTGACCTTCCCTCCCTGAAGTCCATTTTGATATCTGGAGAAATCAGCAAACCCTCCTGTCTGGAAATCGGGGAGCAAAATAAAATCCTCTCCTTTAAGATATGACACAGCTGCATCTATCAGTTCGATAAAATTGTGAGGAAGTATCTTTGATGCGAGCCCAACTGCGATCCCTTCAGCTCCGAGGTACAATAAGATCGGGAATTTTACAGGAAGTACTACCGGCTCCTTATTTCGTCCGTCATAAGAATTTGTCCACTCCGTAGTTTTAGGATTAAAAACAACATCTATAGCAAATTTTGTTAATCTTGCCTCGATATATCTGGGAGCTGCTGATTTATCACCTGTGAGTGTATTTCCCCAATTCCCCTGTGTATCTATCAGCAATTCCTTCTGTCCCAAAGCTACAAGTGCATCCCCTATGGAAGCATCCCCGTGAGGATGATACTGCATTGTAAATCCGATTATATTTGCTACTTTATTGTAGCGTCCATCTTCAAGACGCCTCATAGTATGAAGGATTCTTCTCTGGACCGGTTTTAATCCATCAAGAACTTCCGGTATAGCACGTTCAAGTATTACATAAGAAGCATAATCCAGGAACCAGCTTTTATATAGTTCCGGAATATCTTTTACATGTTGAAGTTTCTTATCTTCACTAAACCCGTTTCCATTTTCAGATTTTTCTTCCATTTATCTCAGGTCCTCCCCGTTCAGTTCACCGGAATTTCTTCAGTAAATTCACTTTCAATTTTAAGGTTATTTATTATAAATTCCTGCCTTTCAGGTGTATTTTTCCCCATATAAAACTGAAGAGTCTTTGCAACAGAGCCCTCTTTGCTCATTATTACAGGCTCAAGTTTCATTTTCCCGCCAATGAACTCCTTGAACTCATTCGGAGATATTTCTCCGAGTCCTTTAAACCTGGTCATTTCACAATTCTTTCCCAGTTCATGAACCGCATCTGTCTTCTCTTCTTCAGAATAACAATATATGGTTTTTTTCTTGTTTCTTACCCTGAAAAGTGGAGTTTGGAGAATATATAAGTGGTTTTTCTTAACTAATTCAGGAAAAAACTTAAGGAAAAAGGTTATAATTAGGAGACGTATATGCATACCGTCAACATCTGCATCTGTGGCAATGATAATATTATTGTATCTAAGATCATCTAACCCGTCCTCAATATTCAAAGCCGCCTGCAGTAGGTTGAATTCTTCATTCTGATATACTATTTTCTTGTTTAAACCAAAAGTGTTCAATGGCTTTCCCTTAAGGCTGAAAACTGCCTGGGTCGGAACATCTCTCGATTTTGTTATGGATCCGCTTGCAGAATCTCCCTCAGTTATAAAAATAGTAGATTCCTGCCTCCTCTCATTATTCGAGTTGAAATGGATCTTACAGTCTCTTAATTTTTTATTGTGAAGATTTGCTTTTTTTGCCCTTTCTCTTGCCAGTTTTTTGATCCCTGACATTGCCTTACGCTCTTTTTCAGATGTCAGTATCTTTGAATGCAAAAGATCCGCAACCTCTTTATTCTTGTGTAAAAAATTATCAAGTTGATTTTTGAGAAAATCATTTATATAGTTTTTCAAAGATAATCCCCCGGGGGTCATCTCCTTTGAGCCCAGTTTTGTTTTTGTCTGGGACTCGAATATCGGTTCTTCTATCTTTACACTTATGGCTGCAATAATTGAGGTCCTTATATCTGAAACATCAAAATCCTTCCTGTAAAATTCCCTTATGGTTTTTATTAGCCCTTCCCTGAAAGCCTGAAGGTGAGTCCCCCCCTGTGTAGTGTTCTGGCCATTTACAAAAGTGTAATACTCCTCTCCGTAATGGCCTCCATGTGTAATTGCAACTTCTATATCTTCACCTTTCAGGTAAATTATCGGATATATGATTCCGTTATTTATATTTGCATTTAGAAGATCGAGAAGTCCATTCTCTGAAAAATACCGGGTTCCGTTAAAATTAATGATCAGGCCGGAGTTGAGATAGGCATAATAATTTATCTGATTTTCAACAAATTCCGAAAGGAAACGGTAATCTCCGAATATCTCTCTGTCAGGTGTGAACACAACTTCAGTTCCATTCTGCAACCCGGACTCTTCCAGAGATTTATCTTTTAGGACATTTCCTCTTGCGTATTCAATCTCTTTCTTTTCTCCTTCACGAAACGATCTTATGACAAATTTTTCAGACAGAGCATTAACAGCCTTTATTCCGATCCCGTTCAGTCCCACAGACTTTTTAAAAACCTTGGAATCATACTTAGCGCCAGTGTTCATTTTTGATGACACATCTTTCACTTTTCCCAATGGCACGCCTCTGCCGTAATCTCTTACTTTTACAGATCTCTCATTTATCGAAACATCGATCTTTTTGCCGAAGCCCATCATAAATTCATCAATTGAATTATCAATAACCTCTTTTATAAGGAGATAAATACCATCATCCTGTGAGCTCCCGTCTCCGAGTTTCCCTACGTACATACCAGGCCTTTTTCTGATATGCTCTTTCCAGTTAAGTGTTTTTATACTTTTTTCATTATATTCTTCAATACTCAATTTTTCCCTCGACATTGATAAATTTCACTTCTAATTCTATAAAAATTTTTCGGACTATTCAAGCGAGAAAAAATAAGAAACAGGAATTGTCATTAAGAGTTCACAGTAATTGTCAATTATTCACTACATTCATGCCATTTAGCTCTATGGAACTTGCCATTGATTGTAATTCCGAAATAATAAGGAATGACATTTACTATAGTACTAATGACAATCTCTAAAATACTTAATAACAATCTCTATATTTCTTCATGACAAGTCCTACAGTACTTAATGACAATCTCTACATTTCTTTATGACAATTTCTATAGTTCAAAATGACAATTTCTATATCACTAATTTCAATCTTGTTCTTGACATTTTTCACAATTTTTGATAATCTCTTTTTAATATCGGGTCTATAGCTCAACGGCTAGAGCCACCGGCTCATAACCGGTAGGTTCCAGGTTCGAATCCTGGTAGGCCCAATCTTTTTTAGGAGCATCTTTTGAAAGACGGTCTTGAACTATTATACAAACTTCAGCAATTTGACGACAGGCAAACTGAGACAGACATACGCATCTCAGAGATCCCGAAAACCATAGAATCACTTGAAAAAGATCGGGATAGTAAAGCCGATATTGTCAGCAAATCCAAAGAGAAATTTGAAGACAATTTAAAAGCCCGTGAAAAATTCGAAAAGGATATTCTCCTTTTAAAGGAAAAAATATCAAAATACAAAGAGCAACTGAACAAATCTACTACAAATAAAGAGTATCAGGGTTTCATTACAGAAATAAAATACGAAGAGAATAAGATCCTTGAGATAGAAGAGAAGATAATTGAAGAGATGCTGAAATCCGATGAAGTAATGGAAGAAGTTAGAAAGAGTGAATCGGAATTCATGATAATATCAGAAGATTACAATAAGAGGATCAAGGATCTGGATCAAAATCTCCTGTATTACAAAGAAAAACTGACTGAAGAACAAAATAGTAAAGCAGAACTTAGAAAAACTGTTCCGGATGATCTCCTTAAGATATATGACAAATTAATAAAGAACAGAGAAGGAAAAGCCATCTCATTTGTTGAAACAAATTTTTGCGGCATATGTAATGTTAAAATAAGGCCCCAGAGATTAAGTGAACTAATCTCTACAACTAATATTTTTATCTGTGAGAATTGTGGAAGAATATTATATAAAGAGTTAAAAGAGGAAGAACAAAAAGAGAAGGTTTAGCTCCCCCATCGTTACAATTTCAATCCCGAATCTTATTTTTATCCTGTAAAATTAATTAATTTTTGTGGTAAAATACCAATGGAATCTGAAGTACTTCAGATCCTGAAACTGAAACAGGAGATCCTTAATGAATAGTGAAAAGCATGAAAATCTAAAGGAAATAGCAAAGAATATCCGGATCCATATAGTTAAAATGATTGCAGCATCAGGATCAGGACATCCTGGCGGGTCCTTATCTATCGCAGACATAATGGCCTTTTTGTTCTTTAATGAAATGAACATAAACCCGGAAAGACCGGATGACCCCGACAGGGACAGATTTGTACTTTCTAAAGGACATGCAGCACCGGTATTATATGCAGTTCTTGCATTAAAGGGATTTTTTCCTGAATCAGATCTCCGCACTTTAAGAAATATAAACTCCCATCTTCAGGGTCACCCTCACCGCCTTGACACTCCTGGTGTTGAAGCTTCAACAGGCTCATTAGGACAGGGATTTTCAATGGCATCCGGGATGGCAATTGGCACCAGGCTGAGTGGTTCTTCTTCAAATGTGTTTACTATTATCGGTGATGGAGAATCTCAGGAGGGGCAAATATGGGAGACAGCCATGACTGCCGGTTTCAGAGGATTATCGAATCTTTGTGCGTTTCTTGACTACAACAACCAGCAGATAGACGGATATGTTTCAGATATCAAAGATATATCTCCGGTAAGAGAAAAATGGGAGGCTTTCAGGTGGAACGTGATAGAAATAGACGGCCACAATTTTGAAAATATTGAGAATGCGATATCTGAATTCAAGAAGGAAGAGAAAAAACCGACAATGATCATTTCAAAAACAACAAAAGGAAAAGGTGTTTCATTTATGGAAAATAATCTTACATTTCACGGAACGGCCCCGAATGATGAAGAACTTAGAAAAGCAATAGAGGAGCTGGAAAATGCTTAAGGGAAGTTTAAGAGGACAATATGGGAAAACTCTTGTTGAATTAGGAGAAGTGAATAAAAATATAGTTGTATTGGATGCAGATCTGGCAAAGTCTACAAAAACCCTCGAGTTTGGACAAAAATTCGGTTATCGCTATTTTGACATGGGACTTTCCGAACAGGATATGATATCAACTGCAGCCGGAATTGCACTTACCGGTAAGACAGTTTTTGCCTCCAGTTTTTCAGTGTTCCTTACAGGGCGTGTATTCGATCAGGTAAGGCAATCTGTCTGTTATAATAATTCAAATGTTAAACTTGTTGCAACACACTCAGGCTTAGGGGTTGGAGAAGATGGAGCAACGCATCAGGCTCTTGAGGATATTGCATTGATGAGATCACTCCCGAATATGAGGGTGATAGTCCCTGCTGATTCTATAGAGACAAAAAAAGTTATCGAATATGTCTCCGGAGAATACGGCCCCTTTTATGTCAGGCTCATCAGAGGTGATCTCCCTGTTGTATGCAGTGAAGAGAATAATTTCGAGCCCGGCAGATCTGAAGTTCTTATTGATGGTGATGACCTGGTTATCTTCGCTATCGGTTCAATGGTGAGCAAAGCGATGGAGGCAGCGGAACTATTAAAAAATATCTCTGTTAATGCAGCTGTGGTAAACCTTTCTTCAATAAAGCCAATGGATGAGAAAACTGTAATAAAACTGGCTGAAAAAACTAAACATGTTATAACAATGGAAGATCATTCTATTTATGGAGGAATGGGTTCAGCTGTAGCAGAAGTGCTCTCACAGAGATCTCCTACAAAGATGAAGATCATCGGTGTTGAGAACAGTTTCGGCAGATCAGGAAAACCTGAAGAATTATATGAATTGTATAAACTAACGCCCGAAAGAATAGTTAAAGAAGCTGAGATAATACTTGGGAAATAAATGATAGAATTTTATCACGTCTATAAACAATACATTAAAAATCAATTTGCTATCTCCGACATCAGTATTTCAATAGAAAAAGGAGAATTCATTTTCCTGACAGGTGCATCAGGTGCCGGCAAATCTACATTTCTTAAAATGATATACAAGGAGGAAGTTCCTTCAAGAGGACAGATCCTTATTAATTCTATGAATCTTAATCTTCTCCCCGATAATAAACTTTATAAATTAAGAAGAGATATCGGTATTGTATTTCAGGATTTCAAACTTCTTGAGAACCGTACAATATATGAAAATGTGGCTATTCCGCTTATTGCAAGGAATGAGAAGAAAGCGATAGTTGATAAAATGGTGATCAATGCCCTTACCCTGGTAGGACTTACTCATAGAAGAAACTACTTCCCTACTCATGTATCGGGTGGAGAGCAGCAGCGTGTTGCAATTGCACGGGCAATAGTAGGGAATCCGAAGATAATAATTGCTGACGAGCCTACCGGAAACCTGGATACTGAATTGTCAATAAATATAATTAAAATATTTGAAAGGATAAATATAAACGGAATTACAGTCCTTATTGCAACTCATGATAATAACATCCTTAAACTCTTCCCTAAAAGGATCCTCCGTCTTGATAAAGGTATGCTGGTATCAGATATTGGCATTGGTGGAATATCATGAACCTCCTTAAAACTGCTATTATAAATTCAATAATCAATATCATGAGAAATAAGGTTATAAATATATTATCTCTCGGAATAATCGCATTTACACTTCTTATTTTTGGAATTTTCAATTATCTATCTCTGAATATTGAAAACTTCACTCAGAATTTTTCGAAGAACATCGTTGCGATTTTCTATTTTAACGAAGGTGTCGAAAAGAAATTGATAGATGATCTTACGAAGAGGCTGGAGAACAATGTTCTGGTAGATAGTGTTACATACTTTTCCGAGAATCAGAGTGAGATCCAGTTCACCAGAGAATTCCCGGAGCTTAAATATATTCTTAATGAATTCAAATCCTCCCCTTTCCCCTCTTCAATCGAGTTGAAATTCAAGGAAAAGAAAAAAAATACCAAGATCACATCTCTTATTGAAGAGATAGGGAAATTAAGCATAGTTGAAAGTAAACAGGTAAACCTTGATTGGGCTGAGAAGATAACAACCCTGAGTAGATTTATCACTATTGCCGGGATATTTTTAAGTGGTATTCTGATTTTCATTTCGATCTTTATAATTTTCAACATTATTAAGATCAACATCTATTATAGAAAAGAAGAGATATCAATACTCAGACTTGTTGGAGCGACTGACTGGTATATCAGAATCCCCTTCCTCATTGAAGGAGGAATCCTGGGATTTTTCGGAAGTATATTCGCTTCAATCATTTTATTCACTTTATTGAAATTAATTCCGATCTATGCAAGATCTGTTATTGAACTATCAAAAGGAGTTCTGAGTTTTGATTTCATTCCAACATCCATCTTTATAAGGCTTATAATACTTGGAACATCAATTGGCTTTTTCTCTTCTCTGTTCTCTATAAGAAAATTTCTCAAGAACTAAGTAATTGTAATCAAAAAGATCTTACCTTCTTGGCTTTTTGTTTTTGGAGACTGACATATCCTGCTCTTCATCATAGCCGATGAGTTCATCTTTGTCTTCAATATAAACTCTTCCGCCATGATCATCTTCATAAGAAAGACAACACATTAACCTTCCGCATTGTCCTGAGATTTTCAGGGGATTCATACTCAGGTTCTGCTTTTTTGCCATTTGAAGAGTGATAGGTTCAATATTGGATAAAAAAGTCTTACAACATAATTGACGGCCGCATATTCCAAGGCCACCTATTATCTTTGTTTCATCTCTGATCCCGATCTGTTTCATTTCAATTCGCATTTTTATCTTTTTTGCAAGATCTTTTACCAGATCTCTGAAATCGATCCGGCCTTCAGAGGTGAAAAAAAACACTGACTTTTTTTCGTTTGTTACAAATGCCACTTTAACCAGTTTTATCGGGATCTCTCTCTCTTTTATTTTTATTTTACAAAACGAGAACGCTTCTTTCTCAGATTCTCTTTTTTTAGAAAATTCCTCGAGGTCTCTTTCCCCTGCAACTCTTAGTATTTCAGGTATTAATACAACTTTTTTTATGCAATTGAATTTGTCCCCAAATGACTTAATAACCTTTCCTACTTCTTCACCAAAAAGCGAATCTACCATTACAAGATCATTTGGTTTTATATTGATATTCTTGGTTTTATAGTGCTTAATATCCTTTCTGTCTTTAATGCTGACCGTAAGGACCCTGAATCCTTCTTTATTCTGATCAGACATAGCTGTTGATAAATTCAAGGATCAGTATCTTACTATTAAGATTCCGTTTGATATCTCTTTGTAAAAATTCCATTCGTCTTATTAAGTAGAGTATTTTTTCAAGTGTTATATATTTCTGAAGCTCGAACAATTTTTCACTAAAATCAATATTTATCAGAAATTCTTTCTTTAACTCTATTTTGATG
>JAOZUQ010000013.1:0-6794 GCA_029938635.1 Candidatus Aminicenantota bacterium
CTGTCGAATGCACATATTCTTGCATTGGGGTATTTATTTAATGGAGGAAAAAGCGAAATATTTAATTTAGGTAATGGGAAAGGATATTCTGTACTTGAGGTAATTGATTGTATACGAAAGGTAACTGGAAAAAAAATATCTGCCATTAAAGCAAAACGTAGAATCGGAGATCCTGCAATACTTATTGGAGGAGTGAAAAAGGCTGAAGAATTACTTGGTTGGAAACAAAAATTTTCAGATTTAGAGATAATTATAAAAACTGCCTGGGATTGGCATCAACGATTGCATAAAGATTATTTGTAATTGAAAAAATACTTATTATACAATTTTAATAAACAATGAAGATTCTTTTTCTTGCAGATAAATTTGATGACGAGCCAAGGGATAATGTCAGCAGTTTTCCCGGTGGTGCAGAATTAACTGATGCAGCAATTATTGAGGCATGTCCCTTTGAGATAATAAAAAGAAAGATAAGTGAATTGAAATGCCCGGAACTTAATGCTTTTGACCTGATTATAATTGGAAATCTGAAAACAGCAACAAGCGATCAATTAGATTATATAACTTCAAATACTAATTACATTTTATTTGAGCATGATATGCGAATATGCAGATATGATGGTGATTTCTCAAGAGCAAAGAAAGAGCCGATCCATTATTTTTTCAAGAGATGTATTTGCCCGCATCTTTATCTTAAGAAACTTTATATGAACTCTAAAGGTGCAATATTTTTAACTAAAAAACAATATGGGGTTTATAAAAAAAACCCTTTTTTCAAAGTTGAAAAAATGGAGATTCTCGGGAGTTCCGCATTTAACAGATATTTTTTTGAAAGAATCGAAAACTCCCGGGAAAAAAATATTGTAAAATCGGGAAGCACAATTTTTTATTCTCCTCATCCGGTTAAAGGGTATAAACAATCCAGAGATTATTGTATCAACAGGGGAATCACTCCTGATGAGATATCAAATAAAACTCCTGATGAGGTTTTTAATATTTTAGAAAAATCTGATCAATTTGTTTATCTTCCAATTGGAATGGAATGGGCCGGCAGGATGCCGGTAGAAGCACGTTTCCTGGGATGTGAAGTAATTGTTAATGAGAATGTCGGAGTTGCCGGAGAATCATGGTGGAACCTGAACGATGATTATGCCTACGATTTCGTAAAGGATACACCTGCCAGATTCTGGAGGATAGTGGAGAAATTTCTAAATGAAAATTCTGGTTGATGCAAGGCCACTACAGACCTATTCCAGATATAGGGGGATAGGTAGATATGTTAACCAGATAATTGAAAGTTTCAAAAATAATCCTGACTTCTATTTCCTCTTTTTCGGGGGAGAAGATGTAGATGAAAGGTCAAATAACAGAATACTTATTAAAACTCCCAGGAGAGGGGTTACATTCTCGGACAGGATTTTCCTCCCGCGTCTTTTAAAAAAACACAGGATCGATATTTATCACTCTACAGCTTTTGCCCTTCCATATAAGATTCCGGGGATCAAATATATTATTACCATGTATGATATTACACCACTTTTATTTCCTCAGTTCTCTTCAGCAAAGAATATTTTTATATTTAAAAAAATACTTCAGTCTGCAAAGAGAGCAGATAAGATAGTTGCAATATCAAAAAGCACAATGAACGACCTTGTCGATTTGCAAATTATTTCAGGTGATAAGATCAGTGTTGTTTATCCTCCGGTCAATCTCGAATCTGAGGACGGGAATTCAATAAAAGAGATATTCCCTGCTATTCCTTTTGAGTATGCTTTTTATGCAGGTGGATTTGATGGTAATAAGAATGTAAAAACTCTGGCAAAAGCTTTAAATATTTTCCAAAAGCCTCTTGTATTAACCGGATTGATCAATGGAGATCAGAAGAAAGAATTAAATGACCTTCTGACAAATAAAAGCAGAGATTTGATCGTTTTTACAGGTTATGTTTCTGATAAAGAATTAGTACTGCTATATAATAAAGCAAATCTGTTTGTATTTCCAAGCCTTCATGAAGGGTTCGGATATCCTCCACTTGAAGCTTTAAAAAACGGGACTCCATCAGTCGTTTCAGATTCCGGTTCCCTGAAAGAGGTATTGAAGGATGCGGCAGTTTACCTTGACGATCCCCTTGATGAGAAAGAATTTGCAGAAAAGATAAACTTGCTTTGGAACGATATTCCACTTAGAGAGAGAATCGTAAATAGAGGTAGTGAAATTTTAAAAGAATATTCTATTATAAAGTTTAAGGAAAATTTGGAAATAATCTATTCTTCAGTATTGTCAGGTTCCGACTGAATTAATTCTCTGAAATCTTTAATGTACTCCTCAGCTACTCTTTTCCAGTTAAAATAGTTTTCCCTGTCACTGAATTTTGAAAGAATATTTTTACTTATTCGTTTATGATCTTTCAGATAATCATCTATTTTTTCTGATAAATTTTCTGAAATCGCCTCGTTTATAAACAATGCGATCTCCGGAAAAATTTCTTTAAGTGAAGTTTTTTTCAAAAGTAACGGGATAGTTCCGCATCTCAAGGCCTCAAGGGGTGGAAGGCCGAAACCTTCATATTCTGAAATGTAGACAAAGAGATCAATGCTTGAATAAAACTCCTTTATCTCATTTTCAGGAAGTCTTTTTATCCAAATTATTGAAGGATCATTTCCTAGAAGTATTTCAACTTCCGGATCATGGTTTTCTCCCACAAGTATTAGTTTAAGTTCCGGGTAAGATTTTTTTAAAAAATGGTATGAATTGATTAGTTTATCAACATTCCGCCTTTTAAAGATAGACCCCAGGAATCCAAGTACAGGCCCTTCAGAAATCCCGTGCTTATGTTTGAAATCTTTAATAAATTGAATTCCGGATCTTTCAAAGGAATCATCTATAGCCAAATAAACAACTTTGATGAGAGAAGGATCTGTCCCGTAATAATTGGTTATTTCCTTTTTTGAAAATTCTGAAAGAGTAAAAACTGCGGAAGCTTTTTTTAAACTCCGCCTTGAAAGTATTTCGCGGATTATTCTGTTAAGAAATGTATAATTATCCGGCAATGCTCTCCATGATACATCATGCATTGAGATCACAGATTTGCCTTTGTGAAATACCGGGGAATAATAATTAGGTGACCACAGAATGTCATAATTTCCTCTCTTTAAAGCTTTGTTGAGTACGAAATTCTGCCAGTACAGGTTTCCCCGGTCTGTTTTTAATACAATTTTTTTAATATTTGTGTGATTTAGCTTAAGTTTTACATCTGAACTGAAAAATAGTGTATATTCCATGTCCTGTGATAACGGTGCCATATGTTTCAGCAGATTGTAAAGATATCTGCCCACTCCGGTATAAGAGGAATTAAGTTGAGATGCGTCTACTGCAATTTTCATAGTTTTTTATTATATTATTGAAAATACTAAATGTAAATTTTAAATACAATTTTTATTTAAACCCCAGGCAGATGTAGTAAAGAACAAAAATTTTTGTTAGAATTTCATAAAAAAAAAGTAAAATCGAATAATGAATATAAAAGGCCCGGACTCAACATCTAAAATTTCTTCACTTATTACTGATGAAGAAAAGAAGTTTATAATAAATGATCGCTTTAAAATACTGAAAAAAGTAGGAATTGGAGGAATGGGTGAGATCTTTCTTGCGGAAGATCTGAAATTAAGAAGACAGGTTGCAATAAAAAGTATCAAGAAAGGATCTGATTCCGACTCTGAATCCAAAATGAGATTCCTCAGGGAAGCTCAAACCGCATCTCAACTTGAACACACGAATATATGCCCGATTTATGAAATTTATGAGGAAGAAAACAATCACTACATTGTCATGCAATATATTGATGGTGTAACTCTTGACGCAATTGTAAGATATAAAGAGTTAAAGATTCAAAAGATCCTTGATATAGGGCTTCAGATATGTGAAGGAATGAATGAAGCTCATGAGAAAGGTATTATTCACAGAGACCTCAAACCCGGAAATATAATAATTAACAAAAAGGGGATAGTGAAAATTCTCGATTTCGGTCTGGCAAAGTTCAGAGATGGTTCTGATTCCATGAAAACAGGGATTGTCAATTCGAATCTTACTGAGAAAGGGATTGTTATGGGAACAGTGGCTTATATGTCACCAGAGCAGGCAAGAGGGGAAGACCTTGATAACAGGAGCGATATATTCTCATTCGGGATATTATTGTATGAATTGATAGAAGGAAAGAATCCATTCTATGATAAAGAACAGATTAATACTCTTTATAACGTTATTAATAAGGATATTGAATATTCAAATAAATTTAGTCCTCCACTGGTTAAATTACTGACTGCATTATTAAAAAAGAAAAAAGCAGAAAGACTCTCTGAATTCTCTGAAATAAAATCAATTCTTCTAGAAATTCAGGATGAATTGGATTTGAGAAGAAAAGAGAAAATAGAGATTGGTGCAACAGAAATTATAGATATTGGTGAAAAAAGGGAAATGCTTGATGAGATCCGAAGAACTTCTGACATTGAAGATCTCGGAGAACTTGTTTATAAGATCAAAAAAATTAAAGCAAAGACAATTCCCCTGATCTCTACAAAAACAAATTTGTTTAAAAGAATTTCAATTGTATTTACTCTGATACTTATGATGTTCTCAGCATTCCTGTTCTTTAAAAGTAAAACGAATCTCTCATTTTCCGGAGGATCAGACATTTTCTTTATTAACGTAAATGATCTGGATGGAGATGCCCCGGATATTGTAAAGAAAGGCGTTAAGTTTCTGACCAGGGAATCTCTTGATCAATTTGATGAGTTTGATACTGTTACTCCTGAAACCATTAATTCCATTTCGAGATCAGATGAGGACAACAGTGATTCAAAAACCATAAAGAATAAATACCGGATATTTTATGACCTTAGAGGATCAATTTCAAAAATTGACAGTATATATAATTTTGACATTGTAATTTCATCTAATAACGGGTCAAAAAAATATTCTATGACTATTCCCGGCCTTGAAAACAAAGATTCAATTCTGAAACATCAGATTGATATGCTGTCTGAAAAGATATACAAGAAGATCTTCCCATTGAAAAAAGGGAATCTTGAAATTAAAGCTATATCATCAACATACGGAAAAAAATGGGATAAATTTGAAAGTTTCTTCACAGGACTAGGTGACTTCTATAAATATGAATACATGGATGCTGAAAAAAGTTTTGCAGGAACAGATGAAACTCCTGCAGACAAATATTATCTTGCCAATATTTATTATTTCAGGGGTAGTAGAACACTGGCTAAGAAAAAGATAGAAGAGATAATACCATTATTAGACCATATTATAGAACCGGTAAAGTTAAAAGTACTTGCATTAAATGCAAGGCTTGAATTTAATTTCAATGATGAAATCGAATATTTGAATAAGCTCATGGAGCGAAATATTCTTTCTAAAAAAACTTTATTTGAACTTGGTGAGGCATTTTTTCATCATGGTAATGCAGAGAAGGCAGCATCATTTTATTCAGATGCCCTTAACCTGGACAGTGAATTTTCAAGCGCCATAAACCATCTTGGATATTGCAATTCATATATGGGTGATCACACCAGAGCTATTGAGTTGTTTGAAGAGTACAGAAATCTGGATAATTCAGCAAACTCATTTGATTCACTTGGTGATGGATATTTTTTCTCAGGGGAGCTTATATCATCTGAAGCATCTAAAAAAGCTGCAATCAGGAAAGACAGCAAGGGCGTATACTGGGCCTACCTGACTCTATCTGACATAGCAATATTAAAGGCAAGATTCAACGATGCCCGGGATGCAGTAAGAGATTATTTGAAAGTGACAGATTCTATCAAAGATATTGGAAATGCATATTCTAAACTTGCTTATATTGAATATTTACAGGGAGAGCATAAGCAGGCATTATCAACAATAGAGAGATCATTGAAAGTTTTTGATTCTGATAATATAAATAGTAATTCTTCTGAACAAAGGTGGATCAGGGCTTTGATCAATTTAAAAATGGGTAGAAATAAAGCTTTTCTCGATGATTTGGAATGGTTAAACAAAATTGTGAACCGTTTCAACCTGAATGCTGAAAACTTCGCCAGTCCATACAAATTTTATTTACATCTCAATTCTATCAGACTGGAAAATGAAGGGAAAATAAATGAAGCTGATTCAAGTTTCAGAGAACTACTTGATATGAATACTCAATTGAATTATTGGATAACTATTTTTAATTACCAGTTTTTTAAAACTGAATATTCTGTTTTTCTTCAGAGGAATGGAAATTTAAAAGAAAGTGAAACAGAAATTAACAAATGCCTTGAATATAGTGCTGATTTTATCCCGGCGTTATGGCAAAAAGCAAATTTGATGGAAAGCTCAGATATAAAGGAAGCTGGTAAATACTACAGAAAACTGAAAAAACTTTATGGTGATGAAGTAGAAATTAATGTTATAACAGACAAACTAAGAAAAAAGTTAAAGATCACCAAAGATTCTTTTTCTGAACATCAACAATAAATTTCTGAACTCTCACCAGATCATCTCCTTCCCTTACAATACGTGGGATTTCATCAGAGAGGTCAATTATTGTTGACCCTTTTGAATTATCCAACTCTCCTTCACTGATAATTATTGTTTCAGATGAGAAGCCTGAATTCTTAATAAAACCTGCTATCTTATCATCGGAATTAAGAGGCGGGTTCCCGGTGAGATTAACTGATGTTGATACGATAGGGAATTTAAGGAAATCTATAAATTTCTTAATAGGTTGATGATCAGGGATTCTTATTCCAATTAACACG